>NZ_JBXAOA010000012.1:0-151539 GCF_058802325.1 Pseudomonas sp. GW822-FHT02E03 | reverse complement strand
CCCCCCCCCCCCCCCCCCCCCCCCCCCCCCCCCCCCCCCCCCCCCCCCCCCCCCCCGCTCCCACATTGGATCTTCATTGGTCTCAGATACCCGTCGTGCCTTGGGCTGCACCACCTTCAAGCTTGCGCCAGAGCAACCGCACATTGGCCTTGCGCACCAATGCGCAGCGGTACAGACGGATCTCCAGTGGCACATGCCATTGCGGGCCGCCGCAGACGACTAACTCACCGCGAGCCAGTTCGGCGCGCACGCTCAGTTGCGGTACCCAGGCGATGCCAAGGCCTTCCAGCGCCATGCTTTTCAGGCTGTCGGCCATGGCGGTTTCGTAAATAGTGGTAAACCTGAGGGCCCGCTGGCGCAACAGCATGTTGACCGAGCGCCCGAGAAACGCACCGGCACTGTAGGCCAACAGCGGCACGCTGGTTTCGCCTTCCAGGTCGAATAATGGTTTGCCATCGGCATCGGCGGCGCAGACAGGGAGCATTTCGGTGTCTCCCAGATGCAGCGACGGAAAAATCTCCGGGTCCATTTGCATCGCGGAGTCCGGGTCATAAAACGCCAGCATCAAATCGCAGCCGCCTTCGCGCAATGCATGCACCGCATCGCCAACGTTGGTCGCCACCAGTCGCGTGGCGATGTTCAGCCCTTCGTTGCGCAACTGCGCGATCCAGCGCGGGAAGAAACCCAGCGCCAGGGAGTGCGCGGCGGCGACTTGCATCACCTCGCCCTGCCCGCCTTCCAGGTGATGAAGGTGGCGCAGCACTTCACCCAGCTGTTCGACCACGGTTCGCGCGGTAACGAGAAACAACTGCCCCGCCGCCGTCAGCTCGACCGGCGTGCGAGAGCGATTCACCAGGGTCAGCCCCAGCGCGGCTTCGAGGCTGCGGATCCGTCGACTGAATGCCGGCTGAGTCACGAAACGTCGTTCAGCTGCCTGGGAGAAGCTGCGGGTGGCAGCCAGAGCACTAAAGTCCTCGAGCCATTTACTTTCCAGATTCATCACGCCCTCCCGGACACGCACCAATTTAGGTCACACGCTCGCCGCACACGCGGCGTCACACGGGCATTATGCCGAATGTGCATAGGCTAGTGTTTAACAGCATTGGCCCAAAATTCTTCACAAGCCTAGCATTTGCAGTGTTCCGGCACAGACCGGGTCCATATCGAGATGATTTCTATCATGTCCTCCGCTGCATCTTTCCGCACAGAAAAAGACCTGCTTGGCGTACTCGAAGTACCTGCTCAAGCGTATTACGGCATCCAGACCCTGCGAGCGGTGAACAACTTCCGCCTCTCTGGCGTTCCGATTTCGCATTACCCGAAACTGGTTGTCGGTCTGGCAATGGTCAAGCAGGCCGCCGCTGACGCCAACCGCGAGTTGGGTCACCTGAGCGAAGCCAAGCACGCTGCTATCAGCGAAGCTTGTGCCCGATTGATCCGCGGCGATTTCCACGAAGAATTCGTGGTGGACATGATTCAAGGCGGCGCTGGCACTTCGACCAACATGAATGCCAACGAAGTCATCGCCAACATCGCGCTGGAGGCCATGGGCCACAGCAAGGGCGAATACCAGTACCTGCACCCGAACAACGACGTCAACATGGCGCAGTCGACCAACGACGCCTACCCGACCGCGATCCGTCTGGGTCTGCTGCTGGGTCACGACGCGCTGCTGGCCAGCCTCGACAGCCTGATCCAGTCGTTCGCCGCCAAGGGTCAAGAGTTCAACCACGTTCTGAAAATGGGTCGCACCCAGCTGCAAGACGCCGTGCCAATGACCCTGGGCCAGGAATTCCGCGCCTTCGCCACCACATTGGGCGAAGACCTGGCACGCCTGAAGACGCTGGCGCCAGAGCTGCTGACCGAAGTGAACCTGGGCGGCACCGCGATCGGCACCGGCATCAACGCCGACCCGCGCTACCAGCACCTGGCCGTGCAACGCCTGGCGACCATCAGCGGTCACCCACTGGTGCCAGCCGCCGACCTGATCGAAGCCACCTCCGACATGGGCGCCTTCGTGCTGTTCTCCGGCATGCTCAAGCGCACCGCGGTCAAGCTGTCGAAGATCTGCAACGACCTGCGTCTGCTGTCCAGCGGCCCACGCACCGGCATCAACGAAATCAACCTGCCAGCGCGTCAGCCAGGCAGCTCGATCATGCCAGGCAAGGTCAACCCGGTAATCCCGGAAGCCGTGAACCAGGTGGCGTTCCAGATCATCGGCAACGACCTGGCCCTGACCATCGCGGCCGAAGGCGGCCAGCTGCAATTGAACGTGATGGAGCCGCTGATCGCTTTCAAGATCTTCGACTCGATCCGCCTGCTGCAGCGCGCCATGGACATGCTGCGCGAGCACTGCATCGTCGGCATCACCGCCAACGAAGAGCGCTGCCGTGAACTGGTCGAACACTCGATCGGCCTGGTCACCGCACTGAACCCGTACATCGGCTATGAAAACGCCACTCGCATTGCCCGTATCGCGCTTGAAAGCGGCCGCGGCGTGCTGGAACTGGTGCGCGAAGAAGGCTTGCTCGACGAAGAAATGCTCGCCGACATCCTGCGCCCGGAAAACATGATTGCTCCGCGTCTGGTGCCTCTGAAGGCTTGACCAAACGCCGGCTCTTTTGAAGAGCACGCTCACCAGGTCGAGGGACTAGACACCTCTCACCTTTTGAGGGCTTGGGGATTTACTCCCTCAAGCCCTTTTTTTTAACTCTTTGGCAGCCACAAACAGAATGTCTGGAAGCTGAAAAATGTGGGAGCGGGTTTGCTCGCGAAGGCGGTGCGTCAGTCACCCGCAATGGTGGATATCAAACCGCATTCGCGAGCAAGCCCGCTCCCACAAAAGAGCAGCTTCTACATAAGCCCGACGCCGGTAACGTCGGGTGTTTCAAAGCTTCGTTTCGTCGCTTGCACCACAACCGTGCAGACGGATGGCACTCTCCTATGTATAGTGCCGGCCCTCTTCGCGTGAGCGGTCGTCGGTAACGAGGCCCAAACCCATGCGAACCCGAACTAATAACAAACCCGCGAAATGGAACCGGGACGAACCTTCGCCTCACCTGTTGTGCCGCGCACAAGCGGGTGTAACGCGATGTGTCAACCACCCAGCATTCGCACACACAAAAAATAGCGAGGAATAATCCATGCTCGAAGTCATCAACGACTTCCTCTCAGGGAAAGTACTGATCGTGCTCATTGTTGGGCTCGGTAGCTACTTCACGATCCGCTCGCGTTTCGTCCAGTTCCGTCATTTCTTCCACATGTTCGCGGTGTTCCGTGACAGCTTGCGCAGCAGCGCCGGTCAACTCAGCTCGTTCCAGGCCCTGATGCTCAGCCTCGCCGGCCGCGTCGGTGCGGGTAACATCGCCGGTGTCGGCATTGCCGTGACCCTCGGTGGCCCCGGTGCCGTGTTCTGGATGTGGGTGACCGCGCTGGTCGGCATGTCCAGCAGCTTCTTCGAATGCTCCCTCGGCCAGCTCTACAAGCGCTGCGACTCCGAAGGCCAGTTCCGTGGCGGCCCGTCCTTCTACATTCAGCACGGCCTGCAGAAACGCTGGTTGGGCATGATCATGGCGTTCCTGCTGCTGATCACCTTCGGCTTCGCCTTCAACGGCCTGCAAGCCCACGCCGTAACCCACTCGCTGAACAATGCCTTCGGCCTCGACACCACTTACACCGGGCTGGGCCTGGCGGTATTGCTGGGTCTGGTGTTCATCGGCGGTATCAAGCGGATCGCCAAGGTCGCTGACCTGCTGGTACCGGTGAAAACCCTGGTGTACATCGGCGTGACCATCTACGTGATCGTGCTGCAGTTCGATCACGTTCCGGGCATGTTGATGACCATCGTCAAAAGCGCCTTCGGTCTGGACCAGGCGTTCGGCGGCCTGATCGGCAGCGCCATCGTCATGGGCGTGAAGCGCGGCGTGTTCGCCAACGAAGCAGGCCTGGGCAGTGCGCCGAACGTGGCCGCAGTGGCCTCGGTCGAGCACCCGGTCTCGCAAGGCGTGGTTCAAGCGTTCAGCGTGTTCCTCGACACCTTCGTGATCTGCACCTGCACCGCGTTGCTGATCCTGCTGTCGGGCTTCTACACCCCGGGCTTTGAAGGCGACGGCATTGCCCTGACCCAAAACTCCCTGGCTGCCGTGGTCGGTGACTGGGGCCGGATGTTCATCTCCGTGGCCCTGGCATTGTTCGTGTTCACCTCGATCCTCTACAACTACTATCTGGGCGAGAACAACCTGCGCTTCATGGTCGGTGAAAACCGCAAGGCGCTGATCGGCTACCGCGCGCTGGTACTGGTATTGATTTTCTGGGGTGCCATCGAAAACCTCGGCACCGTGTTCGCCTTCGCCGACATCACCATGACAATGCTGGCGTTCGTTAACCTGATCGCGCTGTTCCTGCTGTTCAAGGTCGGCATGCGCATCCTGCGTGACTACGATGACCAGCGCGCTGCCGGCATCAAGACCCCGGTGTTCGATTCGAGCAAATTCCCGGATCTGGACCTGGACCTGAAAGCCTGGCCGGCCAATCCGCCAGCCGCCGCTCCTACGGCCGCAGCCGAGCCGCAAGGCGTGACCGCAGCGCAACGCTGATCGGTAAAAAACCGGGCGCACCCTCTGCGCCCGGCGTGACACAGCTTGCGACCGGCGTCATGCTCGGTCGTAGGTTGTGGCAGCTTTTTTGATGCTGCCGTTCTGGTTCGAGCTTGAGACCGCATCGCTGCCATCGCGAGCAGGCTCGCTCCCACATCGTTTTCGGAGAACCTCCATGAATTCCTCGACTTTTCCTGCTGCCCAGCACGTCATGGTGCTCTACACCGGCGGCACCATCGGCATGCAAGCCAGTGCCCACGGGCTGGCCCCGGCGTCCGGTTTCGAAGCGCGGATGCGCGAGTATCTGCACAGCCAGCCTGAACTGGTGGTGCCGCAATGGCGCTTTCGCGAGATGGCGCCACTGATCGACAGCGCCAACATGACGCCCGCCTACTGGCAGCAACTGCGTGAAGCGGTGGTCGACGCCGTTGATGTCCAGGGCTGTGACAGCGTGTTGATCCTGCATGGCACCGACACCCTGGCCTACAGCGCCGCGGCCATGAGCTTTCAGCTGCTCGGCCTGCATGCCCGCGTTGTGTTCACCGGCTCCATGTTGCCGGCCGGCGTGACCGACAGCGATGCCTGGGAAAACCTCAGCGGTGCGTTGGTTGCTCTGGGCCAGGGCTTGGCGCCGGGCGTTCATCTGTATTTCCACAGCGAACTGCTCGACCCGACCCGTTGCGCCAAGGTTCGCAGTTTCGGCCGTCATCCGTTCAAACGGCTGGAGCGTCAGGGCGGCGGCGTGAAGGCGACTTCCGTGCCGGCGCAGCTGAACTACAACCAGCCTAAACAGCTGGCGAAGGTCGCAGCGCTACCCCTGTTCCCCGGCATCGGCGCCGAGCAACTGGATGGCTTGCTCAACAGCGGTATTCAGGGCCTGGTGCTGGAATGTTATGGCAGCGGTACCGGGCCAAGCGACAACCCCGCGTTTCTCGCCAGCCTGGAACGGGCGCGGGACAAAGGTGTGGTGGTGGTCGCGGTTACGCAATGCCATGAAGGTGGTGTGCAGCTCGACGTGTACGAGGCGGGCAGCCGCTTGCGTGACGCCGGTGTGTTGTCCGGTGGCGGCATGACTCGCGAGGCGGCATTCGGCAAATTGCATGCCCTACTGGGTGCAGGGCTTGAGACCACTGAAGTTCGACGGCTGGTTGAGCTCGACCTGTGCGGCGAACTGAGCTGAATTGAGCTGACACAACACAAAACCCTGTGGGAGCGGGCTTGCTCGCGAAGACGGCAGCATATCCTGCATCAATGTGACTGACAGGACGCTTTCGCGAGCAAGCTCGCTCCCACAGGATCGTCGTTGGGCATATAACTTGCTCGCTTCCAGTTACTTAAAGACTGGAACACCCCATGCTCCACTCTCACCTCACCACCCTCAATGCCGTCTCCCTGGTGCTCAACACCTTCAAGGCCGAAGGCCTGTCCAGCGAAGCGTTATTGGCAGGCAGCGGCATCAGCGCGGCGGATCTGAGCCGGGCGGACACGCGCATCACCACCAATCAAGAGATGCTGGTTTGTGCCAACGCCGTCGCGTTACGTCGCGATATCGGCCTGGAACTGGGCCGGCGAATGCATGTTTCGTCCTACGGCATGCTCGGGTACGCCTTACTCACCAGCGCCACTTTAGGTGACGCCTTGCGGTTGGCGCTGCACTATCCGGCGCTATTGGGAACACTGTTCGAGTTGAGTCTGGAAGAGGATGGCGAGCGCATCTGGCTCACCGCGGGCGACTATCGGGAGAATCCGGCGCTGGCGCCCTTCAATGTTGAGTTTTGCCTGGTCTCGATGAAAGTCACCTGCGAAGACTTGCTCGGCCACCCTCTGCCGCTGCTCGGCGCCCGCTTCGAACACCCGGCGCCGGATTATCAGGCGCGCTACGCCGAGCGTTTCGACTGCCCCTTGCAGTTCGATGCTGTGTCCAATGCCTTTGCCTTCGATAAGCGCTGGCTCGAACAACCCCTGCCTCTGGCCGACGCCATCACGCACCAGGCCATGGCCGAACGCTGTCGCAAGCAAAACACCGAGTTCACCGGGCGCCAGGCCTGGCTCGGGCGTATCCGCCAACTACTCGCTGCGCAACTCAACGCCGCCCCGGGCCTGGATGGGCTGGCCGAACAGTTGAACTGCTCGGCGCGCACCCTGCGTCGACATCTGAAGGACCTGGGCTGCAGCTATCAGGAACTGCTCGATGAATTGCGCTTCGAGCAGGCCAAGCGAATGCTCTGCGAAGATCAATTGCCGATCTATCGGATTGCCGAGGCGTTGGGGTTCAGCGAGACCGCAAGTTTCCGCCATGCGTTTGTGCGCTGGAGTGGCGTGGCACCCAGCCAGTTCAGGCCACACCGATAACCCCTGTGGGAGCGGGCTTGCCCGCGAAGAGGCCAGTACATTCGACGCATCTCCATTGGCTGGGCCACCGCTTTCGCGGGCAAGCCCGCTCCCACAGGTTCGGCATTCCACGCCTGACACGGGAGCATCGCAGCACCAATAAGGGGCGAATTTCGGTCAAATCTTTTGGCCATATCGATCCCCTTTTGGCCTTTCCTGCCGTTCTCCCAAACGCCGCCCGCCGCAAGACTGTGTGCAACCAATCAGCCTGCGGAGAACAAGAATGCTGACGATCTACTCGCACGATCACCACCTGCATCACGGCCGTTGTGAATTGATGGACGGGCAACTGATGCCCTGCTTCGAAATGCCCTCGCGGGCCGACCATGTGCTGGCACGCGTACAGTCCCGCCATCTGGGCCCGGTCGAGGCGCCTCAGGATTTCGGCCTCGGACCGATCGAGCGCATCCACAGCCGCGATTACCTCGACTTCTTCAAAGGGGCCTGGGCGCGCTGGACCGAATTCAATACCGACGGCGACTTGCTGCCCTACACCTGGCCAGCTCGCACGTTGCGCCGGGTCATGCCCACCAGCCTGCACGGCCAGCTCGGCTATTACAGTTTCGACGGCGGTGCACCGATTACCGCCGGCACCTGGCAAGCCGCGTATAGCGCGGCGCAAGTTGCGCTCACGGCCCAAGCGCAAATCCAGCGCGGTGCCCGCAGTGCCTTCGCCTTGTGCCGTCCACCGGGACACCATGCCGCCAGCGACTTGATGGGCGGTTATTGCTACCTCAACAACGCTGCCATCGCCGCTCAGGCATTCCTCGATCAGGGCCACGAAAAGGTCGCGATCCTCGATGTCGATTACCACCACGGCAACGGCACCCAATCGATTTTCTATGAACGCAGCGACGTGCTGTTCACCTCGATCCACGGCCATCCGGAAGCCGAGTTTCCGTTCTTCCTCGGCTACGAAGACGAACACGGTGAAGGCCCGGGTGAAGGGTTCAACTTCAACTACCCTTTGCCCGCCGGCTCAGGCTGGGACCGCTGGAGCGCGGCGCTGGAGCAGGCCTGCAAAGAGATCGAACAGTACGGCGCCGACATCGTCGTCGTATCCCTGGGCGTCGATACGTTCAAGGACGACCCGATCTCCCAATTCAAACTCGACAGCCCGGATTACCTGGCGATGGGCGCGCGCATCGCGGGCCTCGGCAAGCCGACGCTGTTCGTGATGGAAGGCGGTTACGCCGTAGAAGAAATCGGCATCAACGCCGTGAACGTTCTCGAAGGTTTTGAAAGCGCCCAATGAGGAATTAGAACAATGAATCGACTCAAGCGTCTTATCGTTCCAGTGCTATACGCCACCGTATTCAGTGGTGCCGTTCACGCCGAAGAGCGCACGTTGCGGGTGTACAACTGGTTTGACTACATCACCCCCAAAGCGCTGGAAGATTTCAAGGCCCAGAACACCCAGACCAAACTGGTCTACGACATCTTCGACACCAACGAAGCACTGGAGGCCAAGCTGCTGACCGGCAACTCCGGTTACGACGTGGTGGTGCCGTCCAATGTGTTCCTCGCCAAGCAGATCGAGGCCGGGGTGTTCCAGCCGCTGGACCGCAGCAAACTGCCGAACTGGAATCACCTCGATCCCAAGCTGATGAAGTTGATCGAAGCCAACGACCCGGGCAACAAATTCGCCGTGCCGTACATGTACGGGACCATCCTGATCGGCTTCAACCCGGACAAGATCAAGGCAGCTTTGGGCGACAACGCACCGGTGGATAGCTGGGACCTGATCTTCAAGGAAGAGAACATCAGCAAACTCAAACAGTGCGGCGTAGCCCTGCTCGACTCGCCGTCAGAGATCCTGCCGCTGGCCCTGCAACACCTGGGCCTGGACCCCAACAGCAAGAAGCCGGCGGACTACGCCAAGGCTGAAGCGCTGCTGATGAAGATCCGTCCGTACATCACCTACTTCCATTCGTCCAAGTACATGGCCGACATCGCCAACGGTGACATCTGCGTCGCGGTCGGTTACTCCGGCAGCTTCTCCCAGGCCGCCAACCGCGCCAAGGAAGCCAAGAATGGCGTGATCGTCGACATGCGCCTGCCCAAAGAAGGCGCGCCGATCTGGTTCGACATGCTCGCGATCCCCAAAGGCGCGAAAAACCCGGAAGACGCCTACACCTTCATCAACTACCTGCTGCAACCCCAGGTCATTGCACCGGTCAGCGACTTCGTCGGCTATCCGAACCCGAACAAGGACGCCACGGAAATGGTCGACCCGGCGATCCGCAACAACCCGAACCTGTACCCGACCGAAGCGGCGATGAGCACGCTGTACACCCTGCAACCGTTGCCTCGCGATGCCGAGCGGGCGCGGACCCGGGCCTGGACCAAGATCAAGTCCGGCACCTGATCCGGGCGGCGCGACTCACACCGGGCGCCAGATCTCTTTGAGCCTCGCCAGTGCCGATTCGATAGCCGTCTCCGGCACTGCGGCGAACCCCAGGACCAGCCCCGCTCGCTGGTCCTCGGGAAGCGTCGTGTCTGGCAGCCAATAACTGCTCAAACCATTGATCTCCACCCCGACGCTGGTGGCTTGTTCAATCAATTCGCGCTCACGAGTCACGCTGTCGACACGTACCGTCAGGTGCAAACCGGCCGCCACGCTGGGCAGCTTACCGACGCCCGGGATATCCACAGGCCAGCCATTGAGCAACACGTTACGCCGACTCAACGCAGCGCGGCGCATACGTCGGATATGCCGCTGGAAATGCCCGGCGGCCATGAACTCGGCCATTACCGCCTGGGTGCTGACCTCCGAGTGCCGTACGTCCACCGCACGACGCTGGGAGAACGCCTCAACCAATCCGGGCGGCAACACCAGATAACCCAGTCTTAATGCCGGGAATGCGACCTTGCCGAAGGTTCCGACATACAGCACCCGCCCCTGTCGATCCAGTGCAGCCAACGGCGCTAGTGGTGCACCGCTGTAACGGTATTCGCCATCGTAGTCATCCTCGACGATCCACCCTTGGGTGCGTTCGGCCCAGGCCAACAATTCAAGACGTCGCGCCAGACTCATGACCACCCCGGTCGGGTACTGATGCGACGGCGTGACGTAAGCCAATCGACAATCGCTGAGCGCCGCCAATTCGGTGCAATCAATACCCTCACTGTCCACCGCTATCCCGTGCAATCGCGCGCCGGCTACAGCGAACGCATGACCCGCCGCTCGATACCCCGGATTTTCAATCCCCACCCCATCGCCAGGCTCCACCAGCAACTGTGCACAAAGGCTAATCCCCTGTTGTGCGCCACTGGTGATCACAATTTGCTCAGCCGTGCATTGCATGCCCCGCGAACTGCGCAAGTACGCAGCAATCAGCCCACGCAATCGTGCATCACCCGCTGGGTCGCCGTAACACAGTTGTTCTAAATCCGGCTTACGCCAGAAAGCCGCATTCAGCTTGGCCCAGACCTCGAAAGGAAACAGATCGAAGGCTGGAACGCCGACCCGAAATGCCCGAGGCGGACCACTGGGAGGCAAGGTCAAATGGTTCTTTTCAACCCGGCCCAAAGCACCGCTGTGGATAACTTTACTGGATGAAACCACAGGTAAATCCAGCCAATTTGTGGATAAGGCTGTGGGTAACCCTGTTGAAAACCCTGTGGATACTTTTGTGGATAATTTTTTCACCGACACCGCGGCCTGAGGCAATTGCGCGACATAAGTCCCGTCGCCAACACGCCCCTCGATGAAGCCCTCAGCGTAAAGCTGATCGTAGGCACGGACCACGCTGTTACGGGAAATCGATAACGCCGCCGCCAGATCGCGACTGGCTGGCAGTCGTGTGCCGCTGGCCAGTCGTCCGTCGAGCACTCGCACCCGCAGCGCTTGATAGAGCTGACGACTCAGGCCCTGGCGGCGGTCGAGTTCGATACCCGCCGGATTGAACGACGAGGGAAGCGGCGTATTCGACATGGTAATGGACCTATGAAATTGGTCATTAATGGCTCTTACAACAGACCAATAGCCTGCCTAGGATGCAGGCATTCGCCAAGGAATATTTCCATGTATACGCCCAGCAATTTCGCCATCAATGATTTGAATGAGCTGCATCAGCACATCCTCGGCGCCCGTCTTGGCGTTTTGGTCACCCACGGTGTGCAAGGCCTGCAGGCCAGTCATTTGCCTCTGCTGCTGAATGCTGACCACGGCCCGAATGGAACCCTCTACGGCCACTTCGCCAAAGCCAATGCGCAATGGAAGGAACTGCAGAACGGCGCTGAAGCGCTGGTGATATTTGCCGCCGCCGACGCTTATGTGAGCCCAGGGTTTTATCCGGCCAAAGCCGAACACGGCAAAGTGGTGCCAACCTGGAACTATGTGGCCGTACACGCTTATGGCACTGGCGAAGTGTTCACCGATACCGATCGCCTGCGCGATCTGGTCAGCGCATTGACCGAGCGCCATGAAGCCGGTCGCCCCCAGCCGTGGAAGGTTGCCGATGCCCCCGCCGACTATATCGACGGCATGCTCAAGGCCATCGTCGGTTTTGCCTTGCCGATCCAGCGGCTGGAGGGCAAACGCAAGCTCAGTCAAAACCGTAGTCCCGCAGACATCGCCGGTGTGCGCGAAGGGCTGGCCGCCAGCCCTGATGTTCACGACCAGGCCCTCGCCCACTTGATGCCATAAGGAACGAACATGAGTCAGATCGACATCCGCCAGGTTACCGCCGACGATCACGCCGCCTGGCTGCCGCTGTGGCAAGCCTACTTGCGCTTCTACAACACCGAATTGCCCGACGCAGTCACCCAGAGCACCTGGCAGCGCCTGCTCGACCCGAGCGAACCGACTCACGGGGCGCTGGCCTGGGCCGACGGCAAAGCGGTGGGCATGGTGCATTTCATCTATCACCGCTCGAACTGGAGCATCGAAAACTCCTGCTATCTGCAAGACTTGCTGGTGACGCCAGAAACCCGCGGCACCGGCGTCGGTCGGCAACTGATCGAATTCGTCTACACCACGGCCAAGGCCGATGGGTGCTGCAAGGTTCATTGGCTGACCCACGAAACCAACGCCACCGCGATCCAGCTCTATGAGCGCATCGCCGAGCGTCCCGGTTTCATCCAGTTTCGCCACGCCCTATAAGGTTCAAGGAGAGCAGCATGTCGACTTCACTCGCGGACTGGAAAGGTGTTCCGCCACCCTCGGTTCAACTGATCGAAGGGCGTTTCATCCGCCTGGAAAAACTTGACCCGGCCCGTCACGCCGACGGCTTGTGGGAAGCCCTGGAAGGCCCGGGCTCGGATCCGAAGCTCTGGGATTATTTGCCCTATGGTCCTTTCCCGGAACGCAGCGCTTTCAACGATTGGCTGAACAATCACGCGGCCAACAGCGATCCGTATTTCTTCACGGTGATCGACCGTGCCAGCGGCGACGTCCAGGGCATCCTCAGCCTGATGTCGATTGTCCCTGCTCAGGGTCGCATCGAGATCGGCCATGTGACCTTCGGCGCAGCGATGCAGCGTTCCCCGAAAAGTACCGAGGCGGTTTACCTGCTGGCCAGGGAATCCTTTGTCTTGGGTTATCGGCGTCTGGAATGGAAATGCAACAACGGCAATGCCCGTTCCAAGTATGCGGCGCAGCGGTTGGGGTTCACTTTTGAAGGGGTGTTCCGCCAGCACATGGTGGTCAAGGGTCAGAACCGAGACACCGCGTGGTATTCGATTCTGGATTCGGAATGGCCAGCGATTGGCGCGGGGTTCGAACGATGGCTGTCGGATGAGAACCAGACGGGGTCGGGGCAGGTGAAAACGTTGGCGGAGTGCCGGTAAAGTCCCAATAGCAAAAGATCGCAGCCTTCGGCAGCTCCTACATTGGAATGCGTTCCCATGTAGGAGCTGCCGAAGGCTGCGATCTTTTGATCTTTCTTTTTAAGCCAACTTTTGCGCCAACACCGCAATATGCTCCGGCCCGATCCCGCAGCAACCACCCAAATGGCTGGCCCCACGCTTCTGCCAATCAGCCGCCCATTGCAGATACCCCGGCGGGTCGAGAT
Organism: Pseudomonas sp. GW822-FHT02E03; assembly: GCF_058802325.1. Lineage (NCBI taxonomy): Bacteria > Pseudomonadati > Pseudomonadota > Gammaproteobacteria > Pseudomonadales > Pseudomonadaceae > Pseudomonas > Pseudomonas sp. GW822-FHT02E03. The sequence continues at coordinate 138,536 of NZ_JBXAOA010000012.1, read as the reverse complement.
CGTCGCGCAACGGGTCCAGACCGTCGTTGGCCGTGGCCTCTTTCGGCTGCGGCGGGAAGGCATTGGCGTACGCGCCAATGTGAATCTTCACCCCCAAGCGTTCGAAGGTTTCCCGCGCCGCATCAATCGCAGCGCCAATCACTTCTGGCTGGCTGCAATTGAACAGCAAAGTCTCGACGCCCAACTCAGCCGCCACTGCAGCGGCCTCAGCCACAGGCTCACCGGAGCGCAAACGCGGCACTTCGTCGGCGTCTTCATCCTTCAGGGTAAACGACAGCCAGAACGGCTTGCCATCCTTCGGCAGACCGGCATGGATCGCCCGTGCCTCGACGATCGAGCTCTGGGTTTCCGCCAGCCACAGGTCGACATGAGGCGCCAGGCCATTGACCAGAGGCGTCAGCAGCTCAGTCACCCGCGCTGCATCGAACAAGTCCGGGCGATAGGAGCCGAACAACGGCGGCAATGACCCGGCCACGCGCACCGGTTTGCCCGCCGCATCGACTGCACGCCGAGCCAGCTCACCGGCCAACGCCGCAAGAGCCTGACCTTCAGCCGCGAAACGCTCTTCGCCAATATGGAACGGCACCACCGCGTAACTGTTGCTGGTGATCACATTGGCACCGCTTTCGATATAAGCCGCGTGCACCGCCTCCACCGCTTGCGGCGCTTCGCTCAAGGCCAGCGCCGACCATTCAGGCTGCCTGAACGGCGCCCCTCGGCGCTGCAGCTCACGACCCATGCCGCCATCCAGAATTACCGTGCTGCCTGCGCCCATATGCTTTTCACTCATAAGCTTATGAAAATAACTCACTATCAGAGTCGTTCTTATAACTATTTAATACGCACCGTACGGTTAATAACAACCTCTTTTTTTCAGGGATCAACTGTGAAATTTCAACCACTGCTGGCCCTGGGCCTGACGATTCTGGCTGCCTCCACTCAAGCCTTTGCGGGCGCCACACTGGACCGCATCGAGCAAAAGAAAGAACTGGTGGGCGTGTTGATGGAAAGCTATCCACCCTTCTCATTCCTCAACGATCAAAACCAGCTCGACGGTTTCGACGTAGACGTGGCCAAGGCCGTAGCGGACAAACTGGGCGTCAAATTGCGCCTCGAAACGCCGTCCTGGGACGTGATCGCCGCCGGTCGCTGGAGCGGGCGTTACGACATCTGCATCTGCTCCATGACCCCGAGCAAAGCCCGCGCCGAAGTCTTCGACTTCCCGGTGGAGTACTACGCCTCCCCTGCCGTGATCGTGGTCAACGCCAAGGACGACAGTATTCATAGCGCCAAGGACCTGAGCGGCAAAAAAGTCGGCCTCACCAGCGCCTCCAGCTATGAAAGCTACCTGAACAAAAACCTGGTGATCGAAGGCGCCGAAGACACCCAACTGCAATACCCGTTCGAGAATGTGCAGATCGCCCCGTATGACACCGACAACGTCGCGTTCCAGGATTTGGGCCTGGGCACTGGCGTGCGTCTGGACGCGATTCTCACCAACCTGGTGACCGCACAACCACGCCTGAACGAAGACAAGCGCTTCAAGCTCGCCGGTGAGCCCCTGTACTCGGAGCCGAACTCGGTGGCCATCGAAAAAGGCGACGCCCAGTGGGACGCCAAAGTGCGTGATGTGTTTGCCCAGTTGAAACAGGACGGCACCTTGAGCAAGCTGTCGCAAAAATGGATCGGTGCCGACATCAGCAAATGACTTCTTTCCCCAAACCACCTCAGCCGCCGCAACCGGTGGCTGAGTCGATGCTGCAACGGATTTTCGGTTTCCGCACGCGGCTGTACCTGACCTGGGCAGCGATGTTCGGCTTGTTCGCGAGTTTCTTCCTGAGCTTCGACCTGAAGTTCTCGATCATCCTCGACAAACTGCCGAACCTGATCGGCCTGCACCTGGCGCCCAACGGCTTTCTGCAAGGCGCAGCGCTGACGCTGTTTTTGTGCCTGTGCTCGATCGTGGCGTCATCACTGCTGGGCTTCATCACGGCTTTGGCTCGGTTGTCGAAAAGCGCGGTGGCGTTCGGTATCGCGAGCTTCTATGCCTCGTTCTTTCGCGGTACACCGCTGCTGATCCAGATCCTGCTGATCTACCTCGGCCTGCCACAACTTGGCATCGTGCCCGGCGCCATCGCCGCCGGCATCATTGCCCTGTCGCTGAACTACGGCGCGTACCTGAGCGAAATCTTCCGCGCCGGCATCCTCGGCGTCCCCCATGGCCAACGCGAAGCGTCATTGGCCCTGGGCATGCGCGAAACCGTGATCTTCTGGCGCGTCACCCTGCCCCAGGCCATGCGCACCATCATCCCGCCCACCACCAACCAGTTCATTTCCATGCTCAAAGACTCGTCACTGATTTCGGTGATGGGGGTTTGGGAAGTGATGTTCCTGGCGCAATCGTATGGGCGCTCGAGTTATCGCTATATCGAGATGCTCACGACAGCGGCGATTATTTATTGGCTGATGTCGATTGGACTGGAGCTGATTCAGGCGCGGATGGAGCGGCATTATGGGAAGGCGTATTTGAGCCGTAGCCAGGTTTAAAGCAAAAAGATCGCAGGCTTCGGCAGCTCCTACTCGGGATTCACTCGCCTTGTCTCACTGATTCAGCACAGTAAGCCTTGTGGGCGCGGCGGTGCGGAGATCCTGCTTGCTCGCGAATGCGGCGTTACATTCAGCATTCATATTGGCTGATACTCCGCATTCGCGAGCAAGCCCGCTCCCACACAAGGATTGTGGCGCTCCCAAATACCGGGCGAAAAAAAAGGGGAGCACATGCCCCCCCGAGGTTTAAAGCGGTATATCGAGGCTGTTAACTCAGCCTTCGATCTCGATCAGTATTTCGCCCGGGTTCACCCGGTCGCCCTTGGCCACGTGGATGGCGGTGACTTTGCCGGCGATGGCCGATTGGACTTCGGTTTCCATCTTCATCGCTTCGGTGATCAGCACGGCCTGGCCGGCTTTCACGGTGTCGCCTTCCTTGACCAGGACATCGACGATGTTGCCCGGCATGGTGGTGCTGACGTGGCCCGGTGCAGTGGCTTGCTTGCGCTTGCTGCTACCGCCGCTGACGAATTCGTTGAGCGGTTCGAACACCACTTCTTCCGGCATGCCGTCGATGGACAGATAGAAGTGGCGCTTGCCTTCCGACTTGACGCCCACACCAGTGATGTCGACGCGGTAGGTTTCGCCGTGAACGTCGATGACGAACTCGGTCGGCACGCCTTCGCCGCCGGCCGACGTCACGCCGCCCGCTTCCGGAATTGGCAACAGCACCTCCGGTACGAGGGTGCCGGCTGCACGTTCTTCGAGGAATTTGCGGCCGATGTCCGGGAACATGGCGTAGGTCAGAACGTCTTCTTCAGACTTGGCCACGGCACCGATTTCGGCACGCAGTTTGGTCATTTCCGGCTTGAGCAGATCGGCCGGACGCACGTCGATCACTTCTTCGCTGCCGATCGCCTGACGACGCAGTTTTTCGTTCACGGTGCCCGGCGCTTTGCCGTAGCCGCCTTGCAGGTAGAGCTTCACTTCATTAGTGATGGTTTTGTAGCGCTCGCCGGCCAGCACGTTGAAGAACGCCTGGGTGCCGACGATTTGCGAGGTCGGGGTCACCAGCGGCGGGAAGCCGAGGTCTTCGCGAACGCGAGGGATTTCCGCCAGCACTTCGCTCATGCGGTTCAGCGCGCCCTGCTCTTTCAACTGGTTGGCGAGGTTGGAAATCATCCCGCCCGGAACCTGGTTGACTTGAACGCGGGTGTCGACAGCGGTGAATTCGCTTTCGAACTGGTGGTACTTCTTGCGCACGGCGTAGAAGTACAGACCGATCTCTTGCAGCAGTTCCAGGTTCAAGCCGGTGTCGAACTCGCTGCCTTTAAGGGCGGCGACCATCGACTCGGTACCCGGGTGGCTGGTGCCCCAAGCGAAGCTGGAGATTGCGGTGTCGATGTGGTCGGCGCCGTTTTCGATGGCCTTGAGTTGGCACATCGCGGCCAGACCGGCGGTGTCGTGGGAGTGAATGAACACGGGCAGCGATTGCTCGCTTTTCAGAGCCTTGACCAACTCGCCAGTGGCGTACGGGGTCAACAGGCCAGCCATGTCCTTGATCGCCACGGAGTCGCAACCCATGGCTTCCATTTGTTTGGCTTGGGCCACGAACGCCTCGATGGTGTGCACCGGGCTGGTGGTGTAGGCGATGGTGCCCTGGGCATGCTTGCCGGCAGCTTTTACCGCTTCGATGGCGACTCGCAGGTTACGCACGTCGTTCATCGCATCGAAAATGCGGAACACGTCGATGCCATTGACTGCCGCCTTGGCAACGAAGGCTTTGACCACGTCGTCGCTGTAATGGCGGTAGCCCAGCAGGTTCTGGCCACGCAGGAGCATTTGCAGACGCGTGTTAGGCAAGGCCGCGCGCAGTTGGCGCAGACGCTCCCACGGGTCTTCTTTCAGGAAGCGTACGCAGGCGTCGAAGGTCGCGCCGCCCCAGCATTCCAGCGACCAGTAGCCGACTTTGTCGAGCTTGTCGCAGATCGGCAGCATGTCTTCGGTGCGCATGCGGGTGGCGAGCAGCGATTGGTGGGCGTCGCGCAGGATTGTGTCGGTAACGTGGATTTGTTTGCTCATTGTTCTATTCCTCACAGGCCTGCGTGGGCGGCGATGGCGGCGGCGATGGCCAGGGCCAGCTCTTCGGGTTTGCGCTTGATCGAGTAGTTGGTCAGTTCAGGGTGGCTTTCAACGAAGCTGGTGTTGAACTGGCCGCTACGGAATTCCGGGTTACGCAGGATTTCCTGGTAATACGCGGCGGTGGTCTTGACCCCTTGCAGACGCATGTCGTCCAGAGCTCGCAAGCCACGGTCCATCGCCTCTTCCCAGGTCAGCGCCCAGACCACCAGTTTCAGACACATGGAATCGTAGAACGGCGGAATGGTGTAACCGGTGTAGATCGCCGTATCAGTGCGCACTCCAGGGCCGCCGGGCGCGTAGTAACGGGTGATCTTGCCGAAGCTCGGCAGGAAGTTGTTTTTCGGGTCTTCGGCGTTGATCCGGAACTGCAACGCGAAACCGCGGTGCTGGATGTCTTCCTGTTTCACCGAAAGCGGCAGGCCGGACGCGATGCGGATCTGCTCGCGCACAATGTCGATGCCAGTAATTTCTTCGGTGATGGTGTGTTCCACCTGCACCCGGGTGTTCATTTCCATGAAGTACACCTCGCCCTCGGCGAGCAGGAACTCCACGGTGCCAGCGTTCTCGTAACCCACAGCCTTGGCCGCACGCACCGACAGGTCGCCGATGTAGGCGCGCTGTTCCGGGGTGAGTTGCGGGCTCGGAGCGATCTCGATCAGCTTCTGGTTGCGACGCTGGATCGAGCAATCACGCTCGAACAGGTGCACCACGTTGCCGAAGCTGTCGCCGAGGATCTGCGCTTCGATGTGTTTCGGATTGACGATGCATTTTTCCAGGAACACTTCCGCCGAACCGAAAGCCTTGGTGGCTTCGGAAATGACCCGCGGAAAGGCTTGTTCGAGTTCTTCGCGACTGTTGCAGCGACGAATGCCGCGGCCGCCACCACCGGAGGTGGCCTTGAGCATTACCGGGTAACCGATGCGGTCGCCTTCGGTCAGGGCTTCTTCGATGCCCGACACGTTGCCTTCGGTGCCCGGGGTGACCGGTACGCCAGCCTTGATCATGCTGCGGCGCGCTTCGGTCTTGTCGCCCATGCGGCGAATCACTTCAGCCGATGGACCAATGAATTTGATACCGCGTTCGGCGCAGATGTCTGCCAGCTCGGCATTTTCCGAAAGGAAGCCGTAGCCGGGGTGCAACGCGTCGCAACCGGTTTCCACCGCCAGATTCACCAGCTTGCGCGGGTTGAGGTAGCCGGCCAGTGGCTCGGCACCGATGCTGTGGGCCTCGTCCGCACGCTTCACATGCAAGGCATGGCGGTCGGCGTCGGAATAGATCGCGACCGAGCGAATGCCCATTTCGGCGCAGGCGCGCACGATTCGTACGGCAATCTCACCACGGTTGGCAATCAGGATCTTTTTTATCACTTGGAGGTTCCCTTGAGCCGGTGGTACCCACGACCTGTCACACCAGGTCGACGCGTGACCAAATGTTTCAATTCAGTCGCAGCTCCACACTAGCCTTCGCAAGGGATTAACAAAAATGAATAATAATTGGGTTACACATAAGCAAAGACTTATAGTTGAAGCATCAGCCTCCGCTCAGGGTCTCTAGAAAATGCGTAAGTCATTGATGCGTATGACGTTGCGTCAATTGCAGATCTTCAATGAGGTGTGCGACTTAAGGTCCTACAGCCGTGCAGCCGACGAAATGTCTCTCACACAACCTGCCGTGAGCCTACAGATTCGTCAACTCGAAGAGCTGATCGGCCAACCGTTATTCGATTATGTCGGCAAAAAACTCTACATGACCGAGGCGGCCGAAGCACTGCAGCGCGCCAGCCGGGACATTTTCGGGCGCCTGGAAAACCTCGATATGCAGCTGTCGGACATGCAAGGCTCACTGCAGGGTCAGCTGAAACTGGCGGTGGAATCCAGCGCCAAGTATTTCGTACCGCACCTGTTTGCCGCCTTCAAACGCCAGCATCCCGAAGTGAACCTGCACCTGACGGTGGTCAACCGTGGCCAGGTCATCCGGCGCCTGTCGGATAACCGTGATGATCTGGTGATCATGTCGATGGTCCCACAGGACATGGGGCTGGAGTTTCTACCGTTCCTCAACAACCCGATTGTCGCCGTGGCGCCGCCGGATCATCCACTGTGTCACATGGGCCCGCTGCGCTTGCAGGATCTTGAGCCCTACACGTTGCTGTTGCGCGAACACGGTTCCGGCACGCGACTGGCTTGCGAAGAGTATTTCAAAGAGAAACGTGTGCACTTCACCCAAACCCAGGAGGTGGCCTCGGCCGAAGCGCAGCGTGAATGCGTATTGGCGGGTCTGGGCGTGGCGCTGTTGACGCGCCACGCCCTGAACCTTGAATTGGCAACCGGCGGATTGATCGAGTTGCCAGTCGAAGAGCTGCCGCTGTACCGCAGTTGGTGCCTGGTGCAGGCCAAGGCCAAACGGCTGTCACCGGTGGCCCATGCATTCCTTGCGTTTATCCGCAGCGAACGGGCGCAGATCAGCGCGCTGGTTGAGCGTTTCGACGGGAAGCTGCGGGAGCCGCCTGCCAGTAATTGAGTTCCAGATCGTCAGGAAAATCGCCAATTTCGGCCAGTAGCTGGCGGCGTTCGCAGCGATCTTCGATGGCGCGGCGAAATTCCATGCGGCGCTGATCTTCTTGCTGGCGACGGGTTTTGACGGCGCTGTTGCGTTCTTCGTAGGGCTGAGCCATTTCGAGTCTCCCAAGGCGAGTACGGGAGTTACAAGATAGGTGCCAGGGATGACGGTTTGGCGGCGGGAGGGTTACAGAGGTGTGAACAATGGCGGATGACAGGGGTATTTTTAAGGACGCCTTCGCGGGCAAGCCCACTCCCACAGGGTTCGGTGGTGTTCACGCCTTTTGCGCAACACCGCCGATCCTTATGGGAGCGGGCTTGCCCGCGAATGAAGGTCGGAACGACCTTCCAGCAATCTCAGATCAGAATCAATCGTCCAGCGCTTTCACCGATTTGGGCGACAGCCGCAAGCTGCGAAGGCTGCGTTTGACGCTTTTCAGGTGATTGACCAGGCTCGGACCGCGGGCCATGGCCACGCCCATCGCCAGCACATCGATCACTACCAGGTGCGCAATGCGCGACGTCAGTGGCGTATAGATTTCGGTGTCTTCATGCACATCGATCGCCAGATTGACGGTCGACAACTCGGCCAACGGTGTCTGGCTCGGGCACAACGTGATCAGCGAAGCGCCGCTCTCGCGCACCAGATTGGCCGTGATCAACAGGTCCTTGGAACGCCCGGATTGGGAAATACAAATCGCCACGTCGCTCGGCTTCAAAGTGACCGCCGACATCGCCTGCATGTGCGGGTCGGAATACGCCGCTGCAGTCAGCAGTAAACGGAAGAACTTGTGCTGGGCATCCGCCGCCACTGCGCCCGACGCACCGAAGCCATAGAACTCGACACGCTGGGCCTGAGACATGAGCGACACAGCCCTCTGCAACTCCACCGGATCGAGTTTCTCGCGAACCTCCATCAGCGTATGCAGGGTGGTGTCGAAGATTTTCAGGCTGTAATCGGCGACTGAATCGTCTTCATGGATCGCGAACTGCCCGAAGCTCGCGCCAGCCGCCAGGCTCTGCGCCAGTTTCAATTTCAAATCCTGGAACCCGGAGCAACCAATGGCGCGGCAAAACCGCACGATGGTCGGCTCGCTGATGCCCACGCTGTGGGCCAGGTCGGCCATGGAGCTGTGCATCACCGCCGCAGGGTCAAGCAGCACGTGGTCGGCGACTTTGAGCTCCGACTTGCGTAACAGGTGGCGGGACTGGGCGATGTGTTGCAGCAGATTCAAGGGGCTGGACTCTTTGTTATTGGCAGGTGCCGGGGATGTAGCACGCTTGTAGTTATACTACATGAATCGGCTTTTTGCCTGCTCAATGCGTAACTCAATGCCCCCATTTCATGCGCCATGCGCTCCATGTAGCCCTCTCGGTCCTTGTCGCAGCTGGCGAAGCCTGCTGCTACAAAGGGTTGGCGTCGCGACGTAAAAGCTCGGCCAGGTTGGCGGCCTCGACCGGACGACTGATCAAATACCCCTGCACTTCATCGCAGCGCTCGACTTTCAGAAACTCCAGCTGCTCCGGCCGCTCCACCCCTTCAGCCACCACCTTCAACGACAGGCCATGGGCCATGGCAATGATCGCCCGGGTGATCGCCGCATCCTCACTGCTCTCCCCCAAACCGCGGATAAACGCCTGATCGATTTTCACGTAGTCCACAGGGATGCGCTTGAGATAGCTCAGCGACGAATAGCCAGTGCCAAAATCGTCGATGGCCAGTTTCACCCCAAGGTCGCGCAACTGCTGGAAGGTCGCAATGATGTGCTCGACGCTGTCCAGCAACTGGCTTTCGGTGAGCTCCAGTTCCAGGTAGTGCGGCGCCAGGCCGGTTTCCTCCAGCACCTGGCGCACCAGGCTCACCAGTTTCCCCTGTCGCAACTGATGCACCGACAGATTGACCGACACCCGAATCGGCTCCAGTCCCTGACGCTGCCACTCGCAGGCTTGCCAACAGGCCTGGCGTAAAACGAACTCGCCAATAGCGCCGATCAGCCCCGTTTCCTCGGCCAGGCCGATGAAACTCCCCGGCGGCACTTGGCCCAGAGTCGGGTGATGCCAGCGTACCAATGCCTCGGCGGCATTCAGCCGGCCGGTGGCGAGGCAGAGTTTCGGTTGATAAAACACTTTCAACTGCTTTTCTTCGATGGCTTTGCGCAACTGGTTCTCGAGCTGCAAACGCTCGAGCGTGCTGGCTTGCAGGCTGTCGGTATAAAACTGGAAGTTGTTGCCGCCCAAGTGTTTGGCATGCTGCATGGCCATGTTCGACTGGCTGACCAGCGCAGAAATCTCCCGCGCGGTGTCCGGTAACAGGCTGATGCCCATGGACGCGCTCATCACCAATTCATGACCCTCGACGGTGATCGGCAAACGCAGCTTGGTCGACAATCGGGTCGCCACGCGCGCCAGGCTCGACAGGTTGCCGTAGGTATCGAACAGCACTGCAAATTCATCACCGGACAACCGGGCGATGGTGTCCGCTTCCGGCAGCGCATTGACCAGACGCCGGGACATTTTCTGCAATAACTGATCGGCGATTTCGTGGCCGAGGCTGTCGTTGAGCAGCTTGAATCGATCCAGATTGATGTGCAGCAGTGCCAGGCTACGCCGACCGCCCTGACGCACCCGTTGATGAGCCTCATGCAGCCGTTCGCGGAACAACGATCGGTTGGCCAATCCCGTGAGCTCGTCGTAATGGGCGAGGTAACGCATGCGCTCTTCGGACTCACGCCGAGCAGACAGATCAGCGAAGAAGCCGACAATATGACTCACTTTTCCCCGTGAATCACGCACCGCATTCAATTGCAACCATTGCGGATACAACTCGCCATTCTTGCGCGTTTCGACCAACTCGCCTTGCCAGCTACCGTGCAGCTCCAGCGCCTGACGAATCGCTGCGTAATGCCGGCGCGCGTCGCGACTGCAGGGTAACTCGACCACATTGCGCCCGAGCATGTCGTCGATGTCATAGCCAGTCACCCGACTGAAGGCCTGATTGGCAGCAATCAGCGCGTAATTAGGGTCAAGAATGACGATGCCCTCGCTGGCGGCCTCGAACACCGTCGCCGCCAGTTGACGCTGCTCTTCCAGGTGCTTGCTGGCACTGATATCGCGTCGAGTGCCGACCATACGGATCACCCGGCCGTTTTCGCTACGCTCAACCGCTCGACCACGGTCCTCGATCCAGACCCAATGGCCATCGCTATGCCGTACTCGATATTCGATCTGATAATCCTCGGTACGGCCCTTCAAATGCTCGACCAGCGCCCTCTTCAGCGCTGGCAAGTCGTCGGGGTGCAGCCTCGGCTTGAGGTGGCGGAGCATCGCCGTCACGTATTCCGGCTCTAGCCCGAACAACTCCTGGAGCTGAGTGTGATGGACTTCGTCTGTCTGCAGGTTCCAGTCCCACAAACCGAGTTCGCTCGCCTTCAACGCCAGCGCCAGCCGCGCTTCGCTCTTGCTCAGGGCCTGGTTGGCCGCGTCCAGCTCCAGACTGCGTTGGACGACCCGATTTTCGAGATCGACCTGGGTTTCACGTAATTCGTCTTCGGCGCGGCGGCGCTGGTCGATTTCCTTGGCCAGTTCGTGGTTGAGCTGATCGCTGCGACGTTGCGCCTGCTGCAAGTGCTCGATCAGGGCCTGATTTTGAAAGCGCCGCAACAACCCCTGGTTGATCAGCCGATTGACCTGCCAGGCGACCACGCTCAACGAACCCAGCAATATCAGCCCAAACCAGCCCCAGCCCTGTTCCTGTTCATCCCCGCCCCAGAACAGATAGCCGATGGCCGGCAACAGACAGGGCAAGGTAAAGGACAGAAAAGCCGGCAGGCTGACGGCATAGGCGACGCTGGCCGAGAGCGCCGCGGCGCCGATCAGGCCGAACACCCAGGCTTGCTGCATGAAATTGTCCGCGGGCACCAACGCGATGCCGGCACCGGCCAGGGTCAGGCCAGTCATCGCAGAGCCGAGCATGAACATACGACGCCAGACCGGATGGGCCTGACGGTTGGGAATCGCCGAATCGAAAGCCGCGACTTGAATCACCCGCAACGCCACCAGCGACAATAACCAGATCAGCCAGACGCTCACCACGAAGTAACGCTGCGGGCTCCAGAGCAAGCCGGCGCACACCAGACCGTTGATCAGCATGAACAGCGTAGGCAACAGTGAGCCCTGGTACAGCAGACGCGTGCGTTCTACCGCCATTTCCATGGCGTACTGTTTGCGGATAACCCGGGGCTCCACAGAGGGGCCCGACAGGTCGGAGCTGAGGGTCATAGGCAATGTTCTTGTTCTTATAGTGAGCATGCGAGCCCGAATTGTGAACGGAGCATACACAAGCAAATGCCCGGACCAAACTGCCTCAGGTCATAAAACAGACAAAAATATCGGCTACCCGCATAGACTCCAAAAGCAGCCAGACGAGCCCCGCCAACGCTTGCAGCCGGTGACCGACCGGTCGTCATCGGTGCTTCTTTCATCGGCTAATGCAAAGCTCGGTTTGCCCGGTGTGACGGCGCACCCTAGAATGCCCCGATGCGCGATGATCTCTCCCTTCTGCTGAACTCCCTCAACGATGCCCAACGTCAGGCCGTAGCCGCCTCCGTGGGTCGTCAGTTGGTCCTGGCCGGTGCTGGCTCCGGTAAAACCCGAGTGCTGGTGCACCGTATTGCCTGGTTGATCCAGGTCGAAAACGCCTCGCCCCACTCCATTCTGTCGGTGACCTTCACCAACAAGGCCGCTGCCGAGATGCGTCATCGCATCGAGCAGCTGATGGGTATCAACCCGGCCGGCATGTGGGTCGGCACCTTCCACGGCCTGGCGCACCGCTTGCTGCGGGCGCACTGGCAGGAAGCCGGCCTGAGCCAGACCTTCCAGATTCTTGACAGCGACGACCAGCAACGGTTGGTCAAGCGGGTGATCCGCGAGCTGGGTCTGGACGAGCAACGCTGGCCGGCCCGACAGGCCCAGTGGTTCATCAACGGGCAGAAAGACGAAGGTCTGCGCCCACAACATATTCAAGCCAGCGGCGATTTGTTCCTGGCAACCATGCGCAGCATTTATGAAGCCTATGAGGCCGCGTGCCTGCGCGCCGGCGTCATCGATTTCTCTGAACTGCTGTTGCGCGCCCTCGATCTGTGGCGCGATCACCCGGGCCTGCTCGCCCATTATCAGAAGCGCTTCCGGCACATTCTGGTGGACGAATTCCAGGACACCAACGCCGTGCAGTACGCCTGGTTGCGTCTGCTGGCCAAGGGTGGCGACAGCCTGATGGTGGTCGGCGACGACGATCAGTCGATCTATGGCTGGCGCGGCGCGAAAATCGAGAACATTTATCAGTATTCCGACGACTTCCCCGATGCCCAGATCATTCGTCTGGAGCAAAACTACCGCTCCACAGCCGGGATCCTCAAAGCCGCCAACGCCCTGATCGCCAACAATACCGGGCGCATGGGCAAAGAGTTGTGGACCGATGGCGGCGAAGGCGAAGCAATCAATCTGTACGCGGCGTTCAACGAACACGATGAAGCACGCTACGTGGTTGAAACCATCGAAAGCGCGCTGAAAACTGGCTTGGCTCGCAGCGATATCGCGATTTTGTACCGCTCCAACGCCCAATCGCGCGTTTTGGAAGAAGCCTTGCTGCGTGAGCGCATTCCATACCGCATTTATGGCGGTCAGCGCTTCTTCGAACGGGCAGAAATCAAGAACGCCATGGCGTACCTGCGTTTGCTGGAAGGCCGTGGCAACGATGCGGCCCTTGAGCGTGTGATCAACGTTCCGGCCCGTGGCATTGGCGAAAAAACCGTCGAAGCCATACGCGATCATGCGCGCCACAGCCATGTGTCAATGTGGGAAGCCATGCGTCAGCTGGTGGCGAACAAAGGCCTGACCGGTCGCGCTGCCGGTGCCCTTGGGGCATTTATGGAGCTGATCGAGAACCTCGCCGCCAAGTGCCTGGAAATGCCGCTGCATTTGATGACTCAGACCGTCATTGAGCAATCGGGGCTGATTGCCTACCACCAGGCGGAGAAAGGCGAGAAAGGCCAGGCCCGGGTAGAAAACCTTGAGGAATTGGTCAGCGCCGCGCGTAACTTCGAAAACCCGGAAGAGGATGAAGAGCAGTCGCCATTGGCGGCGTTCCTCGGTCACGCCTCGCTGGAGGCCGGAGATACCCAGGCCGACGAACACGAAGACAGCATTCAGTTGATGACCCTGCACAGCGCCAAGGGCCTGGAATTCCCTTACGTGTTCCTGGTGGGCATGGAAGAAGGCCTGTTTCCGCACAAGATGAGCCTGGAAGAACCCGGCCGTCTTGAAGAGGAGCGCCGCTTGGCCTACGTCGGTATCACCCGGGCGATGCAGAATCTGGTGCTGACTTATGCTGAAACCCGACGCCTGTACGGCAGCGAGACCTACAACAAGGTGTCGCGTTTCGTACGTGAAGTGCCGAAAGGCCTGATTCAGGAAGTGCGGCTGTCCAACAGCGTCAGCCGCCCGTTCGGCGGTGGCCAGCAGCAGAGTTCCAGCAGCCTGTTCGGCGGCAGCGAGATCCCGGACACCGGGTTCAGCCTCGGTCAGACCGTGCGGCATTCGGTGTTCGGCGATGGTGTGATCCTGAATTTCGAAGGCGCCGGCGCTCAGGCGCGGGTGCAGGTGAACTTCAGCGAAGGCAGCAAGTGGTTGATGCTGGGTTACGCCAAGCTGGAAGCGATCTAATCAGGCCTGATCGTTCCCACGCTCTGCGTGGGAATGCATCCCGTGACGCTCCGCGTCACAGTGGACGCAGAGCGTCCATGGCGGCGTTACCACGCAGAGCGTGGGAACGATCTATCTGCGTTCAGCCCGCTGCGGTCATTCCTACAGAACCTATCCACTCGTCCTACAGACCAAAGTTAACAAGTCTTATTGCGTGACCGGAGGCTGAACACTACCTGTCAGGCAAAAGCCCGAAACACTCTGCCGCTAGCCAGCAACACTTCAGCTGTGCAACATGGCGCGCGTGCCTTCCACAAATTGGGAATTCCCTTTATGAAACGTTTTCTTAGCATCGCCATGGCGTTGTGCATTGGCCTGACGATGAGCCTCGACGCCAATGCCGCCAAGCGCTTTGGTGGCGGCAAGAGCTCCGGCGCTGCGCCGACTCACCAGACCAGCCAAATGGCTCCTTCTTCTGCTGCAGGCGGCGCTGCTGCCACTGCGGGCGCGGCCGGTGCTGCTGGCGCCGCCACCAAGGCCAGCGGTGCTTCGCGCTGGCTCGGCCCTCTGGCCGGTATCGCCGCCGGTGGCCTGCTGGCCTCCATGTTCATGGGCGACGGCTTTCAGGGCATGCAGATCTTCGACATCCTGATCATGGCGGTCATCGCCTTCCTGGCCTTCCGTTTCATCGCCGCCCGTCGTCGCAAGCAGCAGGAGCATATGGCTCCAGCCGGCGCGCCGATGCAGCGTGAAGTGTTCGAACAGAAACCAACAGCCATGGGTTCGATCTTCGGCGGCTCGGCAGCACCGGTTGCCGCTCGTCCGGTGATCAACGCGCCGGCCTGGTTCAATGAACACAACTTCATTGAAGCGGCCCGCAACCACTTCCAGTCCCTGCAGCAACATTGGGACGCCAACGAAATGGACAAGATTGCCGAGTTCGTGACTCCGCAACTGCTGGAGTTCCTCAAGCGCGAACGTGCCGATCTGGGCGACGGCTTCCAGTCGACCTACATCGACAACCTCCAGGTACAACTGGACGGCGTTGATGACCGTGCGGACAAGACTATCGCCACCCTGACCTTCAGCGGTGTGTCGAAGTCCTCGCGCTTTGATCAGGGCGAAGTGTTCAGCGAAAGCTGGAACATGGAACGTGCACAGGGCGAAAACCAGCCTTGGCTGGTGGCCGGTATCCGCCAGAACGGCTGATCACTTCCCGCGTTTCACCTGTTGTAATAAAACCCCGGCCTCGGCCGGGGTTTTCTATTTCGCGGTTGCATCTATAGCGAGCTACTGTATAAACCGCCCCAACTAAACCGCGCCATCAAGCAAGAGGATCCCGGACGTGGAAGAAATCATCGAACAACTGCGTGAAGCCAACGAACCGGTACCGGTCCCCTTGGAATTGCCTGACGAAGATCAGATTGTGGAAATCGAAGAGCAACTGTTCATCGACATCCCATTCGTCTTCAGAGAATTTTTGCTGACCGTCAGCGACGTGGTCTACGGCAGCCTGGAGCCGGTGACCGTCACCGATCCGCAGTCCCACACCTACCTGCCGGACGTTGCCGCCAACGCCTGGGATGCTGGCGTCGATCGCAGCATGATTCCGATCTGCCAGGACGGTGACAATTATTACCTGGTCGAAGAAGACGGCACCGTGGTGTTGTGGCTGGCTGAGGAAGAGTTGCTCGCCGAAGAAACCTGGGAATCGGTATGGCACTGGGCGCGGGACGTCTGGCTGGAAAGCTGATTTACCCTGATGCATCGCGTGTTCAATGCCCGGACGATTCCTTGTGATTGTCCAGCGTTTCCAGCAAAGCCACCTGCATCCGCGTATGCACGCGGATGAACCAGCGCCAGAGCAGCGCCGCCACCGCGGCCGCGACTATGACGATCAGCACCAGCAACTTGTTGGTCGGCAGAATACTGGCCGACAAGGCTGTCAGCAGCAGGAAAATCACTAACAGCGAGAGTATCGGGATCACTTCGGCGATCACCCGACGCACTCGCTGTGTGTGGCGGCCGGCCATTTCCGGTTTCACACCCATCTCTGCCAGCAGCATCGACAGCGCCTTGAGCTTACGATAGGCGGCGATCAGGAACGGCAGTGACAACAGCAACGCCCCGCCCCAGATCAACGCTTTCTGCCAGCTCGGGTCGCTGACCCAGGCTTGCAGGTAAACGGACATGCGCTCGGCGAAGAACGCGCCCGAGAGAAAGATCGCAATCACCAACGCCAGATTCACACCTACCTGCAACAGAATCCGCCGGATCATCGACGCCAACAGTGCGCCCTCGCCCTGAGGCTGAATGCTGCGCAGCCATTCGCCATACATCCCCAGCACACGGCTCAGACGCTGCGGCATCACTGCCGCAAGCTTGATCGACAGCGGATCGGCCGCGCGGATCAGATACGGCGTCAACAGCGTGGTGATCACCGAGACGGCCACCGCCACCGGGTAGAGAAAGTTGCTGGTGACCTGCAGCGTCATGCCCAACGCCGCGATGATGAAAGAGAATTCGCCAATCTGTGAAAGCCCCATCCCCACGCGCAGTGAGGTGCGTCCGTCATTGCCGGCGATAAAGGCACCGAGGCCGCAGGACAACATCTTGCCCAGCACCACTGCCACCGTGATCACCGCGATCGGCCAGGCGTATTGCAGCAGGATCATCGGGTCGAGCATCAGGCCGATGGCGACGAAGAAAATCGCACTGAACAAGTCGCGAACCGGCTCGATCAACTGCTCGATCTTCAGCAGTTGTCGCGATTCAGCCATGATCGCGCCAATCAGGAACGCGCCCAGGACCATGCTGTATTCAAGTTTGACCACCAACAGGCAGAAGCCGAAACACAGGCCCAGTACGGTGATCAGCAGCATCTCGTTGCTGTCGAACTTGGCCACATAGGCCAGCAGCCGCGGCACCAGCAGAATGCCAATAACCAGTGCGACAATCATGAACAGTGAAAGCTTGCCGACCGTGGAAAACACTTCTCCGGAACTGACGGTTCCGCTGACCGCGATGCTCGACAGCAACGCGATGATGCCAATGCCGAGGATGTCTTCGACGATCAGCACGCCGAAGATCAGCTGTGCAAAACGCTCGTTCTTCATCTTCAGGTCGTTGAGCGCCTTGACGATGATGGTGGTCGAGGAAATCGCCAGGATCGCGCCGAGGAACAGCGAGTCCATGGTATTCCAGTCGAACCAGCGGCCGATTTCATAGCCGATCCAGATCATCAGGACGATTTCCAGGAACGCTGCGATGAACGCCGTGGCACCGACCTTGAACAGCTTGCGCAGGCTGAACTCCAGCCCCAGGCAGAACATCAGGAAAATCACCCCGAGTTCGGCGAGGGTCTTGATGGTTGCTTCATCGTGGATCAGGCTGAACGGAGGCGTGTGCGGGCCGATTATGAAGCCGGCGACGATATAGCCGAGCACCACCGGTTGTTTGAGACGATGAAAGAGCACGGTCACCACACCCGCGATCAACATGATCACTGCCAGATCCTGAATGAAACTGATGGCATGCATGGCGTAGGCTCCTTGGAGTGGCCTTTCGAAGGGTAACACCGCGACTTCTGGCAGAAAGGCGGTGCAATATATGGAAACAGATCGATCCGGGAGTGACGGCGACCATCCGCCCGGCGTCCCGATAACTGTTGGTTTGAAAAACCAAGCACCCGCAGAGGTGTAACCCCGAATCCTGCCTTGAACCCGTGAGTACGTTATGGAACCCGGAAACGCCCAGCTGTCGATGACGGTATTGATGACCCCCGACATGGCCAATTTCTCTGGCAATGTCCACGGCGGCACCCTGCTCAAATACCTCGATGAAGTGGCCTACGCCTGCGCCAGCCGCTATGCCGGCCGCTATGTGGTGACCCTGTCGGTGGATCAGGTGATCTTCCGCGAGCCGATTCACGTCGGCGAACTGGTGACCTTTCTGGCGTCGGTCAACTACACCGGCAACACCTCGATGGAGGTGGGCATCAAGGTCGTGACCGAGAACATCCGCGAGCGCTCGGTACGCCACACCAACAGCTGTTTCTTCACCATGGTCGCGGTGGATGACCAGCGCAAACCGGCCGCAGTCCCACCGCTGCAACCGCAGAACAGTGAAGACAAGCGTCGGTACATGCAGGCCCAGCAGCGTCGGCAGATTCGTCAGGAACTGGAAAAGCGTTATCAGGACATCAAGGGCGACGCCTGAGCTATTCAGTCAGTTTGACGGTGTTCATTAGATCGTCTTCGCGAGCAAGCCCGCTCCCACAATGGATCTTCAGTGCACACAGATTTCGTGTACGACAGAGAGCCAGTGTGGGAGCGGGCTTGCTCGCGAATGGGGTCGACGAGAAGCTCAGAGGCTGATCGCCGTCGCTTCGAACCGCACCCGCGGATGGGCAATCCGGTCCTGCGCCCGCACCAGTTCCAGCTCATAGCTGGCGCAGGCCTGGGTTTCCAGCATCACTTCATGCACCGCCGCCGCGGTGAATTCGAAGGCACTCACCAGACTGTCACCCAGCAGCACGCGCGCCAGGAACAGCCCGGCAGTCAGATCGCCAACGCCCACCGGCTGACGCGGAAACGCCAGCAGCGGCCGACGCAGGTGCCAGCTGCCTTCGGCGGTCACCAGCAACATCTCGAAGCCATCCGCCAATTTGCCGGGATAGTCCAGATGCTTGACCAGCACCGCCTTCGGACCGCGCGCCAACAGCGCTCGCGCCATGGCCAGGCAATCGAACAGTGACTGCGCCTTGCGCCCCGAGAAGCTGTTCAGCTCCAACTGGTTCGGGCACATGAAGTCGGCCACCGCTGCCGCCTCTTCCAGCAGAAAATCGCTGACCTCGGCTGGAACGGTACAGCCCTTCTCCGGATGGCCCATCACCGGGTCGCAGAGGTATACCGCTTTGGGATTGATCGATTTGATTCGATCCACGCCCGCGAGAATCGCTCGGCCCTGGGCCGCGCTGCCGAGGTAGCCGGACAACACGGCATCGCAATTGCCCAGCTCACCAATTGCAGCGATTCCTTCTACCAATTCCGGAATCTGATGCGGAGCCAGCACTTCCCCGGCCCACTGGCCATATTGCGTATGGTTGGAGAACTGCACGGTATTGAGCGGCCACACGTTCACCCCGACCCGCTGCATCGGGAAAACCGCGGCGCTGTTGCCAGCGTGGCCGAACACCACGTGGGACTGGATGGCGAGCACATGGGGCGTACGTTTCATGCGGTGAGTTTTCCGTCAAACGATTGAAATTCGAGCCGCGCAGTATGCGACTAAACGCAGCCTGTACGACAGACCGGCGACGCAGTTAAGCTGGCACTATCTTGTTGGAGCACCCTGTTGATGCTGACCCTCGGAAATATCTTCGTGCTGATGCTGCTCGCCACCGGTGGCGCGTGGTTGTGGCACAACCACGGCTTGCGCGAACGTGCGCTGGAGCGGGTCATGCAGCATTGCGCCAAGCTTCGGATCGAGCTGCTGGACGGCAACGTAGCCTTGAAGAAGATCGCTTTCATTAAAGACGCCAACGGCCGTCGGCGCCTGGCCCGTGTGTATAACTTCGAATTCACCGTGACCGGCGAAACCCGCCACACCGGCACCATCACCCAGTTCGGCGCCCACAGCGCACAGATCGAGCTTGCGCCCTACCCGATGCCGTTCGACGACACTCCGCCGGTGGTCGATATCGCGAAGCCCAGAGCCGAGGTGATTGAACTGAGTCAGTGGCGGCAAGAACACACCAAGTGGCGGCCTTGAAGGTAGTTGTTGTCAGTTAAATCCATTCGCGAGCAAGCCCGCTCCCACATTTGATCTGTTGTGCTGCACAACTTGTGTGCACATCACAGTCCCTCTGTGGGAGCGGGCTTGCTCGCGAATAGGCCTTCTCAGGCGGTGAAAAATCAGCTAGTTCGCTTGAACCCTGCACCCCACCAGCCCCTCCTGCAGCTCTTCAACAGCCTGCTGCTCACTGAAAATCAGCTCAATACGCGAATCCCGACGCCATTCGCTGGGTTGCCAATCCAGTAACGAGTTATCCAGCGCATTGGCCGACACCCAACCCTCAACGCTGTGGATAACCAATTTCGCCCGCCGCCATTCAAGGCGCTCAAGCCACTCCCCGATCAATACGGCATCAAATACCTGACTCGGATGCCACCGCCATCCAACACTCCAGCCACCCTCTTGCGCCTGACTCAAGCAAATCGGCAGCGTGGGGTCGGTCCAGATGGCCGGCATCTGCGCCAATCCCTTGGGCATGACAAAGTTATCCACACCCCCGACAGCCTGAGCCCCGAGCCCCGGCAACTCACTCAATGGCAAAACGGCTTGCTGCGTCCAGTACAAGGGACGCGTCGGCAACTGTGCGGCGATTCGCTGGCGATCACTGTCGTCGAGGCCTTCTGCCTTGTTCAGCAACAGCAACCCGGCACTGTCCAAGGCTTGCTGTTGCGCCGCAGGCAGCGGTTTTCCGGCCGCGAGCGCCTGGGCATCCAGCACCAGCACGCACGGCTGCACCGCCAGGACGCCTTGCCACGGCGCCTCACTCAATTGCCGGAGTAACTGCGCCGGATGCCCTAGCCCGGAGGGTTCGATGAACAGTCGATCCGGTCGTGCCTTGCGCAGCAACCGCCCGAGGCCGATCTGAAACGGTGCACCATTGACGCAACACAAACAGCCCCCGGCCACTTCCCCCAGTGCGATACCATCGGCATCCTGGGTCAACAGCGCGGCATCCAGACCGATCTGGCCGAACTCGTTGATCAACACTGCCCAGCGCTCACCCACGGGCCGTTGCGCCAGCAGGTGCTTGATCAGGCTGGTCTTGCCAGCGCCTAGCGGGCCGGCAATGACGTGGGTGGGAATGTTCTGCAACATGGTCGAGGTTTTCTGAGGAGGTAAAGAGGTTGATGGGATTGTCGTTGCTTCTGGCGCTCACGTCGGGCGAAGCGCTGGCTCAGGCCTGCGTGGTGCACAGCACGGCTGAGCGGCTCGACGTGAAGGTCTGCCAGCAAAACCGCAACATCCCGGAAAAACTGTTCGCCGACGGATTCTGCCAGCCGAATCTGCCCGGGCAGAAAGTCGAAGTGCAGTACGTCGACCAATGCCCTACCGGCGCGTTCGGGGTGTGCAGCAACGCTCAAGTCGCCAATATGCCCTACCGGCAGGATATTCACTATTACGGCGTGGCCACCGATGCGGCGTATTTGAAGCCGTTTTGCGAAGCCCAGAGCCAGGGAACCTGGCTCAAACCTTGAGCGGCTAGCTCAGCCAGTCAAGGGTCAGGATCAAACGACGCTCTCCCGGCGCTGGTTGCGGCGAACGGTGGATCAAACCGAAGCCTTCGTTGCCGTGCCACTTCTCCCCTTTAAGCAACGCCACTTCGCCGCTGGTGATTTGCTGGATCAGCGACTCGTCCTGCGGTTCGGCGTCAGGTTTACCTAATTGCCAGCGATCCATCGCCCCTTCTTTCAGCCATTGGCTGCCGATACCTGCGTAGGTGGTGATCAACCGCACGGGCACGTGATCGACGTGGAAACGCGGGCACATGGCTGTGTCCAGAACCCGCAGGCGCAGGCCGATACGCTGGGCGCCCAACAGGCAAGCGAAAGCGCTGACCAGCCAGGAAATATCGGCGATAAAGCCTTCGTAGCCCTCAAGGTCGCTGAAGCCTGAGGCTAAACCGTGGAGATTGGGTTCGGCGTCATCGCCGGGCATTTCCAGGGACAGTGACTCGGCCAGCGGCTCGTTCAGGGACAACAACAAACGACCGAAATCGGCAATGTGCGCCGGGAGTTGGCGTTGCCAGAGGGCGAGGTTCACGCCGTCGTCCAGAATTCCGGTCAGCGCTTTGGGCGTATCACCTTGAACCTGACGAATGACCGGTCGCAGCTTCAGACTGGGCGCCAACATCAGGCGGCCGCCTCTTCGTGCCAAGGACCGAACGGATCGGGCAGTAACTGCCAGCCCTCGACGCCCAAGGCCATTTCAGCATCCGTCAGCAGGCAGTTATCGAGTTCGGCGGCGAGTTGCGCAAAGTCGATGTTCTGGCCGATAAACACCAGTTCCTGGCGGCAATCACCGGTGGCGGCCGTCCAGTTTTCCATGATCCCGGCGGTGCTTTCTTCGTCTTGCGGCCACTGGTTTTTCGGCACGAAACGCCACCAGCGCCCGGCAAAACCGTGGCGCATCAAGCCGCCGGCCTGGGACCAGCTGCCAGCATCCCTGTGTTTGCTGGCCAGCCAGAAATAGCCCTTGGAGCGCAGCAATTTGCCGTTCACCCACGGACGATCGATGAAGCTGAAGAAGCGTTGTGGATGAAACGGTCGCCGCGCCCGATAGGCCGTGGAGGCGATACCGTACTCCTCGGTTTCCGGCACGTGTTCACCGCGCAATTCCTGCAACCATCCCGGCGCCTGAGCGGCTTTTTCGAAGTCGAAGCGCCCGGTGTTGAGGATTTTCTTGAGCGGCACTTCGCCCATGACCATCGGAATGATTTCCGCCTGGGAATTGAGCCGTTCAAGGATCGCGATCAACTCTTGGCGCTCGTTACTGCCGATCAAATCGATCTTGCTGATCAGGATCACGTCGGCGAATTCGATCTGCTCGATCAACAGGTCAGTGATCGAGCGTTCGTCCTCCTCGCCCAGGGTTTCGCCACGGGAAGCGAGGCTTTCGGCGGCTTGATAGTCGAGCAGGAAGTTCATGCCGTCGACCACGGTAACCATGGTGTCTAGCCGCGCTATGTCCGCCAGGCTCTGCCCTTCTTCATCGCGAAACGTAAAAGTTTCCGCTACGGGCAAAGGCTCGGAAATCCCCGTGGACTCGATCAGCAGGTAATCGAAACGACCGTCTCTGGCGAGTTTGCTGACTTCTTCGAGCAAATCTTCCCTCAAGGTGCAGCAGATGCAGCCGTTACTCATTTCCACGAGTTTTTCTTCGGCACGATTCAAGCTGACATCGCGCTGAACTTCGCTGCCATCAATGTTGATCTCACTCATGTCATTGACGATCACCGCGACACGCAAATTTTCGCGATTACGTAGTACGTAATTAAGAAGTGTACTTTTTCCGGCACCGAGAAAGCCCGACAGGACGGTCACGGGGAGACGATTGGGCATCAGGTATTCCTCATCAGGATGTGGCCGGTCAAATCGCCCGTTGATGGCGTTCGCGCAGCTCTTCACGTTCTTTGGCTTCAATACACAAAGTGGCGGTGGGTCGCAGCAGCAGGCGCTTGAGACCAATCGGCTCACCGGTTTCGCGGCACCAGCCGTACTCGCCGCGAGCCACGTGCTCGAGGGCTTCGTCAATCTTGTCCAGGAGCTTCTTTTCCCGCTCCAGCAGGCGCAGTTGCCACTGGCGCTGTTCTTCGGCGCTGCCGATATCGGCGGGATCGCTGTGGGGTTCCTGCTCGCGTAACGCGTCGAACTCGCCGGCAATGCGCTCCTGCAGCTCGCTGCGCTGAGCCAGCAACAGCTCGCGAAAGAAACCTTGCTGGGCGTCGTTCATGTAATCGGCGGCGGGTTGAGCGAGGAGTTCTTGTTCAGTCATGGCGGTGAATCATCAGAGCGGGTGTATTTTTATGTTATAGTATAACAATGCAAATAAGCCACTCCCCTCTTGTTACTCACGACAAAGGGCACGATGCTTTAAACCGTCCGCCCTTTTGAGAAATGCCATGGGAAACGCCCTGAAACTCTCGCTATTGAGCCTTTCGCTGCTGATTGCGGTCGATGCCTGGGGACAAATCCCGAGTCTGGCCAACTGCACCCGCAGCGCCAATCTGCTGGCCTGCGTAGATGCCGACGGCAATGCCTACAGCGTTAACACTGTCGGTAGCACGATCTATCTGCGCGGCT
Organism: Pseudomonas sp. GW822-FHT02E03; assembly: GCF_058802325.1. Classification (NCBI taxonomy): domain Bacteria; kingdom Pseudomonadati; phylum Pseudomonadota; class Gammaproteobacteria; order Pseudomonadales; family Pseudomonadaceae; genus Pseudomonas; species Pseudomonas sp. GW822-FHT02E03. Next base: position 114,715 of record NZ_JBXAOA010000012.1, on the reverse strand, counting down.
TCGAAGTAGCCGGCAAACGCCAATGGGCACAAACCAACAGCCGCTACGGGCAACTGACATTCTTCACGGGCATCGCATCCGATGGTGAAGCCTGGGTCGGTTACAACCGCCGGGTTGGCTGGACAACCATCAATCGGTTTTCCAGTTCCGGCGGCAGCAGCGGCAAGTTCACGTGTAGCCGGATGACCGGCTGCTAGGCCTGCATCTTCTTCTGTTCCTGTTGCCAGGCGATGTAGCTGTTCACCGGTGGGTTCTTCTGAAAATAGCGCTGCAAACCTTCGAACAAACCATCCGCCACGGCTTGTTGATGACGGGCAGTCACCAGTCGCTGGCTGTCGCGGGGGTTTGAGATGAAGCCGGTTTCCACCAGAATCGACGGCACATCCGGAGACTTCAATACAGCGAATCCCGCTTGTTCCACGCGCTTCTGATGCAGTGTGGTGATGCCTGCCAGGCTGCCAAGCACCGTACTGCCCAGTTGCAAGCTGGCGGCGATGGTGGCATTCATCGACATGTCGAGAATCACCCCGGCGAGCATCGGATCCTTATCCTTGAGATTGAGCAGGCTGGTGGCACCCAGCAGGTCTGCACCGTTCTCCCGTTGCGCCATGAAACGCGCCGTGGCCGAGGTCGCGCCGCCTTCGGACAGGCAGTACACCGACGCACCTGAAGCGGTGAGACGCGGCGCCGCATCCGCATGAACCGAGATGAACATGTCGGCATTGTGCTTGCGGGCGATCTCCACGCGTTTACGCAGCGGGACGAAGAAGTCGTCGTTGCGCACCAGTTTCACGTCGAAGCCCTTCTCGCGCTTCAGCCGCTTGGCCAGCAATTGGGCGATCGACAGCACCACGTCTTTTTCCCGCTCACCTTTGGCACCGACCGCGCCCGGGTCTTTGCCACCGTGACCCGGGTCGACCACCACGATGATGTCGCGCTTGGGGTGAGCCTTGGCGGGGACGGGTTCAGGTTTTTCCGACGGCACCGCCGCAATCTGTAGCGGCGCGGCGGTCTTCAGATCGAGCACCAATCGGTGCCCCTGCCCGTCCTGGGGCGGCAGCAGGAAACTGTTGAGCTGCACCGGGCCGCTGAGGTCGAGGACAATCCGCGTATCGCCCCGACCGAAATGTCCGGAGCGGATTGAGCGAATCACCGTATTGCTGAGTGCTAACTGACTGAAATCGCCACTGAGATTGGCGCCACTCAGATCAATGATCAGCCGCTGCGGAGCGCTCAGGGAAAACGTCTTGTATTGCACCGGCCCGCTCAGATCGAACACCAGTCGCAGCTTGTCGTCCGAACGCCACAGTCGTGCATTGCGAATTTGCGTGGCCGACACACCAAAGGGTAAAGCGAAGGCCGCGCTGGCCAGAATCAGGTTGAGCAAGTGACGTCTGTGCATGGTGAAAGCCTGCTCACGAAAAAGGCATCGTCGATTTGATTGTTATAATATAACATGCCAAATCAACTCCCACGATGGACCTGCTCATGAATGCGCTGACTCTGCCGGATATCGCCGCGCAGGCCTCACGCCAAGCCCTGCCACTCGATTGGGTGGGCATGTGCGGCATTGCTCTTCCTGTTTTATTCGATGGCCAGCGACTGAGCGCAAAGGCCGACGCTGGCGTTAGCCTCGACGATGGAGAGGCGCGCGGCATCCATATGTCGCGGCTGTATCTGGCGTTGGAAATGCTTGAGCAGGAAAACCTTTCGCCCGCGTTATTGCGGCGAGTCTTGCAAAATTTTCTCGAAACCCATGAAGGACTTTCCCGCAACGCTTACCTAAAAATTCACACCGATCTATTGCTCAAAAGACCTGCGCTCGTCAGTCCACTGGCCGGCTGGAAAACTTATCCGGTGAGCATCGAAGCCAGTTTGAAAAACGCGATGTTCCACGTGGAACTAAAAATCGATGTTCCTTATTCCTCAACCTGCCCGTGCTCAGCGGCACTTTCGCGGCAGTTGATTCAACAACAATTCGTGGATGACTTTGCCAACAAGTCGCTGCAACACGCCGACGTTCTGGTTTGGCTCGGTTCCACGAAAGGCATCGTCGCCACGCCGCATAGCCAACGCAGCAATGCGCGATTGCAGTTGCGTCTGGTCGATTATCTGGATGACCTGCCGTTGATCGCCGCGATCAACGATGCGGAAGCAGCCCTCGGCACCGCAGTGCAAACCGCCGTGAAACGCGCCGATGAACAAGCCTTCGCCCTCGCCAATGGACAGAACCTGATGTTCTGCGAAGACGCCGCTCGACGCTTGAACCTGGCCCTGAAACGCTCCGCCGGAATCAACGCCTTTCACGTGCGAGTCGTTCACGCCGAAAGTCTTCATGCCCACGATGCTGTCGCCGAAAGTCGCTGGAATTGGGAGGCCGCATGATCCAATGCCAAGCCTTGCGCTGGGGCGCACCCGGTCAACCGCTCACTCCGTCGGTGGATTTCCAGTTGCCCAAAGGAAGTCTGACCGCTGTCATCGGTGCCAACGGTTCGGGTAAAACCAGCCTGCTGAAAGTCATCGCCGGTCTGCAAAAGCCACTGGCTGGAAAAGTCATCATTGATGTTCCACGCAAAGGCGGCCTTTCGTTCCTGCCTCAGCAACAACATCTGGATCGGCAGTTCCCCATCAGCCTGCAAGAGTTGGTGGCCGCAGGTTTCTGGGGCAGCAAGCAAACTCCGGAAATTCGCAGCCAACGCCTCAAGTCTGCGCTGGAAGACTGGTGCCTGAGTGGCCTGGAACATCGCCCATTGATGGCTCTCTCCGGGGGCGAATTGCAGCGTGCCCTGCTCGCCCGGTTGAGTCTCGCCGAAGCCCCCTTGCTGCTGCTCGACGAACCCCACGCCGCACTCGACGAACTCGGCCAGGCGCTGCTCTGGAAACACATCCATGCCTGGCATGCCGAAGGTCGAACGCTGGTGGTGGTGTGTCATGACCTGGCCGCCGTGCGCCAACACATCCCACAAGCCCTATTGATCAAAAGCAGCGGCTGCGTCCTCGGCCCCAGTACCGATCTGATTCGCCAACAACCCCAGACGCAGGTGGCTTGATGATCGCTGCCGCTCAGCTTTGGCAACCGTTCCACGAATTCGCATTCATGCGCCGGGCATTGCTTGGTGGTCTCGTTCTGGCGTGCAGCACCGCTCCGCTTGGGGTGTTTTTGATTCTACGGCGCATGAGCCTGATCGGCGACGCGGTGGCTCACGGCATCTTGCCGGGCGCCGCATTGGGCTTCTGGTTCGCCGGTTTGAGTTTGCCCGCGTTGACCATCGGTGGCCTCGGTGCTGGTCTGAGCATGGCCGGACTGGCGGCCTGGATCACCCGCCGCACCGGCCTGCGGGAAGACGCGAGCCTGGCCGCGATCTACCCGATATCGCTGGCCAGCGGCGTGCTGATCCTCGGCATTGCCGGCAAGCGACTGGACCTGTTGCACCTATTGTTTGGCTCGGCGCTCGCGGTCGACGGGCCGACTTTGACCGGCATGATTTGGGTCTCGGGCTTCAGCCTGATCGCCATGGCCCTCATCTACAAACCCCTGTTGCTGGACACCCTCGACCCGCTATTTCTGCAAACCGTCAGCCGCCTCGGGCCACTGGCTCATGGGGTATTTCTGACGCTGGTGGTGCTGAACCTGGTGATCGGTTTCCAGGCCATCGGCGCCCTGATGGTGGTCGGTTTGATGATGCTGCCGGCCGCAGCTTCTCGCTTCTGGAGTCGTCGCTTGCCGGTACTGATGGTCATCGCCACGCTGCTCGGCTGCCTCTCGGTCTGGTTCGGCTTGTTGCTGTCGTTTTACTACTCGCTACCCAGCGGCCCGGCGATTGTGCTGGTGGCTGGCGCTTTGTATCTGCTGTCCGTGGTGTTCGGTCCGGTGCACGGTTTGCTGCGCCGCCCGCCTTTGCTCACATCCCAATGAGGTGTAACCCGATGCGCGCTTTACTCGTGCTGTTCAGTCTGATGCTTTCGATGTCGCTGTCTGCCGCGGAAAAACTCCAGGTAGTCACCAGCTTCAGCATCCTCGCCGACATGACCCATCAGGTCGGCGGCGACCATATCCAGATCACCAACATGGTCGGGCCGGACGCCGATGCCCATACCTACGAGCCGACCCCGGACGATGCCAAAGCATTGCTCAAGGCCAGATTGATCATCAAGAACGGGCTAGGTTTCGAGCCATGGCTGGACCGTCTGGTGACCAGCACCGAGACCAAAGCTGCGGTCATCAGTGCCAGCCACGGTGTCATTCCACGCTCGCTGGATGAAGACGGCGAAACCATTCCCGACCCACACGCCTGGCACAACCTGGCGAACACCGAGCTGTACATCAGCAACATCACCAAAGCGCTGATTGCCGCCGACCCTGCCAACAAAGCCGACTACGAACACAACAGCCAGGCCTATCTGAAAAAGATCTACGCCTTGCTCGCCGAGGCCAAAGCCAAGCTCGGTTCGCTGCCGCAGGGTAATCGCAAAATCGTGACCTCCCATGACGCCTTCGGCTATCTCGGTCAGGCGTACGGCATCGACTTCATGGCACCTCAAGGACTGTCTACCGAACGTGAACCGTCGGCCGCCGAAGTCGCTGCGCTGATCACCCAGATCCGTCAGGCCAAAGTCAAAGCGGTGTTCATGGAAAACATCAAGGACGCACGCCTGCTCAAGCAAATCGCCGATGAAAGCGGCGCGCATATCGGCGGGACGCTGTACTCCGATGCCCTCGCGGCGACCGGCCCGGCCAGCACGTTCGCCGGGTTGTTCGAATACAACCTCAACACCCTGTACAACGCGTTGAGCAAGCCATGATCCGCAAGAATCCTTCAGGCGATCTGCCGTTGATTGCCGAGTCGGCGTACGTGGATAAAACCGCCATCATCTGCGGCAAAGTGTTGATCGGCGAGAACGTGTTCGTCGGTCCTTATGCGGTGATTCGCGCCGATGAAGTGGACGACTCGGGCGAGATGGAAGCGATCACCATCGGCGCCAATTCGAACATCCAGGACGGCGTGGTGATCCACTCCAAGTCGGGGGCGGCGGTGACCATCGGCGAGTTCAGCTCTATCGCCCACCGTTCCATCGTGCATGGCCCCTGCACCGTTGGTAATCGCGTATTCATCGGGTTCAACAGCGTGCTGTTCAACTGCGCGGTGGGCGACGGTTGCGTGGTGCGGCACAACTCGGTGGTCGATGGTCGTGACTTGCCTGAAGACTTCTACGTGCCCTCCACCACGCGCATCGGCCCCAACACTGACCTGTCGCAGTTCCCACCGGTGAGCGTCAGTGCCTCGGAGTTTTCCGAGGATGTGGCGCGCACCAACGTTGATCTGGTGCGGGGCTACAAGCCCTGCAAAACGAATTCTGACCATGAGCAGCGTGTTGATTCGCAACGCCCGGCTGGTCAATGAAGGTCGTGAATTCGACGGCGATCTGTTGGTGAGCCACGGTCGCATCGTCAAGATCGCCAGCAGCATCGAAGGTGAAACGGCCGCCGTGGAAATCGACGCCAACGGCCAATGGCTGCTACCGGGCATGATCGATGACCAGGTGCATTTCCGCGATCCCGGAGCGCCGGACAAGGGCAGCTTCCATACCGAATCCAGGGCGGCAGTTGCCGGCGGCATCACCAGCTTCATGGACATGCCCAACACCTCCCCGGCCACCCTGACCCTCGCCGCGCTGGCCGACAAGAAGCGTCGAGCGGCGACCAGCTCAGTGGCCAATTACGGTTTTCATTTCGGCGTGAGCAACAACAATCTCGATACCGTCGCCGCGCTCAATCCTTGTGAGGTGGCCGGAGTCAAAGTGTTCATGGGCGCCTCCACCGGCAACATGCTGGTGGACGATCCACGGATTCTCGAGCGGCTCTTCGCCGAGGTGCCGACCATTTTGTTGGCTCACTGCGAACACACACCCAGCATCGAAGCCAATGCCGCAAACCTGCGAGAGCTGTTCGGCGAGCACCTTCCACCCGCCGCTCACCCGCTGATCCGCAACGCCGAAGCGTGCTTTCGCTCCTCCTCAATGGCCGTTGATCTGGCCAGGCAACACGGCACCCGACTTCACGTTTTACACTTGAGCACGGCCCGCGAACTGGCGCTGTTCGAAGACCAGCCGCTGGCACAGAAGCGCATCACCGCCGAAGTCTGCCTGCACCACTTGCTGTTCGATGATCGCGACTACCCGAGCCTTGGCAACCTGATCAAGTGCAACCCGGCGATCAAGACTCAGGCCGACCGCGATGCTTTGCGCAAAGCATTGTTGAGCAATCGACTGGACGTGATCGGCAGCGATCACGCGCCTCATACCTGGGCCGAAAAGCAGCGGCCCTACAGCCAGGCGCCGTCCGGTTTGCCGTTGGTGCAACACGCCCTGCCCGCGTTGCTGGAGCTGGTGTCCGATGAGATATTGCCGATCACCACCCTCGTGGCCAAGACCAGTCACCGGGTCGCCGATTTGTTTGCCATCCCCGACCGCGGCTACCTGCGCGAAGGCTATTGGGCAGATCTGGTATTGATTAAACCCGAGCCCGGTGGCGTTGCGGTTTCCCGGCAGCCGATCCTTTCGCAATGTGGCTGGACGCCCTTCACCCACCACTGTTTTCGCCACAGCGTCACCACTACGCTCGTGTCGGGGCAAATTGCCTGGCACGACCAACGTCTTAATGACAGCTGCCAGGGTTTAGCCCTACGGTTTATGCGCTAGCGCGTTATCGAAAACATTCGAGAACACGATCATGATCCACATCACCCTGCCCGATGGTTCATTGCGTGAGTACGATCAGCCGCTGTCTGTGTATGAGGTCGCTGCGAGTATCAGTCTCGGGTTGGCCAACGCGGCGGTGGCCGGGCGGGTCGACGGCGTGTTGATGGATTGTGGATTCCTGATCAAGGGCGATGCCCGAGTCAGTATCGTCACGCCTCAGGAGCCCGATGGCCTGGAAATCCTTCGCCGGTCCTGTGCGCTGATGTTGGCCATGGCCGTCAAACAGCTTTTTCCGCACGCGCAATTGCGGACCGGATCGTCGCTAGGTGACGGTTTCTTTTATGAGTTTGCTTTCCAGCGCTCTTTAACTCTGGCCGAGCTGCCAGTTATCGAAGCGCGCATGCATGCACTGGCGGCGACCAACCATTCGATCCGCCGGGAACCAGCTCCCCAGGCGACGTCAACTGAACGGTTATCGCTGTATCGCTTGGGGGATTTTGAAAGTTTCGCAGCAGGCCCGCATGTTCCCACCACCAAGGTATTGCAAGCATTCACTCTGGACCATATCAGCGGCACGTCGCAGCAACGGATCTACGGCACGTGCTGGTCCAGCCAACAGGAGCTGGACACCTGGCGAGCGCCGCCGCAGGTGATGGTCGTGAACATCGATGAACGTCAGACCGCTTATGCGCACTCAGTAACCCAGGCACTGCGCCGCCGCGAACTGCGGGCCAACTCGGACCTGCGTAACGAGAAAATCAGCCACAAGATTCGCCAGCACAGCCAGAAAGTGCCGTATCTGCTGGTAGTGGGAGAGAAGGAAAAGGAAGGCGGGTTTGTCAGCATGCGCAGCGGCAGTGGAGAGGATTTCGGGGAGAAAGGGATTGAGGCGGTGTGTGAATTGTTGAATCCGCCCAAGATTCAAGGTGACTAAACGGACGTCATCGCGGGCAAGCCCGCTCCCACAGGGATCGCGTATGACCTTGTGGGAGCGGGCTTGCCCGCGAAGCGTTTAGGCCCGTGGTTTAACGGTCCCGCAATCCTGCCCCAACCACACAGCGCGAGTATCGAGGCTACCCTTCTGCTGAATGCCAGTGGCGTTGAACGTGCCGTTGACCTTGGTGGTGAATTCACGATCGCTGAGGAATGTGGCGACACCCGCACCTTGCGCTTTCGGACAGCTGAAACGGAATTTCCATTGGTTGCCGGTACGTTCGGTGATTTGCTGCTTACAGCCCGATTGTGGGTCCGTCAGTGGAATGTTGTCGGTCTTCACCTGCTCAGGCGTCAGGCACGCCCGAATCCCTTTGCCGCCCATAGTGATGCCCTGCTTCTCCAGCTGCGCGCGCTGTTCAGGGGTCATCTGACTCTGTATCTGGCCGAGGATCAGTTGCAAATCGGGCAGGTTCTGGTCATCGACCTTCATGTTGCTTGAAGTCATTTCCCACAAGCCCGGCTGCAACATCTGCGCCTGAGCAGCCACAGGAAGTGTCAAACCAAACGCAATGGCCAAACCCAGCAGACGAACGTTCATCGAGTAACTCCTGATCATTAGTGGCCGTTAGACGTCAGCCACGGGCTTCGGTTCATGGGCCAATTAAATAGCGACATTCTGCCCGGAACATGGTCTGTTAAGCATTGAATCTTCAGGAGCAAGGCTGCCCCATGGATTATTTTGGACCGCATGTTTTCGGTTATCTGATCGCAATCCTGCACACGCTGGGTTCGATTGCCGCCATCCATGCCGTATTGACCGTTCGGACCGCTCAGGGCTCGATCGCCTGGGCTCTGTCACTGCTGTTCATTCCCTACCTCACGCTTATCCCTTATCTGGTCTTCGGCCGCAGCACCTTCGATGGCTATATCAAGGCCCGGCGGCAAGCCAACGAGGAAATGCGCAAGGCCATCTCCGAGCTGAACTGGCGCCCCTGGGTAGAAGAGGCACTGGCTGCTCGTGCCTCCAGCGCCTACGCGTCTTTGAGGGCCATGCCGAAACTGGGGCGCATGCCGTGTCTGGCGAATAACGAAGTACACCTATTGATTGATGGCCAAGCCACCTTCGATGCGATTTTCGACGCCATCAGTAACGCCCGGCAAGCGGTGCTGATCCAGTTCTTCATCATCCACGATGACCGCCTCGGCCAACGCCTGCACACCTTGCTGACCAAGAAAGCTGCCGAAGGCGTGGCGATTTACTTGCTCTACGACCGCATCGGCAGCCACTCCCTGCCCCACAGTTACGTGCAACCGTTGCGCGATGCCGGTATCGAGGTCAAAGCCTTCGCCACCCGCAGCGGCTGGCTCAACCGCTTTCAGGTCAATTTCCGCAACCACCGCAAGATCGTCGTGGTCGACGGGATTGTCGGTTTTGTCGGCGGGCTCAACGTCGGCGACGAATACATGGGCGAAAAACCGCCCCTGGCACCATGGCGCGACACCCACGTGCAAGTGCGCGGGCCGGTGGTGGCCTGCATGCAGGAGTCCTTTGCCGAAGACTGGTTCTGGGCGGCCCGTTCGCTGCCGCCGTTGATCCTGCCGGAGGTTTATCCAGATCACGGCGTGCTCTGCCAATTGCTGGCCACCGGCCCGGCGGATTCCTACGAAACCTGTTCGCTATTCTTCGTCGAAGCCATCCATGCGGCAACGGAACGGGTGTGGATCACCACCCCTTACTTCATCCCCGACGAAGCGGTGTTCGCCGCGTTACGACTGGCAGTATTGCGTGGTGTGGATGTACGGATTTTGTTGCCGTCGCGGGCGGATCACCGGATCGTCTACGCCGCGTCCAGCCTTTACGCCTTCGAAGCAGTACGTGCTGGCGTACGCTTGTTCCGTTACCAGCCGGGGTTCATGCATCAGAAAGTGGTGCTGATCGACAGCGAAATCAGCGCCATTGGCAGCGCCAACATGGACAACCGTTCGTTCCGGCTGAATTTCGAAGTGATGTTGCTGACGGTCGACAGTCCGTTTGCTGCCGAAGTGGAACAGATGCTCAACGATGACTTCGCCCAGGCTCACGAAATCGCCAAAGAAGAAAGCCGGGAGACCCACCGTCTGCAACAGATCGGCATGCGGATCGCCCGGCTTATTTCACCGATTCTTTAAGGGTTGTAAATGTCGTCGCGGGTCCAGGGCAGTTCATGGCTGCCATCGGGATGGGCTTTCACCGCGAGAATTTGATGCAGGTTGATCCAGCCTCTGGCAAAGGCATAGGCGCACCCTGCCAGGTACAACCGCCAGATCCGTAAAGCCTGTTCTGGCACCAGTTTGCTGGCGGCTTCCAGATTGTCTTCCAGGCGTTCGCTCCAGTGGTCCAGGGTTCGCGCGTAATGCAGGCGCAGGCTCTCGACATCGACGATTTCCAGCCCCGCTTCGCTGATCTCGGCCGAGATCATCGACAGATGCGGCAGCTCGCCGTTGGGGAACACGTACTTCTCAATGAATTCACCAGCGCCGCGCCCAACCGGACGACCATCGGTGTGCTTGGCGGTGATCCCGTGGTTCATCACCAGGCCACCCTCTTTCACCGCGCCGAACAAGGTTTTGCAGTACTCGGACAGGTTCGCGTGGCCAACGTGTTCGAACATGCCGACGCTGACCACCTTGTCGAAGCGTCCGTCCTGAGGCAAATCGCGGTAGTCGAGCAGTTGCAGTTCGATCTGATCCTCCAGGCCTTCGGCTTTCACCCGTTCACGGGCCAGTTCCAATTGTTCCTTACTGAGCGTGATCCCGAATACCTTCGCGCCGAACTCACGAGCGGCATACCGCGCCAACCCTCCCCAGCCGCAACCGACATCCAGCAGATACTCGCCTGGTTGCAAGCGCAACTTGCGGCACAGGTGGCGAAACTTGGCTTGTTGGGCTTGCTCAAGGGTTTCACTGCCGGTCTCGAAGTAGGCGCAGGAATATGCCATGTCGCTGTCGAGCCACAGTTGGTAAAACGCGTTGGAAAGGTCGTAGTGGTAGGAGATGGCTTTGGCATCGGTTTCTTTGTCATGAACCGTGCGCACCGGTTGTGCATCTTGATCTTCGTTGATCAGCGCCTGACTCCACTCATCGCAGACACGAATCACATCGCTGATAGAGCCTTCCAGCTCCAGCTTGCCTTCGACAAACGCCGCCCCCAACGCGTCGAGGCTGGGATGGGTGAACTGGGTAACCATGTGTGGGTCCTTGACCACAATGGTGACGCTGGGCGTCGGCCCCAGATTGAACTCATGGCCGTCCCAGAGTCGCAAGCGAAGCGGTAATTGCAGATTCTGTAAGGCCGGTGGAAGTTGCGCGAGCATGAAAAGTCCCCCTTGTTTCAGACGTCAAATCTGAGGGTAGACCATCCTTGAAAAATAGCAGGCTATCGAATTAATAGCCTTTTTCTATTCCCGGTATTGCCTGCAACACTGAAACCATCCAACGGACGATCGTTGAAAATGACCGCCTTACCCTAGATGACTACAAATCCGGTACACAGTTCTGAAAAGTTGTAGACGCTCACACCTCATCCTTAAGCTTGAGTAGGGGTTCCTGAAAGCGTAGCAAACGCCCGGCATTCCCGAGCACTAATAACGTGCTCAAGTTGTGTAACAGCGCGGCAATCATCGCCCCTGCCACGCCGAGCCAGCCGAATGCGGCGAACGCGACGATGGCCAGGGTCCAGCCCAACCCGATAATCACATTGACCTGCAAGGTCTGGCGGCATTGGCGACTCAAGCGCACACAGGTCCCGAGCCGGCGCAGGTCGCTGCCGATCAGTACGATATCGGCCGAAGCCAGCGCGATGTCCGCACCGCCTGCGCCCATCGCCACGCCGACCACACCGGCCTTGAGCGCCAGGGAATCGTTGATGCCGTCTCCCACCACCATCGGCCGGAACCCGCTGCCGATTTCTTTCAGCACACGATTGAGTTTGTCCTCGGGTAAGGCCTGGGCTTCGACATCGCTGATGCCCACATTCCGGGCCAGCGTATGCGCAACGCTTTGCCGATCCCCGGTGAGCAACAACTGACGACCCAAACCCAGTTCACGCAACTCACTCAGGGCAAACCGGGCCTCGGGTTTGATACTGTCAGCGAGCAACAGCCAGGCGAGAAATTCACCGTTGAGTGCCAGCCCGGCAATCGGGCCGTCGTGTTCGGGCACAGCTGATGTGGCGATGCCCAATTGTGCGAACAGCTCCGGACGACCGAGGGCCGCTTCTCCCTGTTCGGTCATCGCCACGACACCCAGCCCCTGACGCTCATGAATGTCAGAGAGCAGCAGAAAGTGTTCCTGAGTGACCAATCCGGCCAAGGCGCGGCTGACCGGGTGACTGCTGGCGGAACCGAGGCTGGCGGCGAGCTTCAGTACGTGACTGCGATCTTCCAGCGGACTGTCGATGGATTGCAGGCGCAAGGTGCCGAATGTCAGGGTTCCGGTCTTGTCGACCACCAACGACGTCAGGTCAGCCAACTCTTCGAGGAACGCCGAGCTGCGAATCAGAATCCCGTGCCGAGCCGCCACCGCCACCCCGGCAATCGCCGTGGCCGGTGCCGACAACACCAGCGCGCAAGGGCAAGCTGCGACCAACACCGCGAGCATCGCTTGCGCATCGTTGGTCACAAACCAGGTCACGGCGGCCAGCAGCAACACCAGCACCATGTAGCTTCCGGCGTAGCGTTCGAGCAAGCGGGTGATCGGCGGCTTGGAACGTTCGGCACTTTGCATCAGCGCAATGACTTTACCCAGGGTCGATTCGTTACCGGTGCGGGTCACTTCAATGCGCAGCAGGCCATCGAGATTGATCGCCCCGCCGAACACCGGCATGCCCACGCCGGCTTCTATTGGCACCGACTCACCGGTAATCGATGCGGTGTCGAGGCTTGCCTGACCGGACAACACCCGGCCATCCGCCGGCACTCGATCACCGGCACGCACCTCCACAAGGTCACCGGCCTTGAGGGTGCCGTTGTCGACTTCAACGACGGAACCGTCAGCCTGAATCTTGCGCGCGTGGCTGCGGGTCAGTTTGCCGAGGGCATGAATCGCTTCCTGGGAACCGATTACGCTGCGCTCTTCCAGCACGTGGCCGAAGATCATGATGATCGGCAGCAACGCCGCAGTGAGCAGATCGCCTGTGGCCCAGGCACCGAGCATGGCCAGGGCGATCAGTTGATCGGTGATCCCGTGCAGGCTCGGATAACGCAGGCTGTACCACGCCGAGCGCATGACCGGCACGGCGACCAGCAAGGAGGCAAAACCCAATAGCAATTGGCTGACTCCGGTCTGCTCCGGCGACAACCAGCGCCAGATCAGGCCCAGCGCAAGCAACCCAAGCGCGAGCATGGCCAGGGTCAACTGGCGCGCGGCGCTACGTTGTTCAACCGAGGACAACATGCTCGGCGCGGCGGCGGTTTGGGCAGTCATTGCGCAGCTCCCTGAATGATCAGGCGGGAATCGTCTTTCGGATCAACCGTAGTCACCGAGCCGGCCTGCCCGAGAATCTTCGGCATCCGCTCACGGTAAATACGCAGCAGCATTTGTGGGTCAGTGCCCTGCTGTTGCGCCTTGGCCAAACTCAGCACTGTGGCGGTGTCGGCAGAGGCTTTGGCCAGGCGTTCGCTGGCTTGGGCGTGAGCCACTTGCAGCGTGCGGTCGGCTTGTTCGTTGGCGGACTGAGTCAGCTTCTCGGCTTCAGTGCGCGCGTTGGCCACGGCTTTGTCGGCCTGCTGGCTGGCGGTTAACACCGCGTTGAACGCGTTCACCGCCGGGCCGGGCAGACTCGATTGCACATCGACCCGCGCCACTTCAATGCCCATCCCCTGCCCGGTCGCCGTCAGTTCGGCCAAGCGTTGATTGATGCCCCGTACCAGATCACCGCGTAGACGTTCGCGGCGCTCAGCGGCCTGATTGTCGGCGCCGATCAGTTCCGGTCGAGCCACCAGGATGGTATCCAGGTCTCGCGCAGCGGTGAGTGCCAAGGCACTGCGGGTCACCAGCCGATCCAGTGCCGGCAGCACATGTTCACCTTGGAGAACGAAGGCATAGGGCTCGGTGACTTTGTAGAACACCCGCACATCCAGTTGCACGACGCCCGCATCACCGGTCAGCAGATAACCGGAACCGGCGAGCGCATCGCTGAGGGGCGTGGCGAAACTCGCGACTCGATCGGCCTGCAATGCAGCATCCGAGCGCAGCAGACTTTCCACCCGACGTTCGATCACCCGATCCGCTGCCGGTAACAAGATGACCTGCTCGAACGGGCGCGGCCATGCCAACAGCAAACCGGCATTTTGAATGCGATCCAGTGCGCCAAAGTGCAGCACCACGGCACGATTTTGCGGGTCGATTTGCCGCACATTTGAGAATGCCCACGCCAGCGCAGCCAGCACGGTCACGGCGTACAGCGCCAGAAAAGCCAAGCGCCCGGCCTGAATCCACGGGCTGCTCAACTCATGTGTTCCACGTGGAACTTTTAAATTCATGGCTGCAACCCGGGCTTGCTATCGAGCGTCGGCGGACCGTCAACCAACACCCGGAACGGTGCGGCATCGGTACGTAAAATCAGTTTGGTGCCTGGCGTGACGATAGTGCCCAAGGTGTCGAGAGAGCGCAGCAAGTTGTAGAGCTGCGGCGAACCGGCGTAGGCACGGCCGTAAATCTGCGCGGCTTCGACGCGGGATTGGGCTTCGATGTCCGCAGCTTTCACCGTCGCATCGGCTTGCACAATTCGCGCATCACGCTCGGCCGCAGAGCGAATTTGCGCAGCTTCCCGCTTGCCGATGGCCGTGCGTTCAGTGGCGATGGTTTCACGCTCGGCGCGCATACGATCGACAGTCGCGGTGAGCGTCACCGACGGCAAGGTCAAACGCTCGATGCCGACTTGCAGCACTCGCACGCCATAAGTGGTGAGCAACTGCTGATCGATCTGCTGACGCAGCTGCGCTTCAAAATCGGCGATGCGCACTTGGTTGGCATCGGTGTTCACCAAATTGGCCAGATCAAAACTGCTGGCGGTGGTTTCCAGCGCCGAGCCGACAAAGGTGCGGATCTGCCGCGCGGCTTCGTCCGGCTGGTTCTGTACGGCGCGCATAAAGCGTTGCACGTTGTCCGGATCACCCTGCACCTGCCAGGCCACGTAGGCTTGCACGATGATGCGCAGACCATCGCGCGTGCCCACATCCTGCAAACCGCTGGAGGTGGTACGCAGCCGCAGATCCACCGGGATCGCCGCCTCGAACGGTGCCGGCAAGCGCCAGCCAAGACCGGGTTCCAGCAACACCCGCGATGGATTGCCGAAGCGAGTGATGACCGTGGCCTCCCCCGAGCGCACCTGCACCAGGCTCGCCGCCGCAATGGCAAACGCCACCAGCAGCGCCGCCCATCCCATTCGCCGCCACGGGAAAGGGCCAGCTTCGTGTGGATCACCGTGGTGATGATGGTGATGGCCGTGGTGATGCCCGCCATGGCCATGATCGTGACCAGCGTGGTCATCGTGATCGCGATTGTGTGTAGGCGTCGGCTGGCTCAATGGACGGCTCCTGGCTGAACGGTATTACGCGGCGGCGCAGGGTCAGCCGGCAGCGTGAATGTACGTAGGTCGATGGTCGGCGCATTGCTGTTGCCGCCCAGACGATGATCGAGAACCAGCAGCCTGGCGTTGGCCAAACCTTGGGTCAGCTGGCTGAGGTATTGCTCCAGCACGAAGGCCTGGCCGGCGCTGGAAAAAGCCTTTCGCTCGGCGGCAAATTTCAGGTCGGCGGCCTGAGCGGTCGAGTTGATTTCATGAGCACTGGCCGTGGCTTGATCGTGAGCGATGCTGGCCTGCAATTGCGCCTGGTTAGTCGCCTCCGCCGCGGCACCGCGCTCGCGGGAGATCAACGCCTGAGCAGCAATCTGCGCCGCTTGCACGCCGTGATAAGCATTAGCCGCCCCCGCAGGCGGGTGGATGGCCTCGACCACCGTGGCGAGAATTTCCACACCGCTATCGAGTTTTTGCAGATCAGCCTGCACGGCGCCGCCGATCTCTTCGGCCAGCCCTACCCTGTCCTCGCCGAGCAAACCATCGAGGGTTCGCGAGGCGAAATCGTGCACCAGAATCCGGCTGGCGGTGCTGCGGATCAACGTTGGCACATCGGCGCTGTTGTACGTTGCTGCCAGCGCCGCCTGATCGCTCAGGCCGATGCGATAGACGAAGCGCACGTCCATATTGACGATCTGGAAGCTCTGTTTGTCGGCGCGGCTACTGGCGATGACCTGGGATTTGTCGTTCACATGGCTGGCGTCCCACAAGCGATTGGCAATCGCCGGTGCCGGGCCTTCGGCTGGTTCGGCCTCGACCGGTGCCGACATTTCGCCGACGCTGGTGGCCAACTCGTGGACCACACCGTTCTCGACGCTCAGCACACGACCCAGCGGCCATGGCAAACCGGCGTGCAAACCAGGACCGAACACCTCCACCGGTTTGCCGAAACGCTCGTAGATACCGCGCCCTTGCAGGGGTATTTCGTGAATACCGGTGAGCGACCAACCGACGATAGCCACCACCGCCAGCACCGGCAAAAACGCCCGGCGCATGTAGGTAAAGGCCCAGATTTGCCGCAGGTCGATACCGAAGCGGTTGTGCAGTTCGTGCTGCAATGCGAGCAAAGGTTGCGGCGGCCAACGCAGCATGTCGGCGACGAAGCTTCGCGCCAGCAAGGCCGGTTCCAGCTGTTCACGACGAGGACTGAACAGCGACAACACGGCCCGCAGCAGCAACTCGACGGCGACCAGCCCCGGCAGCACACCGATCAGCACCGCCAGACGCACCGGCCAGACCGACGTTTCGCTGCCAAATAACAAACACAGGGCGCTGAGCACCAGGCAAACAATCGCGACCCGCGTCAGCTGCGCCAACGGCCCTGCTTCGGGCCACTGGGCGACGTTTTCCTGCGCCAGTTGCCGCTCCAGCACCAGCAAACCGAAAGCCAGCAGCAACGCCAGCGTGGCGCCGACACTGGCCGACAACCCCAGCGCGGCGGGCGGCAAGGTCAGATTCCAGACTTGCCCGATGCTGTACAACATCAATAACGCCCAGCCAGCCAACCATAGCGTCGGCGCACCAATCTGCCCCAGCAAGCGCAACCATCGTTGGCTGATGCGGTCCAGCAACCGCTCGTACCAGCCTTCAGCGGCAACGACTTCCTCAGCGACAACCACCGGCACCGACAATGCTGGACTCATCGCCCGTGCGCGCCACTGCGTTACCCACCAGGCCGATTGCAGGCCGGCGACCAGCACCAGCAAACCGGCGCTCTGATTGACCAGCAACGCCGGCCAAAGCGACTGCGGCGCAAACAGTCCGACAAAAAACGCCAGCACCAACCCTGCGCCAGCCAAGGCCGCCAAACCGATCGCGAATTGCCGCAATCGACGTCCTTGAACGACCGCCTGCTGGAAGCGCGGTAGTGCTGCTATTTGTGCCTTATCGTCATCGAGATCGACTTGCATACCACCCCAGCCATCGCTCACATCACAGTTCGTTACGATATAACGAAAGTAGTGAAATATTCGTCGTAAATCGCTCTATCTAAAAGCGCCGGACCTGTCGCCAAGCTGAAGCCTTGACCGAAATGGCTCGAAACGCACATATTACGTTCGTAATTTTTATCCGAGACTACGTTTATCGATCCTGCCCTCTTTCATCAGGAGTACCACCACCATGAGCACCTATGACGTCGTGATTCTGGGCGCAGGCCCCGGCGGTTATAACGCAGCGATCCGCGCCGGCCAGCTGGGTCTGAAAGCAGCCTGCGTGGAAGGCCGCGCCACTCTTGGCGGGACCTGCCTGAATGTCGGCTGCATGCCATCCAAGGCGCTGCTGCATGCCTCCGAACTCTACGACGCGGCCATGGGGGCGGAATTTGCCAACCTGGGGATTGAGGTCAAACCTGTCCTCAACCTTGCTCAAATGATGAAACAGAAAGATGAAAGCGTTACCGGGCTGACCAAAGGCATCGAGTTTCTGTTTCGCAAAAACAAAGTCGACTGGATCAAGGGCTGGGGCCACATCGACGGGCCGGGCAGCGTCACGGTGACCGACAGCCAGGGTGGCAAGACCCAGCTGACGGCCAAGGACATCGTCATCGCCACCGGTTCCGAACCCACTCCCCTGCCCGGCGTGGACATCGATAACAAACGCATCCTCGACTCCACGGGCGCGCTGTCGCTGAGCGAAGTGCCGAAGCACTTGGTGGTGATCGGCGCCGGGGTGATCGGCCTGGAGCTGGGCTCGGTATGGCGACGCCTGGGGGCTCAGGTGACGGTGGTCGAATTTCTCGACCGGATCTGTCCCGGTGTGGATGGCGAAGCGGGCAAGACCCTTCAGCGCTCATTGAGCAAGCAAGGCATCCGCTTCAAGTTGAGCTCGAAAGTCACCAGCGCCACGACATCGGCGAGCGGTGTTCAGCTCAGCGTCGAGCCGGCCGCGGGTGGCACCGCCGAGTTGCTTGAAGCCGATTACGTGTTGGTGGCCATTGGTCGGCGCCCTTATACCCAAGGCCTGGGGCTGGAGAACGTCGGTCTCGCCACGGACAAACGCGGCATGCTCGCCAATAAGGGCCACCGCACCGAGGCCGCTGGCGTCTGGGTGATCGGTGATGTCACGTCTGGGCCGATGCTCGCCCACAAGGCCGAAGACGAAGCCATGGCCTGCATCGAGCAAATCGTCGGCAAGGCCGGCGAGGTCAATTACGACCTGATCCCCAGCGTGATCTACACCAAACCGGAGCTGGCCAGCGTCGGCAAGACCGAAGAACAGCTGAAAGCCGAAGGTCGCGCCTATAAGGTCGGCAAATTTCCCTTCACCGCCAACAGCCGGGCGAAGATCAATCACGAAACCGAAGGCTTCGCCAAAGTATTGGCTGATGAGCGCACCGACGAAGTCCTCGGCGTGCACCTTGTGGGCCCCAGCGTCAGTGAGATGATTGGCGAATATTGCGTAGCCATGGAGTTCAGCGCCTCGGCCGAAGACATCGCCCTGACCTGTCATCCGCACCCGACCCGCTCCGAAGCTTTGCGTCAGGCGGCAATGGATGTGGAGGGGATGGCGACGCAGATGTAAGGCCGATGGTCTGGCGATGACTGAACTGGCGCTTTCGCGAGCAAGCCCGCTCCCACACTGGTTCTGTGAACACCACAGATCAAATGTGGGAGCGGGCTTGCTCGCGAATGGGGCGACGCGATCTAAAGCGGCAAATGCCCCAACGGCAACGCCCCTGGGGTCTTCACCGTGTGAATCGCAAAGTTGCTGCGAATGTCGCTCACACCCGGCAATTTCAGCAATCGCCCGGTGAGAAAACGGTCATAGGCGCGCAAATCCGGCACCACCACCTGCAGCAGAAAATCCGATTCCCCTGACACCAGGAACGCCGAAATCACCTCGGGCAATGCCGTCACGGCCAGGCGAAAGGCTTCGGCCTGTTCATCGTTGTGTCGTTCAACTTTGACCCCGACAAACACCGTCAGTCCAAGGCCCACTTCATCTCGATCCAGATTGGCCTGATAGCCGCGAATCACGCCCGCCTCTTCCAGCATCCGTACCCGACGCAAACAGGGCGAGGCGGACAAACCGATTTCGTCAGCCAATTGCACGTTGCTCAGGCGACCGTCCCGTTGCAGCGCCGCGAGAATCTTGCGGTCGTAGGCGTCCAGTTTCATGATTTGGCAGATCCCGATAGTTCGCTCATCAAAAAATAGCAGGTTATGCTAAATATCGAGCCTTTAGAAGCTGACTACGCAACCTCCTGCCCTGCCCCTCGGACTTAGACTGATCCCCACCAGATCGACAACGAATGGGGTGCAACATGGCAGGACTCTGGCTGTTTTTCATGGCATTGGCGGTGGTGTACCTGTTGCCGGGCCCGGACATGATTCTGCTGTTGCAGACCGGCGCGCGTCAGGGCAAAGGCGCGGCGCTGGCCACGGCATTGGGGCTGGGCATAGCGCGCGGTTGTCATGTGGCCTTGGCTGCGTTGGGTTTGGCGGCGCTGTTCAAGACGGCACCCTGGACCTTCGACGTGGTGCGCCTGGTCGGGGCCGCGTACCTGCTGTGGATCGGCATTCAGTGCCTGCGCACCACGATGCTGCCGAGCTTGAACAGTGCAGGTTCCACGACTGAAAAATCGCATTGGCGCGAGGCGATCCAGCGCGGTTTGCTGACCAACCTGCTCAACCCCAAGGCGCTGCTGTTCTGTTCGGTGCTGTTGCCGCAGTTCATCGAACCTCACGCCGGGCCAGTGCTCGCGCAATTCGCAACGCTGGGCGTGATGCTGGTCGGTGTCGGGTTGTTGTTCGACAGTGCCTACGCACTGGTCGGCGCCGCACTGGGCCGCTGGCTGCAACGCAGTCCATCGGCCCAGCGGGTGCAACAGTGGTTGTTCGGCAGCCTGCTGATCGGCTTCGCGGTGCGGCTGACCTTTGTGCAGCAGGCTTGAGGGTTATTGCGCTCTACGACGGCGGCGACTGATCAATAACAGCGCCGCTGCCGTAATCGCTAACACTCCGCCAATCTGCAATGGTTTTTTGTAGGGCCGCAGAGCAGATCGCGCAGCGTCGGTGACTTGAGTCACATAACGCTTATCAGCGCTCTGGAAGTCTGGATCCTGGCATTGATGACCGAAATCACCGGCCCAGATCACATACGGTCCCTCCTCTACGTAACGGCGGTAGAACGCGCTTTGCTCTTGCAGGCCGGTACCCCACGTTGAAGCCTTGCACAGCACTGAAGCAAACGCCTGACTGGTATGAGGAAGGTGATCAGCGGCCTTACTCGCCAAGGCTGTGGCGATATAACGGTAATGGAAACGTTCATCCGGTTGCGCCGCCGTGGCTTGCCGGCGCTGCACCTCACCCTCGGCTATCAGCGGCCCGACCTTGAGATCGGGAGCCTCCAGACTGTAATTGCCGCCGAAGGTCGCGTAATCCGGGGACATTTCGTAGCCCAATAACTCCATCCCATCGTAGCGGGCCACTGTCGCGGCGTAGTAGTAAGCGAATGCCCGTTTGGTCGGCCACCACTTTGATTCGGCGTCGTTGCGCAACTCCCCATACCACTTGGCTTTAGCCTGCAAGACCGCATTATCGAAATACCCTGGCGCTTCGTCATAACGCCCTTCACGCAACAGGCGCCGCCCGAGCAAATTGCGCAGGTTCGCGGCTACCGGCAACGGCACATAATTATCGCGATCCTGTTGGCTGAGCGGCGGCGGTGCGGGCACCTGAGTGTCGACGTAGTGCTTGAGTTCATCGAGGGTCAGCACCCGCTCGGCAACAGTGGCCGCGTCGTACCAGTAAATGCTTTGGCTGCGATAGAGCTGATCAAAGGCTTGCAGATAATCCCCGCGTTGCAGGGCAAGGATCGCGCTTTCGCCGTCGACCCGGCACTTGGGCTGCACTGTTTCGTAATCCCAATCCGGGGTCCGTCGCTCACCCCAGGATTCGTTCTGCGGGAAGGCCTGGGCTGCCTTGGCATAGGCCGCGGCGGCAGCGCCTTTGTCGCCATCACGCAACGCGAGTTTCGCCCGCAGCCACCACGCTAGGCCGCCGTCACCGGCGTGTTCGAGGAAGGCTTTGGCACTGGCGTAATCGCCCTGCTGATAGTTCATCGCCGCCAGGCGATCCGCGTTATCCAGGCTGCCGCGGGTGCTGTTTTGCAGCAGCTTGATCAGTTTCTGTTCGCTTGGCGGCTGATCACCGAATGACCAGCCCAGTCGACTGATCAACGACGCCGTCACCAGTTGCTGCACCGCTTTACCCTTGAGCAACACGGCCAGTTGATCGTCGGGCATTACCATCAGATCGGCCATCAACAACTTCAACGAGCTGTAGCCCACCGCCGAACCGTGGAGGTTCTGCGTCGCATAAAGTTCGATGGCGCTGTCCCAATCGCCAGCGGTGCGGGCCACTCGCGCTTCTTCGCCGAGGCTGGCAACACCCAGTTCCAGCGGGTCGCTGAAGCCGTCGATACTCAGCTGACGAGT
The DNA here is from genome assembly GCF_058802325.1 of Pseudomonas sp. GW822-FHT02E03. Classification (NCBI taxonomy): domain Bacteria; kingdom Pseudomonadati; phylum Pseudomonadota; class Gammaproteobacteria; order Pseudomonadales; family Pseudomonadaceae; genus Pseudomonas; species Pseudomonas sp. GW822-FHT02E03. The sequence goes on along the minus strand of NZ_JBXAOA010000012.1, from coordinate 93,023 downwards.
TTGCTCGAAAGCCTTTCGGGATTGAGCCAACAGGTCGGGACCTGCGCCCGCCTCTGAACTCATGGCAAACAGTGTCCGCCCCAACGAGTAAGCCGCCCAGGTACTGCGCAACGCGCGTTGATCCGCCGGCAGCGCCAGCACTTTCTGAAAATATTCAGCGGCCAAACCATGGTCACCCGCGTTGAACGCCACCGCGCCCGCCAGATAGAACATGTGTTCGGCCGGCAGGCTCGCGCCTTGCTCTTCAACCTGACGGGCATCGGTCAGGCTGCGCAGCTGTTGCACCAGCGCTTGCTGCTCAGGCGTCAGACCGGCCTGTTCGGCGGTGTTGCGCTGACCCGCGTAATCCGGCGCATCGCCGTAACCGTCCCCCGGAATGTTGGTGGCAGCCGTGACATTTTTCAGTCCCGCGATGGCATGCCCGAGGCGACTGATCTCAAAGTTGAAGTTACCTTCCGGCAGTTCCGCCAGCGACTGGCCACGGTTGTCCAGCAGGCGCATAGGGAATTCCGGCCCGCAGGCCAACGCTGAACCCAACGGCAGGCTGAGGCTCAGGCAAAGCAGATGGCGGGGCCAGTTACGGGTGAACATTCGAACCTCCTTGATCAATAGTTGCGCAGCGTGCCCAACCGATGGCGCGCTGCCCGCCGGCCGGGATTCGACCCTCGCGCAGGCGGGTGAAGGTAAGCAGATCCGGGCGCTGTTGCAACGCATAACCGGCCAATGCATCGGCGCCATCGCAGCCCTGCACCGCCAGAGTCAGGCGTTCGGGCCAGGCGCTGTCGAGGTTGCCTTGGTTGCTGACGCTGATGTCGTAGAGGCCGTCCTGCGCCGAGAGCTTCAGCCCCACGCGGCTGTCGAGCATATCGCCACGCGCCACAGCGATTAGCGTCGTCAGGCTCCAGGCCCTGCGATCATTGGTCAGCGGCAGGCGAAACCAGATCAGTCCGGCCAAATGAGCCGGTGGATCGGCGCGCAACTCGGTGCCGAGTTTGCTCAGTTGCAGCGGATCCGCCAGTAACTCCCGGCGTTTGCCGCCCCGCTCGATGGGCACTTCGCTTTCCACGACCGGCGCGCCACTGGCCCCTGGCAACAACGCCACGCCATAAGCCGGCAGCGCCAGATAAAATGGTTTCGAGGTGATACGGCTCCAGGCCTTGGCCCATTGCCGGGCCTGATCCGGGTCGAACAGCCCACGCCGTGGATCGCTCACCGCGTGCACCTGCAATACGCTGCTGTCGACCGTCGCCAGCAGCGCCGGCAATTCGGGGCTGTCGAGCCAGGCCGGCAACGCGGTGATGCTCAGTGGCAAGGAGGCCGGCAGAACCGCGCGTAAATGCGTGAGGAATTCGCGGTAGGCCGGTAGCCGAGCGTTGCCCGCATCGTGGTCGATTTCCACGCCGGAGAGGATCAGCCCCTGCCCTTGCCAATCGCTGAGCACCTGCTGGATGTGCGCCGTGACCTCGTCCTGATCCAGCCCCTTGAGCTGGCCATCCAGACGAATCACCGCAATCAGCGGTCGACCATCACGCTTGAGCAGCGTCGGATCGATCCGCGCCCGGCTCCAGCCGGCCTGCGGAAACGCCTGCAAGGCCAGTACACGCAAGGTCGAGAAATCGGCGCGGCTGTCGCGTAGCGCGGCGTCATGGGCCGACGTCCATTGGCGTTGCCAGACGTAGAGTTGCTGATCGAGCGGCGGCGCGTCCTGTTGCTCGCAACCGTTGAGCAACACCGCTGCCAGCAAAACGATCAAGCGTGTGAAAAAAGCCATGAAAAACCTTATCCCTGAAATACAAAAAGGGCCTCTGAAGGCCCTTTGTCGCTCTGCTCATTACCCTACTCAGCCATTGGCTTGCGGGCAATGATCACCTGACTTTTCGCCACCACCGCATCCAGCGCCTGTTTAATCTGCGCCCCCCGTGGCGAGGACAGAACGGCTTGCCAGGTTTCGGCCCAATGGTTGAGCAACGGATGGTCGGCATTACCGAGATCAACCTTGGCCTCCCAGAACAACAGCATCCACATCGACCAATAGAAACCGTATTGGCTGTGACTGAGAACTTCCAGCCCAGCATCGCCGACCATCGCCTTGAACTGCTCTTCACTGATGATGCGAATGTGGTTGGGCTTCTGGAAATACTCCGGCGCGGCGATGTCTTTTTGCAGGTCTTCGGAACTGGGGTGCGGAACACTGAGCAAATACAGCGCCCCGGGCTTGCCGACCCGCACCAGTTCGGCGAGGAACTGTGCCGGATCGTCGACGTGCTCGATAACTTCGGTGGACACGACCCGGGTCGCGGTCGCGTCGGCAATCGGCAGCGGATTGCAGTCCGTGACGTGGCACTCGATGCCCCGCGCCGGCGTGTCGCTCAGGCGCTGACGAGTCGCTTCGACCTTGGCGGCGTCGATGTCGGCAATGATGATCTTCGCCCCGCGCATGCCGCAGAAATGCACGTTGCCCCCGTCACCGCAGCCCACATCCAGCAACGTGTCCTCGGGGCTGACCGGGAAACCGGTGAACAGCTCGTTAGTTTGCTGGTTGAACCAGCCGCTGAGCGTCGCGTCGTGCAAACCGAGCATGAACGGGTCGACCTTGTCCGGGACCGACGGTTCTGGCGTCAGCGGCTGCGCGGCAGCGGAGCTGCCTGTGAGTTTCTTCAAAAGGCTCAGCATGAGGTAGCTCCAGAGGATGGGATAGCGGTTCGGGACGCGCCCAAACGTTGCACCAGCGAGGCGCCGCGATTACGCAGGGGCATTTCAATGAAGCGGTAGTTGAATTCACTCAATAGGACGACCAGCCCGCAAGCGATCAGCAACATCAGGATCGGCTGGCCGGCCGGGCTGGGCAGACCGACCGCCTGCAAGCGAAAGGTGAATTCGCGCACCAGAAAGTAGGCCGGGATGTGGATCAGGTAAATCCCGTAGGAACGGCTGCCGACCCAAGTCATCAGATTTTTCAGCCATCCACGGGGTATCAGGTAATCACGGTTGTAGGACGCTACCCAAACCAGCATCGCACTGAGCAACGCAATCACGCCGACACGGTAATGGGTAGGCTGAAATCGATCGGTCGCCAGCATACTCAGCAGCGCGACAATGACCGCCAACACCGAAACGCCAACCAACGGCCGACGCAAGAACGTCGGTTCCCAGCGCCTGTATCCAGGTTGCACACTCCACATCGCCAACAACACGCCGAGGGCCAGTGCATCGGTTCGCACCACCATCAACATCGGCGTGCGCGACGTTAATAACTGCACCGCCACCAGCGCCAGCAGCGCCCAAGCCAGGTACTTGCGGCAGAGCAGAATCATCAACGGAAACAATAGGTAGAACTGCTCCTCCAGAGACAGGCTCCAATAGACGAAACTGGCACCGTATTCGTAATGGAGGAAGCTGTCGGCGAAACGGAAATTAGCGTATTGCGCCAGCCCGGCCAGGGTGGCCTGCACATTGGCATGGAGCGAACCGAAGGCGCCGGAGCGGTTGAGAAATACACAGGCCAGCAGCGTCAACGTCAACCACAACCACGCTGAAGGCAACAAACGAAAAGCTCGGCGCAGCCAGAAATTGCGAATCTGCTGCCAGTAGTCCTGGCGTGTACGGCAGCCTTGCAACGCCGGTATCAGACTGCGTGCGATGACGAATCCGGAGATGGCAAAAAACAGATCGACGCCCCACCACAATTGCCCATAGACACTGATGGTCTGCAGCAGTGGCGACGTAAACAAGTTGATTTGCAGGTGCTGGAACAACACACCGAGTACCGCAATGCCCCGCAACAACTCGATATCCATGATCCGCTTGTTGCTCATGCCGTCCTCCTGGACGTTACCTGAGCCTCCACCGGTTTGCGGGCGATGATCACCTGACTCTTGGGCATGAACTGATCAAGCAGCTGCTTGATCGCCAGACCGTTGGGTTGCGCCAGCAGGTCTTGCCAGGTTCTCGCCCAGCTCTCCATCAGAGGGGGGTATGGCCCGTGAATCCGGTCACGAACGGCACCACTGAGATCGTTGCCCCCGGCGCGTTCGCTGGCCCAGAAAAAAATCATGCCCATGACCCAGAAAAAACCGCTGGATTGACGGTGCTCGATGACCAGTCCTGCGTTCTCGACAAGCTCGGTAAAGCGCTCACGGGAAAAGATCTGGATATGGTTGGGAGACTGGTAGTAACTCGGCGGCGCGATGCCTTTTTGCAAGTGCTCACCCACCGGGTCCGGAACACTGATCAAATATTGCGCACCCGGACGCCCCATGCGCACCAGCTCAGCCATGAACTGCTCGGGCTCATCGACATGCTCAAGCACTTCAGTGCAGACAATCTTGCTCGCGCAGCCGTCGCGCAACGGTAGCGGCAGACTGTTACTGACCAATCCCAGGCTGGCGACACCAGATTCCGCCCTGACGCGTCGGGCAAGGTCCTGCACCTTGTCCAGCTCGCTGTCGGTGAATATCACAGAAGCGCCCTGACGCACGGCAAACAGCGTTGAACCACCCTCGCCACACCCCACATCCAGGAACGTGTCGTGCGCCGTGATAGCGAAGCCCTTGAGCAGCTCACCGCTGTCGTTGAGAAACCAGCCATCCAGCACAGCATCGCGCAGGCCGCAGTCGCGGGGCGAGGCAGCGCCTTCGAAGACGTTCGCCGCTTGCATGGCAGTCTCGTCCTTGCGCTGGAGTTGGGCCGCCACGCGATCAACAGGTTTGCCGTGGACCTTGTGGTGTTCCAGTACATCGGCGATGAATGCTTTCAACCGCGTGTAAGTACGGTCCTGGCTGCAGAATGCCTCCAGCCGGTCTATGGCATGGGCCGACATGGTCGCGTAGCGATCGTCGTCGTGTCGGGCCACGTCATAACTGGCCTGATAGGCCTGGCACAGCGACTCCCAATTGGCGGTATAGCGCAACGTGCGGTAGGCAGAGCGTGGATCATGAGGCCAGTTGGTCAGCTCTTCTGTCGACTCGATGATGAAGGCGTTATCGGCATCGACGTAATCACCCATCGCCGTGTTCGACGGAGCCACTGCGGGTTTGCCGCAGGACATGAATTCCATCAGCGGCAGACACTGCCCTTCCCCATACGACGTGTTCACCACGTAACGGGTTGCCTGCACCAACTGCTCGTAATCGGCGTCCGCCAGATACCCGTAGATCAACACGATCCGGCAACGATAGGGCTGATTCTGGTACAGCTTGGGCAGCAGATCGCTCAGCGCCTGCTCGGCATCGAAATGGGTCAGCTTCAAAACCAGCGTCGCGTCTTCCACATCACGGAATGTGGAGCAAAAAGCGCTGAGCATATCCTCCCAGTTTTTACGGCCATCGCAGGGGTTGAACACCGACGTGTAGACAACGCCGTCGAGCATCAACTCCCGCTCGCCAACCGGAGCCTTGAAATCAATGCCCGTGCCTGTGCGCAACGGCGCTGGAGCATAAGCCCGCAGATCGACTGCCCGGCTATCGACCAACAGCCCCTTGAGCTTGAGTCTGACCTGACCTGCCAGCGGTCGCCGTTCCAATTGCCGTCCCCGTGCACAGAACCGGTCCCACACCGGAGACGGTATCGCGGTGATGGGATAATCGGCGCCCATGGCATTGCGCACCGCATTGACCGTGTAGCTGGAATGGGTAATCGCCGCACCTGTCGACGCCAGAACATTGCGCCAATCGTTGCGCGGATCGTCGTACCAGCTTTCGTCCGGAATGGTGCTGAATTCCCATGCAAATACCGGAACGGTCGGGCACGCATAGTGAGTGGCCGTGCGGTGGGGAGGCGAGAACGACAGAAACACGCATTCTTCATTCCGGGCCAGGCATTCACCGTAAAGGCGGTCGACCTCCTCATCGGGGTTGGTGACTTCCAGCACCGTGCCCAGTCGTTCGAGCACGGGGCGAAATTCCTTGAGTACGAAGTAGTAACTGTATTCAGCACGACCAAGATTTTGGGTGATGGTGCTCTGATTGGTTTCCGAATAAATCAGGATCAGCATGATGCGTTATCCGCCACGTTGACGGCCGAGGCCGTTTCCAACTCGCCCGCCTCCGGCCGCCCGAGAAACGCCAGCAGGCGCGGTTGCCATGAAGTGACCAGGCAGTAATCGTGCATGCGCGCGATGGCAGCACTCGACATGGCCTCGTAGGCCTGTGGTTGTTCCTTGGCCATCGCGTAACTTTGCTGGAACGCGATTTTCAGCGAGCCCCAATCCGGCCGATATTGCCGGGTGCGATAAAGCGTGCGGACATCCTGCGGCCAGGCCGCAGGCTCGGCACTGGACCTGACCACAAACGCCACGGTGTCGTCGATGTAGTCCTCCATGGCACTGTGATCCGGCGCGATGGCCGGCGTACCGCGGGCCATGAACTCCATCACTGGAAGACACACTCCCTCACAATGTGAGGCATTCACGTAGAAGCTCGCAGCCTGGTAAAGCCGTGTCGATTGCGACTCATCCAGTTCGCCATGCAATACCAGCACTCGACAGGCAAACGGTGAGAGCTGCCTGAGCACGGTGAGTACTTCGACGTAATAAGCCGCAAGATCGGCCTGGGTGATTCTCAACACCAGCGTGGCGTCCGACGTGTCACGAAACGCCCAACAAAACGCCGAGATCAATCGCGGCCAATTGCTGCGGCCATCCTTGGGGTCGAACACGCTGACATACACCACGCCATCGACCCTGGTTTCGGCCCGCTGGCCGAGGTCCGGCAAATCGAGTGCTGGCGGTGCAGGTATGGGCAGCGGACCCGCCACGCCCGGCAGGTACTTGGCCAGCCGCGAACGCAATGTGTCCGATAAAAGATCCTGGACGCCTTCCCAATACCACTGCTTCAGATACTGGATTCGATGGCCACGCTCCGGCAGTGACGGCCCTCGAACAACGTCCCTAATCCAGGCCCGCAGATAGTGCTTGGCAATAATGAAGCGTCGATGTGGCGTCAGGGGTGGAGGTTTCAGCGCCTCAATGCGCGCCAGCTCTTCAGCGGTAGGCACCGGGGGAAGCAGATCGTCGGCGTGCAGCCTAAGCACCCGCGTATCGAGAATGCAGCCGGTGATATCAACAGTGCTCCCCGGGTTAATCGGCACTGGCTGCACGGGTTCGCTGGCGGTGGCGAAAGCTTGCCAAAGCGGCACGGGCAGGACCAGCACCGGGAAGTCCTCGCCCAACGCCTTGCGGATCGCCCGTGCGGCGTGGCTCGAGAGCGTGATGACTCGACCGTGAATACCAAGGATGCGACGCCAGTCTTGCTGCGGGTCGCTGCTTTCTTGCCCAGTGGGGATCGAGTCGAACTCCCAGGCCATCACGCAAACGGTCGGGCAGCTGAGGTCCGTGGGGGTGTCATGTGGCGCGGCGAACGAGAGGAAAATACTTTCCTGACGCTCTTGCGACAGTCGCCGGACAAGGGGGTCGACCTCTGCGATCGACGCCACAATATGAACGCTTCCAAAGCTCCCGAGCACCCGTCGGTAAGCCTGGAGGATAAACGCGTAATCGTATTGAGGACGACCGACCGTTTGACCAGTCAGGTTATCGTTCACGGCTGAGTAAAGAATGAAATTCATAGCATCCCACAATGAAACTGCCATCCCGGCAGCCCCACTTTATGACGGTAGAGAAACGGATAAAGCCAGGTATCACCTGTGCCCTTCCATCGTCTTCGTACCCGTCTACGTTCTTGTTTTAGTGGTCAGTTTCGCGGAGTTTCAAAATAACCCTGCCGAACCCTGGGCGATCGTGACGAGGGGCATTCTAAACACATCCGTTAAGGGTTCGTGAACCGCTCGGCGAGAATAAATAGGCCTGCGAAAACGAGAACTGACCGGTCACGGTGGGACCTGTTGAAATTGCTGCGCAATTGGCACAGATTGACTACCAAACAACTACAACAACGACTTTGCCTGTCTTCCTACGAAGATTTTTCTTCGGTCTGACAGACTTTCCCTAAAGCCTGCGGGAAATGGCAGAAGTTTAGACATTGAGGGGACCGCTGCTTGAAAAAGCGTCTGTTCGTAACGGGTCTGAGTGGATTCGTAGGACAACACATCCAATCTCGTCTGAAGGCTGATGCCTCGGAATGGGAACTGCTGCCTGCCCCTTCCCGTTACGATCTCGTACAGCCAGAAAGCCTTGAAGGCCTGTGGCCGCAGATGCCCGATGCGGTCATTCATCTGGCCGGCCAGACCTTCGTTCCCGAAGCCTTTCGTGATCCGGCACGTACGCTGAATATCAATCTGCTGGGCACCCTTAACCTGCTTCAAGCCCTCAAAGCCCGTGGCTTCGCCGGTACGTTCCTGTACGTCAGCTCCGGTGACGTCTATGGCCAGGTCAACGAAGCCGATCTGCCCATCACCGAACGCCAGCCACCCTGCCCGCGCAATCCTTATGCCGTGAGCAAACTGTCGGCGGAGTTCCTGAGCCTGCAATGGGGCCTGAGCGAAGGCTGGCCGGTGCTGGTCGCTCGTCCGTTCAACCACATCGGCACCGGGCAGAAGGACAGCTTCGTCATCGCCAGCGCGGCGCGGCAGATCAGCCGAATCAAGCAAGGCCTGCAAACACCGCAACTGGAAGTCGGTGACATCGACGTCACTCGCGATTTTCTCGATGTGGGCGACGTGGTGTCGGCCTACTTCGCCTTGCTGGAAAAAGGCACGTCGGGACAGGTCTACAATATTTGCTCGGGGCGCGAGCAGAGCATTCGCAGTTTGATCGAACAGCTGGGGGATCTCGCCCAGGTCGATGTGCAACTGATTCAGGATCCGGCGCGTCTTCGCCGCGCGGATCAACGTCGCGTTTGTGGCAGCCATGCCAAGCTTGCCCAGACCACAGGCTGGACGCCTGAAATCACAACACAACAATCCTTGCGGGCGATCCTGTCCGACTGGGAGAAGCGAGTACGACAAGAATGACAAAAAGTGCATTGATCACAGGGATCACCGGTCAGGACGGCGCCTATCTGGCCAAGTTGCTGCTCGACAAAGGTTATAAAGTCCATGGCCTGGTGGCGCGGCGCAGCAGCGATTCACGTTGGCGACTGCGCGAGACCGGGATCGAGGGCGATATCGTCTATCTGGATGGCGATATGGCCGATGCCTGCTCGGTGCAGCGCGCCGTAATCAAATCGGCACCGGATGAGGTTTACAACCTGGCGGCGCAAAGCTTTGTCGCCGCCTCCTGGGATCAACCGGTGACCACCGGCATCGTCGACGGCCTGGGCGTGACTCACCTGCTCGAAGCGATCCGTCAGTTCAGTCCGCACACCCGTTTCTATCAAGCGTCCACCAGCGAAATGTTTGGCTTGATTCAGGCCGAGCAGCAGGACGAAAACACGCCGTTTTATCCGCGCAGCCCTTACGGCGTGGCCAAACTCTATGGCCACTGGATCACGGTGAACTATCGCGAAAGCTTCAACCTGCACGCCAGCAGCGGGATCCTGTTCAACCACGAATCACCGCTGCGCGGCATCGAGTTCGTGACCCGTAAAGTCACCGACGCCGCCGCCCGCATCAAACAGGGCAAACAGCAGGAACTGCGCCTGGGCAACATCGACGCGAAACGCGATTGGGGATTTGCCGGCGACTACGTCGAAGCCATGTGGCTGATGCTGCAACAGGACACGCCTGACGATTATGTGGTCGCCACCGGCGTGACCACCACCGTGCGCGAAATGTGCCGCATCGCCTTTGATCACATTGGCCTCAACTACCGCGACTACGTGAAGATCGACCCGGCGTTTTTCCGCCCGGCCGAGGTAGAAGTGCTGCTTGGCAACCCGGCCAAGGCCCAGCGCGTACTGGGCTGGAAGCCAAAAACCGATCTGGACACCTTGATCCGCATGATGATGGATGCGGACATCAAACGCGTTGCCAAGGAGTAGGCCATGCTGATTCCCGTGATTCTCTCCGGCGGTGCCGGCACCCGGTTGTGGCCGGTGTCCCGCGAAGGCCATCCCAAGCCGTTCATGATCCTGCCCGACGGTCAGTCGCTGCTGAGTAAAACCTATCGGCGTGCGGCCGGCTTGCTCGATGGCTGGGGCGATATCGTCACGGTGACCAACCGCGACTATTACTTCCAGAGCAAGGATCACTATCAGGAGGCGTGCCTGGAGCGCCATCGCGGGCATTTTCTGCTCGAGCCGACGGGCCGCAACACAGCCCCGGCCATTGCGGCGGCAGCCCTTTCGCTACAAGCCCTGCACGGCGACGAAGCGATCATGGTGGTGATGCCCGCCGACCATCTGATTCTCAACGAAGACGCCTTGAAAAGCGCGGTCGAGCACGCCGTGGCGCTGGCCAAGTCTGGTCATCTGGTGACGTTCGGCGTCGTGCCGACAGCCCCGGAAACCGGCTTCGGCTACATCGAAACCGGTGCCCCGCTGGACGACAAAGGCGCCGCCAAGGTGCAGCGCTTCGTCGAAAAACCCGACCTGCAAACCGCCACGCATTATCTGGAGAGCGGCAACTTCCTGTGGAATTCGGGGATGTTCTGCTTCTCGATCGCCACGCTGCTGGCCGAGTTGCACCTTCACGCCCCCGCATTGCTGGAACAGGCTCGGGCCTGCATGGCGGCCAGTGCGCCGGTGGAAACCGGCGGTTGCCTGCAACAGGAACTGTCGCCAACGCACTTCGCCGAAATCACCGACATCTCCATCGACTACGCCTTGATGGAGCGCTCCGACAAAGTGGTCGTGGTGCCAGCCTCCTTCGACTGGAGCGACATCGGTTCCTGGGGCGCCGTGGCCGCATTGGTGCCAGCCGATGCACAGAACAATCGCGCCAGCGGCGAGGCGATCTTCATCGACAGCCACAACAACTTCGTCCAGAGCGAAGACCGGTTGGTCGCCGCAGTGGGTGTGGATAACTTGATCATCATTGACACTGCCGATGCAGTGCTGGTGGCCCACGCCGACCGCGCCCAGGATGTGCGCCGGGTAGCCCGGCAGCTCAAGGACAAAAAACACGAAGCCTATCGCCTGCACCGCACAGTCAGCCGCCCGTGGGGCACTTACACCGTGCTCGAGGAAGGTCCGCGCTTCAAGATCAAGCGTATCGTGGTCAAACCCGGCGCCAAGTTGTCGTTGCAGATGCACCACCACCGCAACGAGCACTGGGTGGTGGTCGAAGGCATGGCCAAGGTCACCAACAACGGTTCCGGGTCGCACCTGGTGGCCAAGAACGAGTCGACGTTCATTGCCGCCGGGCACAGGCACCGTCTGGAAAACCCCGGCGTGATCGACCTGGTCATCATCGAAGTGCAAAGCGGTGAATACCTGGGGGAGGACGATATCGTTCGCTTCGAAGACCAATACGGCAGGACGGTTTGAATGTTGCTTTCCCTGTATCGCTCGCTGTGGGGCTATCGAGGTTTCATCCTCGGTAGCGTCAAGCGAGAGTTTCAAGCACGTTATCGCAATTCGCTGTTCGGTGCCCTGTGGACCGTACTCAACCCGTTGTCGATGATCGTCGTCTACACAGTGATTTTTTCCCACGTCATGCGCGCACGCTTGCCGGGTGTGGATGACGGCATGGCCTACAGCATCTACCTTTGCGCCGGGTTGCTGACCTGGGGCCTGTTTTCGGAAATCACCCTGCGCAGCCAGAACATGTTTCTGGAAAACGCCAACCTGCTGAAGAAAATCAGCTTCCCGAGAATCTGCCTGCCGGTGATCGTGCTGTTCAATGCCGGCATCAACTTCGCGATCATCATCGGGCTGTTCCTGGGCTTTCTGCTGATCACCGGGCGCTTGCCGGGCATGGCCCTGCTGGCGTTGCTGCCGCTGATCGCGCTGCAAGTCATGTTCTGCGCCGGTCTGGGGATGATCCTCGGCGTGTTGAATGTGTTCTTTCGCGATGTCGGGCAACTTTTCGCCATCTGCCTGCAATTCTGGTTCTGGCTGACACCGATCGTTTACCCGCTGAGCATCCTGCCCGAGTGGGTCCAGCGGCTGTTGCAACTCAACCCGCTGACGAACCTGATGGGCAGTTACCAGAACCTGTTCCTCTACGGCCAATGGCCGGTCTGGAGTTCGCTGCTGCCGATTTTCGTGATCGGTGTGTTGTTCTGCGTGATCGGGCTGCGACTGTTTCGTCAGCGGGTCGGCGAAATGGTGGATGAACTCTGATGGGACACATACGCGTGACGGGCCTGGGCAAGGCCTACAAGCAATACCCCACACGCTGGAGCCGACTGGCTGAGTGGCTGATCCCGTTTTCGCCGATCCGCCATCGCCAACACTGGGTGCTGCAAGACGTAGCGTTCGAAATTGCTCCCGGTGAAGCGGTGGGCATCGTCGGGGTCAACGGTGCCGGCAAAAGTACCTTGCTGAAGATGATCACCGGCACCACCCAACCCACCTGTGGGCAGATCCAGCTCGAAGGCCGCGTTGCCGCCCTGCTGGAACTGGGCATGGGGTTTCACCCGGAGTTCACTGGTCGACAAAACGCGATCATGGCCGGGCAACTGCTGGGCATGCAGGTCGAAGAAATCGAAGCCCTGATGCCACAGATCGAACATTTCGCGGAAATCGGCGAAGCCATCGACCACCCGGTGCGCACCTACTCCAGCGGCATGCAGATGCGCCTGGCGTTCAGCGTGGCCACCGCGCGGCGCCCGGACATCCTGATCGTCGACGAAGCGCTGTCGGTGGGCGACGCCTACTTCCAGCACAAGAGCTTCGAACGCATCCGCAGCTTTCGCAGGGCCGGCACCACATTGCTGATCGTGTCCCACGACCGCTCGGCGATTCAGTCGATCTGCGACTCGGCGATTCTCCTGGAGAACGGTCGCATGGCCATGCACGGCAAGCCCGAAGCCGTCATGGACTACTACAACGCCCTGCTCGCCGAGCGCGAAGGCCAGACGGTGCGTCAGGAAATGCTCGCGGACGGCCAGGTGCAAACCGTTTCCGGCACCGGTGAAGCCGGGATCCTCAGCGTGCGCATGCTCGATGAGCGCGAACGTGCCATCGATGCCGCCGAAGTCGGCCAGCCGGTCGTGCTTGAGGTGCAAGTCGAAGTGCGCCAGGACATTGAACGCCTGGTGCTGGGTTTCATGATCAAGGATCGCCTGGGCCAGGCCATGTACGGCATCAATACCCATCGTCAGGACCTCGCCCTCACCGATCTGCAGGCCGGCGAGCGGCTGACCTACCGCTTTGCCTTCGTCATGGGCCTGGGCAAGGGCAATTATTCCGTGGCCCTGAGCCTGTCGCGACTGGACTCGCACCTGGACCGCAATTTCGAGTGGCGCGACTACGGCCTGGTGTTCCATGTGATCAACAACCGACACGAAGACTTCGTCGGCTGTTCGTGGCTGGCGGCGAAAACCACCATCACCCGCGCGGCCGAATCGATTGTTTCGGAGCACACGCCATGACCCGTCTACTGGTGGAGTGCACGTACGTGTTCCAGCACCCCAAGGTCAATTCGGGCATTCAGCGGGTGGTGCGCAACGTCATCAACCAGTTGCCTGAACGCGTCGATGGCGTTGAGTGCATCCCGGTGGTGATGCTCAAGGGCAAGCTCTACCGGGTTCTGAAACTGAGCCCTTCAGGCATCCCTTTTTTCAACGGGCTGATGGAGTTCGGTGGGCGCCTGGAGCGATTGGCTCATCGTTTCTGGCAACTGCACCAGCGCCTCGACAAACGCTGCACCTCGCGATGGACCCGGCGCGCGCTGTACGCGGCTTACCGCCTCACGGCGCTGGCGGGTTTCAGCGTACCGCTGCGTCTGATTGATCAGATCAATCACTATCACCTGCCCAAACGTTGCTCGCCGCTGCAGCATCAACCGGGCGATCAACTCGTGTTGCTGGATTCGTCCTGGCACGCCGATTTCTTCCCGTTGGCCGAACAACTCAAACGCGAAGGCGTGGGCATTGTCTCGGTGATCTACGACCTGATTCCCCTGACCCACCCGCAGTTCTACGACACGCGACTGGTGCAGATTTTCAACGAGTGGTTCGACTGGATCGCCAAAACCGCCGACGGCTACGTGGCGATTTCCGCCACGGTGCGCGATCAGGTGCGCGATGAATTGCATCGTCGCGTCGGTCCTGCCAAAGCCGACACCTTGTGGTTCGACTACTTTCACCTGGGCTCGGAGCTGGACCTGCGCGAAGAAACCGCCGCTGTCGAAACACGCCTGACCCGGCTGTTCGATACCCCCGAACCAGTGTTCCTGATGGTCAGCACCATCGAGCCGCGCAAGAACCACGACTACTTGCTGGACGCCTTCGAACTCGCCTGGGCCGCAGGCTCCACTGCCCGTCTGTGCATCGCCGGGCGCATTGGCTGGAAATGCGATGCCCTGCTCGCCCGGGTGCGCAATCACCCGGAGCTGAACAGGCGGTTGTTCATGTTTAACGACCTGAGCGACACCAGCCTTGAACACGCCTATTCCCACGCCAGTGCACTGGTGTTTCCGTCCTACGTCGAAGGCTTCGGCCTGCCACTGGTAGAAGCCATGCAGCGCGGTTTGCCGGCCATGGGCAGTGACATCCCGGTCTTCCGCGAAATAGGCGGCGAGTTCATGGCGTACTTCGACCTGGCCGAACCACAAAACCTGGCCGATCTGGTTGCCCGATTCGAGAGCAGCAAACAATTCCCGGCCGCCCGCGATGTGGCGGACTGGCGCTGGATTGGCTGGCGTGAAGCCAGTGCGCAACTGGCCGAGCGAACCCTGCGCAACCTGGTGGAAACACCCGTCGTGCAAGAGAGGCAACATGCGAATTGCCCTTAACGCCCGAATCCTCCAGGCCCCGCGCACCGGCATCGGCCATTACGTCGCCGAACTGGTGAATGCCCTGGCCGGTGAGCCCGATGTCGAGTTGTCGCTGTTCCATGGCTGGGGCTGGAGTTCTTCGCTACCCGATGCTGCCATGCCGGGCTACTCGCGACTGACGCCGTTGCTGCGGCAGATACCGGGGGCGTATCAGGCTCGACGCTGGCTGGCGCAGAAACGCTTTGATCAAGGCCGTGCGCAGGCGATCGACCTTTATCACGAACCCAGTCTGTGGCCGTTGTCGTTCGACGGCCCGACGGTCATCACCCTGCATGACCTGACACACCTGCACTATCCCGAGACACAACCCCCGGCACGCCTGCGAGAAATCGAGCGGCGACTGGCCGATGGCGTGCAACAGGCGCAGCTGATTCTCACCGACTCGCAGTACATTGCCGACGAGGCTCAAGCCTGTTTCGCACTGCCGGCCGAGCGTTTTGTAGTTGCCCCGCTGGGCGTGGCGGCACGTTTCCACCCACGCGAACCCGAGGCCATCGATACGTTGCTCAAGGCCCACGGGGTCGAGATGCGGGATTATTTTCTCTGCGTAGGCACCCTGGAGCCACGCAAGAACCTGACGCTGGCCCTGCGCGCCCACGCCCAACTTCCGGAAGCATTGCGTCAGCGCTTTCCGTTATTGATCGTGGGCATGGCCGGCTGGCAGCGCGAACACTTCAACGATGAGCTGCGCCAGGCATTGGCCAATGGTCATGTGTGTTTGCTCGGTTATCTGCCCGACGAGCAGGTCGCGCAGCTGTTGGCAGGCGCCCGGGCGCTGATTTTCCCGTCGCGCTATGAAGGCTTTGGTCTACCGGTGCTGGAGGCCATGGCCAGCGGCACGCCGGTCATCCTGACCCGACGTTCGGCCATGCCCGAAGTCGCAGGCGTTGCGGGCAACTATATTGAACCTGACGATCCAGACGGCTTGCGCGATGCCATGCGCCGTCTGATCGACGATCAAACACATTGGCAGGCATGCTCGAACGCCGGATTGCAGCAGGCAAGGCTATTTTCCTGGGAGCGCTGCGCGAAGATCACCGCCCGCGCCTACCGCCAGGCCATGGGAGGTTGAATGCGAGTTCTTCATTTTTTCAAGACGTACCTGCCTGACTCGGTCGGCGGGATCGAACAAGTCATCTTCCAGTTATGTGAAAGCGGCGCCCAGCATGGCATTGAAAGTCAGGTGTTGACCCTCAGTGCCGATCCGACACCGCCGGTGGTGCAACTCGGTCAGCACGAAGTCCATCGGGCCAAACTCGACATTCAGTTCGCTTCCACAGGCTTTTCTTACAGCGTCTTCAAGCAATTTCGCGAAATGGCCGCTGAGGCGGACGTGGTCAATTACCACTTCCCGTGGCCGTTCATGGACCTGGTGCATTTCTTCAGCGCCATGAACAAACCCAGCGTAGTGACCTACCACTCGGACATCATTCGTCAGAAGCACCTGCTCAAACTTTACCGGCCACTGATGAACCGCTTCCTTGCCAGCGCTGACCGGATCGTCGCCGCCTCTCCTAACTATCTGCACACCAGTGATGTGTTGCAGCAGTTTCAGGACAAGACCCGCGTCATTCCCTATGGCCTGAACAAGGCAGGTTATCCACAGGCCGATAACGAACGCATGAACCATTGGCGGCAAAAGCTTGGGGATAAGTTTTTCCTGTTTGTGGGCGTGATGCGCTATTACAAAGGCCTGCACATTCTGCTCGACGCCTTGAAAGACGTGGATTACCCGGTGGTGATTGTTGGCGCCGGGCCGCTGGAAGCCGAACTGCACGCCCAGGCCGCAGCGTTGGGTTTGCGCAATATTCACTTTCTGGGGCGTCTTGGCGACGAAGACAAAGTCGCGCTCCTGCAACTGAGTTACGCGATCGTATTTCCTTCGCACCTGCGCTCCGAAGCGTTCGGCATCTCGCTGCTCGAAGGCGCGATGTACGGCAAACCGATGATCTCCAGCGAAATCGGCACCGGCACCAGCTACATCAACATCCACAACGAAACCGGGCTGGTGGTGCCGCCGAGTCATCCACAAGCGTTCCATGAAGCCATGCGCACACTCTGGGAAAACCCGACGCTTGCAGCCGAAATGGGCGTGAAGGCAGAGGCGCGTTATCGGCAGTTGTTCACGGCGGAAGAAATGGGTCGCAAGTGGACGACGTTATACGAAGAACTACTGGAAGAAAAATCCCTGTCCTACGCCTAACTCATGTGGGAGCGGGCTTGCTCGCGAAAGCGATTTATCATTCAACACTTGTGTTGTCTGACACTCCGCTTTCGCGAGCAAGCCCGCTCCCACATTAAATCAGCTGTGTGGCGCAGGTTTTGGTACGGCAACGTTATCCAGCATCCGGTTCACCGCCAGTTCTGCCAGCATGACGATCTGTTGAATCGCCATCGCCGTATACCGATGTGGCCCTTCCAGATACCCCGCAAAATCACTCGCCATCACACTGGCCTGGGCCAACGATTCACAGGTGTGGGCCAACAGGTCTTCGTCTTTGATATCCGGCGCAACCATGTACATCGTGCTCGGTTTGCGGGCCATGGGGGATTTGAGGGCTGAGGGGTTGAGGTAGTGATCGAGCGCGCGGTTAGCGGCTTCGTTGAGTTTTTTGGAATCGAGGGATTCGTAGGGGGAAACGTCGTCGGTTTCAGGGGGATTTGGTGTTGCTTTGAACATGGTGAAACTCCATTCGAGGACTGGAGTTCGCCAACACTGCGACCAAGCAGAAAGGTGGCGAACCGTACGCGGGTTGGTCGACCAGGGAATGGAAACCCGGCAGGGCCTAAGCCCTCCCACGCACAGCTCGCCATGAAGCAAGCATAAAAGTGCGCCATTCTAAACCTGGGCGACCAAACCCGATCACTGAATTTGCAGCGACCCCCAAAGCCTATCCCTCCGACTTCTGACACGACAACCGCTAGAACGTGTCGGAATCGTCCTTCAGAACAGCCAAATCTGTAGGATATTCGCAATTGTTTTCAGGCCAGCCGAGATCAAATGTGGGAGCGGGCTTGCTCGCGAAGGCTGTTTAACATTCAACATGGAAGTTGTCTGACACACCACTTTCGCGATCAAGCCCGCTCCCACAGGGGATTTTCTCTGTTGTCTGGTTCAATTACAGATCCAACACCAACGCTGCAAACCCTGAGCCGGAATCGCGCAAAAAATCAGCATCTGTCCGTTATCCAGTCCTGCCGCCGGCGGCTGTGGATAACTCACCTGACCGCTGATCAACCGGGTTTTGCGGATGCATTCGCCTGCGCCCAGGTCCCGGTCAGCAAACTGGTGGGTGACACGCCGTCAAAGCGCCAGCGCAAGGCCAGTGCCGCGGGCCGTCGCACCACGTGCTCCACCTCGAATGTCCACAACCGCTCGGCCCCTTGAAAGGCTTCGACTTGCGGGCCTTCGAGGATGATTTGCGTGCGACCGCTGAGGTGCAGCAAGTCACCGGAATCGAAATCGATGAACAGCAAACCGGCTCGAGGATTGATCAGCAGATTGCCCAACGTATTGAAGAACAGATTGCCGGCGAAGTCCGGGATAGTCAGGCGATTGCCCTCTACCTGGACGAAACCGGCCTGCCCACCCCGGTGAGAAACGTCCACCGAGCGTTGGCCATCGACGTCCACATAACTGGCGACAAAGAAGGTATCGGCGCCGGCAATCATGGCTTTGGCCGCGTCATCCAGCCCGTTGAGGTGCTGCGCGACACGGGTCGCCGGATCCGCCAAGGGCACCGAGCGAAATTGGCGCAATTGAATGTATTTCGGGCAATTACCGAAAGATTGCTGCACCGTCACCTCGAAGCCGCTCGTTGTCACAGCGCCAACTCGGCCATTGAGACGGTTGCGACGTCGGGTGTGCAGCTCAATACCGAGCAGACCGATCGCCGCTCCCTCTTGCAATTGCGCAGGGTCGTCGTGGCCAGGCAGGCTGCCAAACTGCAACAGCGCAGGCTCTGGAGAATGGGCAAAACCTGGCGCCCCTTCCAGAATGCTGGCCCAAGCGTTGCCGTCAGCATCCACCGCGCCGTACAGCATGAACGGCAGTTGCTGATAGAAGGTGCGGTGCTGATCCGGCATCTCGCTGCGAATCACCCTACGACCTAACTCCTCCATTCGCTCGGCGACACCCACGTGAGCCTGCAACTGTGTCTCGCCTGCGTGCCAAGGTGAACGTTCCATAACGGCTTCTCCCCTGCGCTCATCGCGCAACAAGAACAGCCCGACTGAGGCGGGCTGTGAACATCAGGCAGTTTTTTGCAAACCGGCCACGGTGCGTGGCATGCCGACAAACCCTGGCAAGACTTCAACCCGTGCCAGCCAGGCCCGAATGTTGGGGTAGTCATCCAGCGACACATTGCCTTCCGGAGCATGGGCGATGTAGCTGTACGCGGCGATGTCGGCGATGGTCGGCTCGCCACCGGCCAGATAGGCCGTTGCGCCCAGTTCCTGATCGATTACTTTGAGCCAGCTGTGGGCGTAAGCGATCACCTCTTGCGCGTTGTAAGGCGCACCAAATACGGTGATCAGCCTTGCCCTGCCCGGGCCGAAGGCAATCGGCCCGGCGGCGACCGACAACCAGCGCTGAACCTTGGCCGCACCGACCGGGTCGGTTGGCAGCCAGCGACCGTTGCCGTATTTCAGCGCAAGGTAGACCAGGATCGCGTTGGAATCAGCCAGCACCACGCCTTGATCATCAATCACCGGCACTTGCCCAAACGGGTTGAGCGCCAGAAAATCCGCTTGCTTGTGGGCGCCCTTGGCCAAATCGACGAAGATCAGCTCGGTCGGCAGTTGCAACAAAGCCAGCATCAGCTCTACACGGTGAGCGTGGCCAGAGCGGGGGAAGTTGTAGAGTTTGATCGCTTGCATGGTCGACTCCGCTGGGTGGTGGCGCCGTCCAGGAAAGATCAGCGCCGATAGGGGGCTATCTTCCATCCGCAACCAAAACAACAGAATAACCAGCAAACGCAATCCATTATTTCAGCCAGTGCAATAACCCTTCAGCCAAGCAGGGCTGGGTGTTCGCGCAGGACGTTCACCGCGAAGTCCACGAAACTACGGACCCGCACCGGGGCCTTGCGCCCACCCTGGTAGACCACGTGAATGGGCAATGGCGGCAGTTCGAAGTCAGCCAGAACAATTTCCAGCTCACCGGCCGCGACTTTGCTCGCCACTTGATACGACAGCACTCGAGTCAGTCCCAGCCCCATGGCGGCAGCCGTGATAGCCGCCTGATTGGCGGTGACCACAAGACGCGGTTCCAGACGAACGCTGATCGGCTCTCCCGCGTCAATGAACGGCCAGCTTCTGTGCTGACCGATAGACGAGGTGGCGATGATCGGGGCTGTGCTCAAATCTGCAGGATGGCGGGGCCGACCATGGTCGGTCAGGAATCCAGGGGACGCGCAGATCACCCGCCGCACTTCGCCCACGCGAATTGCATGTTGATTGCTGTCAGGCAACTCACCGATGCGCACAGCCACATCGATGCCCTCCTCGACCATGCTCACCACCCGGTCGACCAGTAGGGCGTTGATGCTGACTTCAGGAAATTGAGACAAGTAACCGACCATGACCGGCGTAACGAACAAGTCACCGAACAACACCGGCGCCGTGATCGTCAGTTGCCCACGGGGTTGGGCGTGGCTCCCGGCCGCCGAATCCTCCGCTTCCTGCACCTCGGTGAGAATTCTCCGACAATCCTCCAGATAACGCTGACCCGCCTCGCTCAAATGCACGCTGCGGGTGGTACGTGTCAGCAATTGGGTGCCAATGCGCTTCTCCAGTGCCGCCACGGCGCGGGTGACACTGGCCGCCGACATCCCCAAACGCCGCGCCGCCGCCGAGAAGCCTTGTTCCTGGGCGACGGTGGCGAAGACTTGCATTTCCTGGAAGCGGTCCATGGATTAACTCCTGAGCACTGAAAAACGCGAGGCCGACAGTTCCCGATTGGACCTGGATATCGCTGGAAGAGGATGAGCCGTGCAGTTTTACTGGCATTCTGATTATTGTGACGTATAACCCTGAACGTTCACGCTTTCAATTGCTGAGACCGTATCCAGATGCCCTCCATCTACCAACTTAAACCTGCCTTCCAGAATCTGTTGCGACCGCTGGTGCAGCGATTGTTCGATAACGGCACCACCGCCAATCAAATCACCGTGCTGGCCGGCGTCATTTCGGTCGTGACGGGCGTCGCGATTGCCTGTTTCGCCAATCACCTGTGGGTATTTCTGCTAATTCCCGTGTGGATGATCCTGCGGATGGCGCTGAACGCCATCGACGGCATGCTGGCCCGGGAATTCGGCCAGCAGTCGCGCCTCGGCGCCTACCTTAATGAACTGTGCGATATCGTTGCCGACAGCGCGCTGATCCTGCCTTTCGCCCTGATTCCCGACGTGAGTGTGTTGATTGTGCTGTTGGTCACGCTGCTGGCATTGTTCAGCGAGTACAGTGGCGTCCTCGGGCCAATGATAGGCGCATCGCGGCGTTATGACGGCCCGATGGGCAAGAGCGATCGCGCGTTTGTACTGGGCGTCTTGGCCACCGGCATTGCCATCGGCTGGATCAACGCATTGTGGATTAACGTTGTGTTTGCGGTGGTCGCCGTCCTGCTGGCTTACACCTTGGTCAACCGGGTCCGTCTGGGCCTGAAAGAAGTGCAGGAAAACGCTCCCTCGGCATAAGGCCCTCAGCGTAAGGCTCCCCAAGCATAAGGAAAGTGCAATGCGTGAAACTCAGAATAAGACCTTCACTACCCACGACGGCGTTGAACTGTTCTACCGCCATTGGCCGGCCACGGCGGATAATTCGGGCGAACCGCGCAAGGCAGTGCTGCTGTTTCATCGCGGCCATGAACACTCGGGGCGTATCGCTCACCTGGTGGATGAACTGGACCTGCCAGCGTTCGACTTCTTTGCCTGGGACGCGCGCGGCCATGGTCAGTCGCCGGGCGCTCGCGGCGACAGCCCGAGTTTCGCCACCAGCGTGCGGGACGTGCAGACCTTTTGCGATCACCTGAACGCGACCCATCAGATCGACGAAGAGAACATGGCCGTGATCGCCCAGAGCGTCGGCGCGGTGATTGCCTCGACCTGGGTCCACGACTATGCACCGCGCATCCGTTCGTTGGTGCTCGCGTCACCCGCATTCAAGGTCAAGCTCTACGTCCCTTTCGCCCGTCCGGGCCTGGCACTGATGCGCAAGTTTCGCGGCAACTTTTTCGTCAACAGCTACGTAAAAGCCAAGTTTCTCAGTCACGACCCGGAGCGCGTCGCCTCCTACGACAGCGATCCGCTGATCACCAAGGCGATTTCGGTGAATGTGCTGCTCGGCTTGTATGAAGCCGCTGACCGTGTGGTGGCCGATGCGCAGGCGATTCAAGTGCCGACCCAGCTGCTGATTTCCGGTTCGGATTTTGTGGTCCACCGCAAACCCCAGGAACAGTTTTTCGAACGTCTGGGCAGCCTGAAAAAGGAAAAACACATCCTCCCGGGCTTCTTCCACGACACGCTTGGGGAACGTGATCGCGCCGTGGCCGTCGCCAGCGCCAAACGCTTTATCCTGCAAAACTTTGAATACCCGCTGGACCGGGCCTCGCTGCTCGATGCCGACAAGATCGGCCTGACCTGCGCCGAATCCGAATCCCTCGCCGCCCCGCTGCCGCACAACTCGTTGCGTGACCTGTACTGGCGCATGACCCGCGCCAGCATGCGCTTGGGCAGCCGACTGTCAGATGGAGTGAAACTGGGCTTCGACACCGGTTTCGACTCCGGCAGCACCCTGGACTACGTGTACCGCAACCAGCCCACCGGCAAGGGCGGGCTTGGGCGGATGATTGATCAGAACTACCTGAATTCCATCGGCTGGCGCGGCATTCGCCAGCGCAAACTCAACGTCGAAGAGTTGCTGCGCCTGACCATGGCCAAGCTGCGCGAAGAAGGCCGACCGGTGCGCATCGTCGACATCGCCGCCGGTCACGGCCGCTACATTCTCGAAGCCTTGCAAGGCGTCAGCCCGCTACCGGAATCGATACTGTTGCGCGATTACAGCGACATCAATGTACGTGACGGTGGTGCGCTGATTCGCGATAAGGGCCTTGGGGACATCGCGCAGTTCGTGAAAGGCGACGCGTTCGACCGCGCCGACCTGGCGGCACTGGAGCCAAAGCCGACACTGGCGGTGGTGTCCGGGTTGTATGAACTGTTTGCCGACAATGCACTGGTCGGCGGCTCTCTGGCGGGCCTGGCCGAGGCCGTGGAGCCCGGTGGCTATCTGGTCTACACCGGTCAACCCTGGCACCCGCAGCTGGAACTGATCGCCCGCGCCCTCACCAGCCACCGTCAAGGCCAGGCGTGGGTGATGCGTCGGCGCAGCCAGGCGGAAATGGATCAACTGGTGGAAGCAGCGGGTTTTCGCAAAATCACCCAGCGAGTGGATGAATGGGGGATCTTCACCGTGTCCCTCGCGCAACGGGTGCAATGATGGGCGCTGCCCCGAGAGAGCCGGGTTTGCTGAAACCCGCCGTGCTCCGGTTGCTGGTGCTGGCACCGCTGTTTTTCGCCAGCTACGGCTTTGCCACATGGGTCACGGCCCAGCGCAGCGATGTCGCCACCTTCGTTTTCGATTGGGAAAGCGCCATGCCCTTCTGGGCCTGGACCATCGTCCCCTACTGGACGATAGATCTGCTGTACGGTTTTTCGCTGCTGCTACCCGATAGTCGCCATGAGCTCAAGCGCCACGCCTTGCGCCTGCTGAGTGCTCAAGTGATCTCTATCAGTTGTTTCCTGTTATGGCCGCTGCGCTTCACCTTCGAACGGCCTGAACTGGATGGAGTGTTCGGCTGGCTGTTCGCGGTGCTGGCCGGGTTCGACAAGCCGTTCAATCAGGCACCATCGCTGCACATCGCCCTGCTGGTGATTTTGTGGGTGATGTACCAACGGCACTCTCAAGGGCTGTGGCGCTGGCTGGTGCACGGTTGGTTCGCATTGATCGGGATTTCGGTGCTGACCACTTATCAACATCACTTTATCGACTTACCCACAGGCGCCCTCGCCGGCTGGCTGTGCGTGTGGTTGTGGCCACTGGATCGGCCCAGCCCCTTGAGTAGCCTGCGGTTGGCCAAGGACCCGAAACGCTGGCGCCTGGCCCTGCGTTATGGCGTCGGCGCGGCGATATTCGCCCTTCCAGCCTTTGGCCTGAGCGGCGGATGGCTGTGGCTGATCTGGCCCGCCGTGGCATTGCTGTTGGTGGCGCTCAACTACACGCTGCTGGACGCCGCCGGGTTTCAGAAACGCGCTGACGGCCGCCTTAGCCCGGCCGCCCGTTGGTTATTTGCGCCTTACGTGGCAGCGGCGTGGATCAACTCACGGCTTTGGACCCGCAAACATCCACAGCCCAATGAGGTTGTGGATAACGTTTGGCTCGGCAGGCTTCCCGACGCTGAGCAATTGGCGCCGTTCAAAGCTGTGGTCGATCTATGCGCTGAGCTGCCGCTCAACCCGAGAGGCCGCGCCTATCAAAGCGTTCCGATACTCGACCTGACCGCGCCCAGCGCTGAGCAATGCCTCGCCGCCGCCCAGGCCATTGAACACCTGCGCCAGCAAGGTCCATTGCTGGTCTGTTGCGCTTTGGGCTATTCACGCAGCGCCACCGCTATCGCGGCCTGGTTGCTGCACAGCGGTCGAGCGGCCACTGTCGATGCCGCCGTGGCGATGATCCAGGCCGCACGCCCGCAAGTGGTGCTCCATCCGGCTCATCGCCAAGCCCTGGAGAACGCCTATGCCGGTTGATATGGAACTGCACGTGGTCGCCAGCCTGCTGCGCCGGGGCCGCACCCTCGACCAGTTATCCACAGGGCTGACCTTGCTGGGTGTGTTGTTCGGCCTGCTGCAACTGCTGCTGATCACCCCGACGGCGCCATTCTTGATCCTCAGCGCCTGGCTGATCATCCTCGGGCTATGGCAAAAATACTGGGCGCTGCGCGTGGCCTTCGACGCTGACCTGTTTACCCTGATGGCCCGAGACGCTGACGCTTTGTCAGACCGCACTCAAGCCCTCGACCAGGCCCTGCAAAACCTCGGCCTGCAACCGGCCAACCGTGCTGGCCGGCCCTGGACCGAACGTCAGCGCGGGGGGCTTAAACTGCTGCGCAAACAGGCTGTCCTGCTGGCCGCCCAAGTGCTGCCACCCTTGGCTGTCATCCTGGCCAGCCCTTGGCTGCCCTTCGCTGGATAAGGAAATCGTTCATGTTCGAACCTGTGGTCGCCACCCTCATCACCTCCATGGCCCGAACCGTTACTGGCGCCCGCAGCCTGTGGATGGGTTGCGCGCCGGAACCCGTGCAGCGCATTTATTTTGCCAACCACAGCAGCCACGGCGACTTCGTGCTGCTTTGGGCCTCGCTGCCTTCCACCCTGCGCAAACTTACGCGACCGGTGGCCGGCAGCGACTACTGGAACAAGAGCGCCTTACGCCGTTACATCATCAGCCGGGTGTTCAACGGCGTGCTGATCGATCGCGAGCGCAAGGACCCTGTGGATAACCCGTTGCAGCCCATGCTCGACGCCCTGGAGAACGGTGATTCGTTGATCATCTTTCCTGAAGGCACGCGCAATCTGGAAGAGGGTTTGCTGCCGTTCAAAAGCGGCCTGTATCACTTGGCAAAACGTTACCCACAGGCCCAGGTGATTCCGGTGTGGATCGCCAACCTCAACCGGGTCATGCCCAAGGGCCGTGTGCTGCCACTGCCGCTGTTGTGTACCACCAGTTTCGGCGCGCCCCTGCAACTGACTGAAGGCGAGAGCAAAGAGCAGTTCCTTTCACGCAGCCGCGACGCACTGCTGGCCCTCGCCCCGGAGCATTCCTGACATGGATAGACAAACCCTGATGCTGTTCGGCGGGATCGGCATGATCCTGGTGCTGGCTTCACTGATTGGCCTGATCCTCAAACTGCGCACCCGGGGCACGCCCAATGCAGTCATCGAGAACCTCAACGCCCGCATCAACGCCTGGTGGGTGATGGTGGTGGTGATCGGCATCGCTTTTTGGCTGGGCACCGGCGCGGTGATCCTGCTGTTTTACGCGGTATCGTTCTATGCGCTACGCGAATTCCTCACCCTCATGCCCACCCGACGCAGCGACTACCCGGCGCTGGTGGCAGCGTTTTACCTGGCATTGCCACTGCAATATCTGCTGATCTATTCCGATTGGTACGGACTGTTCTCGATCTTTATTCCGGTGTACGTATTTTTGCTGCTGCCGATCCTTGCGTCTCTCGGCGGCGACAGCACGCACTTCCTCGAGCGGGCGTCGAAAGTGCAATGGGGCTTGATGATCGCGGTGTTCTGCGTGTCGTTCGTCCCCGCCCTGCTGACACTGGACATCGTCGGTTATGAAGGTCGCAACCTGCTGCTGATCGCGTACCTGGTGATCGTGGTGCAGCTGTCGGACGTGCTGCAGTACGTTTGCGGCAAGTTGTTCGGCAAACACAAAATCGCGCCCACTCTGTCGCCGTCGAAAACCGTTGAAGGCTTTGTCGGCGGCGTTCTGTTGTCCTCGCTGATTGGCGCAGCCTTGTGGTGGACCACACCATTCAGCCCGTGGCAGTCGTTCTTGATTGCGCTGCTGATCAACCTGCTGGGGTTTGCCGGCGGCATCGTGATGTCGGCGATCAAGCGTGATCGGGGCGTGAAGGATTGGGGACACATGATCGAAGGCCACGGCGGGATGCTGGATCGACTGGATTCAGTGTGTTTTGCGGCACCGATCTTCTTTCATCTTGTGCGGTATTGGTGGACTTGAAATAGCTGACCCTCAAAAAAAAAGACCGCAGCCAAAGCTGCGGTCTTTTCATTTCATGGCTTGTGGATAACTTATTCCACAGTCACCGACTTCGCCAGGTTACGCGGCTGGTCAACGTCAGTGCCTTTCAATACGGCCACATAGTACGAAAGCAGCTGCAGCGGAATGGTGTAGAGGATCGGCGACAAGATGTCATGGATGTGTGGCATATGGACGACATGAGTGCCTTCGCCATTGGTCATGCCAGCCTGTTCGTCGGCGAAGACGATCAGTTCACCGCCACGGGCGCGGACTTCCTGGAGGTTGGATTTCAACTTCTCCAGCAGTTCGTTGTTCGGCGCCACAGTGACGACGGGCATGTCGTTATCCACAAGTGCCAACGGGCCATGTTTCAGTTCGCCCGCCGGGTAGGCTTCTGCGTGGATGTAGGAGATTTCCTTGAGCTTGAGGGCCCCTTCCATCGCCACCGGGAATTGCGCGCCGCGACCGAGGAACAGTGTGTGGTTCTTCTCGGCGAACAGCTCGGCGATTTTCTCCACAGTGCTGTCCATGGCCAGGGCTTCGCCCAAACGGGTCGGCAGGCGACGCAGTTCTTCGACCAGTGTGGCTTCGACACCTTCGGCCAACGTACCGCGAACCTGACCCAGAGACAGGGTCAGCAACAGCAGGCCAACCAGTTGAGTGGTGAAGGCTTTGGTCGAGGCCACGCCGATTTCGCGACCGGCCTGAGTCAGCAGCGTCAGGTCCGATTCACGCACCAGGGAGCTGATGCCGACGTTGCAGATTGCCAGGCTGGCGAGGAAACCGAGCTCCTTGGCATTGCGCAGCGCGGCCAAGGTGTCGGCGGTTTCACCTGACTGGGAGATGCTCACGAACAGGGTGTCGGGCTGCACCACTACCTTGCGATAGCGGAATTCGCTGGCGACTTCGACCTGACATGGGATGCCAGCCAGTTCTTCGAGCCAGTAACGGGCAACCATGCCGGCGTGATAGCTGGTGCCGCAGGCGACGATCTGTACATTGCGTACCTTGGCAAACAGCTCGGCCGCTTGGGGACCGAATGCCTCGACCAGCACCTGGTTCTGGCTCAGACGACCTTCGAGGGTGCGCTGCACCACTGCCGGTTGCTCGTGAATTTCCTTGAGCATGTAATGGCGGAATTCGCCCTTGTCAGCCGCTTCGGCCCCGTCACGGTACTGAACGCTTT
The DNA here is from genome assembly GCF_058802325.1 of Pseudomonas sp. GW822-FHT02E03. Classification (NCBI taxonomy): domain Bacteria; kingdom Pseudomonadati; phylum Pseudomonadota; class Gammaproteobacteria; order Pseudomonadales; family Pseudomonadaceae; genus Pseudomonas; species Pseudomonas sp. GW822-FHT02E03. The sequence continues at coordinate 65,227 of NZ_JBXAOA010000012.1, read as the reverse complement.
CACGCTCGACGAGTGCGCCGTTGATGTCCCAGATCTGCACGCTCTCGCGGCGAATTTCGGCGATATCGCCTTCTTCCAGGTACATGAAACGGTCAGTGACCTGACGTAGCGCCAATTGGTCCGAAGCCAGGAAATTCTCCCCCATACCCAGACCGATCACCAATGGGCTGCCACTGCGGGCCGCCACCAGGCGATCCGGTTGAAGGGCGCTGATCACCGCCAGACCGTAAGCACCGTGCAGTTCTTTGACGGTCGCTTTCAGGGCGACTGTCAGGTCGGGTTGCAGCTTGAGTTTTTCGTGCAGCAAATGCGCGATGACTTCAGTGTCAGTGTCCGACGTGAACACGTGGCCCAAAGCCTTGAGTTGCTCGCGCAGGGCTTCATGGTTCTCGATGATGCCGTTGTGCACCACCGCCAGATCGCCCGAAAAATGCGGGTGCGCGTTGCGTTCGCACGGCGCGCCGTGGGTCGCCCAGCGGGTGTGGGCAATGCCCAGACGGCCGACCAGAGGCTCTTCGATCAGCGCCTGTTCCAGTTCGCTGACTTTGCCCGGACGACGCGTGCGCAAGAGTTTTTCATCGTTGGTGTACACCGCCACACCGGCGCTGTCATAACCACGGTATTCCAGACGCTTGAGGCCTTCGAGCAGGATGGCGGTAACGTTACGTTCTGCGACTGCACCGACAATTCCACACATGCTAGTTCTCCTGACTGACGGCGGCGCAAATCAAATTAATGCCGCGGGCCTGAATCTGATCGCGTGCCGCAAGTGGCAGACGATCATCGGTAATGAGGGTATGGACGCTGCTCCATGGCAGCTCCAGATTGGGAATTTTTCGGCCGATCTTGTCGGCCTCGACCATCACGATCACTTCGCGGGCAACCTCGGCCATGACACGGCTCAAGCCCAGCAATTCATTGAAGGTGGTGGTCCCGCGTACCAGATCGATGCCATCGGCACCGATAAATAGCTGATCAAAGTCATATGAGCGTAGTACTTGCTCGGCCACCTGACCCTGGAAGGACTCGGAATGCGGATCCCAGGTCCCGCCGGTCATCAACAGCACCGGCTCGTGCTCGAGTTCGCTCAAAGCGTTGGCGACATACAGGGAGTTGGTCATCACCACCAGACCCGGTTGCTGACCGAGTTCCGGGATCATTGCGGCGGTGGTGCTGCCGCTGTCGATGATGATTCGCGCATGCTCGCGGATCCGCGTGACGGCGGCGCGGGCAATCGCCTGCTTGTATTTGGAAACCGGTTGGCCGAGATCGGCGACCAGTTCCTGAGGCATGGTGACCGCCCCGCCATAACGACGCAGCAACAGACCGTTGCTTTCAAGCGCGGCCAAGTCCTTGCGAATCGTAACTTCCGAAGTTTCGAAGCGCTTGGCCAACTCATCCACACTGACTTCCCCCTGCTCATTGAGCAAGGCGAGGATGTTGTGGCGGCGTTGGGGCGTGTTGCGCTTTGACATGGCTTGGTAAGTTTCGATTCGAAAGATAACGTAAGCAATCAAAACCCATTAGCGAAACTTCGTCAAGCGCGACACGATAAAAATGATCTGTGGATAAAAAGCTTCGCGGGCAAGCCTCGCTCCTACGGACGGTGATATTCCGTAGGAGCGAGGCTTGCCCGCGAAAGCGATCTCATGGCCAGCACATCATGAACTGTGGATAACTCAGCTCTTCTTGAGCTTCTCTGGCCGTTTCCAGCCATCGATGTTCTTCTGCCGAGCGCGACCCACGGCCAACTGAGCTTTATCCACATTCTGGGTAATGGTCGAACCCGCCGCCGTGGTTGCACCCGCTGAGATATCCACAGGCGCCACCAACGAATTGTTGGAACCGATGAATACATCTTCGCCCAACACGGTTTTCCACTTGTTCGCCCCATCGTAGTTGCAGGTAATGGTGCCTGCGCCGATGTTGGTGCGCGCACCGATCTCGGCGTCGCCCAGATACGTCAAGTGACCGGCCTTGGCGCCCTCGCCCATATGGGCGTTTTTCAGTTCAACGAAGTTACCCACATGCGCGCCAGCTTCCAGCACCGTACCCGGACGCAAACGAGCGAACGGGCCGGCATCGCTGCCTTCACCGAGTATTGCGCCTTCGATATGGCTGTTGGCCTTGATCACTACGCCTTTGCGCAGGGTGCTGTCCTTGATCACGCAGTTCGGGCCAATCACCACGTCGTCCTCGATGACCACTTTGCCTTCGAGGATGACGTTGATGTCGATCAGTACATCCCGACCGACGGTGACCTCACCACGTACATCGAAACGTGCCGGGTCGCGCAGGGTCACGCCCTGAGCCATCAAACGACGAGCGGCGCGCAGCTGATAGTGACGCTCAAGCTCGGCCAGTTGCTTGCGATCGTTGGCGCCCTGCACTTCCATAGCGTCATGGGGGTGTTCGGTAGCCACCACCAGACCATCACTGACCGCCATGGCGATCACGTCGGTCAGGTAGTACTCGCCTTGGGCATTATTGTTGGACAACCGGCTCATCCAGTCGCCCAAGCGTTCAAAAGGAACTGCCAGGATGCCTGTATTACCTTCAGTAATGGCGCGTTCGGCGTCGTTGGCGTCTTTCTGCTCGACGATGGCGGTAACCTTGCCGGCAGCATTGCGGACGATGCGGCCGTAACCCGTCGGGTCATCCAGCTCGACAGTCAACAGGCCCAGTTGCTGCGGTGCAGCCAGCTTGAGCAACCGTTGCAGGGTTTCGACTTCGATCAAGGGTACGTCGCCGTAAAGAATCAGCACGGTATCGGACTCGATGAACGGCACAGCCTGGGCCACCGCATGTCCGGTACCCAGCTGTTGATCCTGCAGGACGAAATTCAGGTCATCGGCCGCCAGACGCTCGCGCACCGCTTCGGCACCATGTCCGATCACCACATGGATGCGTTGTGGATCTAGTTGCCGGGCCGTGTGGATAACATGGCCAAGCATTGAGTTACCGGCAACAGGATGCAGGACTTTAGGCAAGGCCGAACGCATGCGCGTGCCTTGGCCGGCAGCGAGGATAACGATTTCAAGAGACATGACAGACTACTAATCCTGGGGGTCAGCGGCTGCGACCGGTGATGAAAGTCGGAAAAGAAAAAAGGGTAGCCGAGGCTACCCTTTTTAATCAATCGCGCAATAAGTCGATGGCCTATTAGTGGCCGAACTTCTTGCGGATCTGCTGGACGGTGCGCAGCTGAGCTGCAGCCTCGGCCAGACGTGCGGCAGCAGCTCCGTAATCGAACTCTGCGCCTTTGTCATGCAGGGCCTTCTCGGCAGCCTGAACTGCTTCCCGAGCGGAGGCTTCATCCAGGTCGGCAGCACGTTGCACGGTGTCGGCAAGAACCTTGACCATGTTCGGCTGAACCTCGAGGAAACCGCCGGAGATGTAATACACCTCCTCTTCCCCGCCCTGCTTGATCAGGCGGATCGGACCCGGCTTGAGATTGGTGATCAGCGGCGCGTGACCCAGGGCGATACCAAGATCACCCAGTGCACCGTGCGCAACCACCATCTCGACCAGGCCGGAAAAGATTTCCCCTTCCGCGCTGACGATATCGCAATGGACTGTCATAGCCATCTGATTGCCTCAACCTAAATTAGCGCCCGTTGCCGGGCGCCGGGATTACAGTTTCTTGGCTTTCTCGATCGCTTCTTCGATGCCGCCGACCATGTAGAACGCTTGTTCTGGCAGGTGGTCGTAGTCACCGTTGAGGATGCCTTTGAAGCCAGCAATGGTGTCTTTCAGGGAAACGTATTTACCCGATGCACCGGTGAAGACTTCAGCCACGAAGAACGGCTGCGACAAGAAACGCTGGATCTTACGAGCACGGTTTACCAACTGCTTGTCGGCTTCCGACAGCTCGTCCATACCCAGGATCGCAATGATGTCCTTCAGTTCTTTGTAACGCTGCAGAACATACTGTACGCCGCGAGCGGTGTCGTAGTGGTCCTGGCCGATTACGTTCGGGTCCAGCTGGCGCGAAGTCGAGTCGAGTGGATCGACCGCCGGGTAGATACCCAGGGATGCGATGTCACGGGACAGAACGACGGTGGCGTCCAAGTGGGCGAAGGTGGTCGCTGGCGACGGGTCAGTCAAGTCATCCGCCGGTACGTATACCGCCTGGATCGAGGTGATCGAACCGTTTTTGGTCGAAGTGATACGCTCTTGCAGAGTACCCATCTCTTCGGCCAGGGTCGGCTGGTAACCTACTGCGGAAGGCATACGGCCCAGCAGTGCGGATACTTCAGTACCGGCCAGGGTGTAACGATAGATGTTGTCGACGAACAGCAGAACGTCGTTACCTTCGTCACGGAACTTCTCGGCCATGGTCAGGCCGGTCAATGCTACGCGCAGACGGTTACCCGGCGGCTCGTTCATCTGACCGTAAACCAGTGCCACTTTGTCCAGAACGTTGGAATCCTTCATCTCGTGGTAGAAGTCGTTACCCTCACGAGTACGCTCACCCACACCGGCGAACACGGAATAACCGCTGTGCTCGATGGCGATGTTACGGATCAGTTCCATCATGTTTACGGTTTTGCCTACACCGGCACCACCGAACAGACCGACTTTACCACCCTTGGCGAACGGGCAAACCAGGTCGATAACCTTGATGCCGGTTTCCAGCAGGTCGTTGCCGCCCGCTTGTTCAGCGAAGGTTGGCGCAGGACGGTGAATGCCCCAGCGCTCTTCGGTGTCGATCGGGCCAGCTTCGTCGATCGGGTTACCCAGAACGTCCATGATCCGGCCCAGGGTCGCTTTACCGACTGGTACGGAGATAGCTGTGCCAGAGTCAGTGACTTCCAGACCGCGCTTCAAGCCCTCGGTGGAACCCATCGCAATGGTACGAACCACGCCGTCGCCCAGCTGTTGCTGAACTTCCAGGGTGGTTTCGGCCGCGCTCACTACTTTCAGCGCGTTGTAGATGCTCGGTACGCTGTCGCGTGGAAATTCCACGTCGATAACGGCGCCGATGATTTGAACGATACGTCCGCTACTCATAGCTGGATCCTCTGAATATTTGAACCGTTAAACCGCGGCAGCGCCGCCGACGATTTCCGAGATCTCTTGGGTGATCGCAGCCTGACGCGCCTTGTTGTAGACCAGCTGCAAATCGCTGATCAAATCACCGGCGTTGTCGGTAGCGTTCTTCATCGCGATCATCCGCGCAGCTTGTTCAGCCGCGTTGTTCTCGACCACCGCCTGGTAGACCTGCGACTCCACGTAACGGACCATCAAGCCGTCAAGCAGCTCTTTGGCGTCCGGTTCGTACAGATAATCCCAGTGGTGCTTGAGTTCTTGATCCGGGGTTGCCACCAGTGGAATCAACTGCTCCACGGTAGGCGATTGCGTCATGGTGTTGATGAACTTGTTGGATACCACGGACAGGCGGTCAATACGGCCGTCCAGGTAGGCATCCAGCATCACCTTGACGCTGCCGATCAAGTCATTGATCGACGGCTCTTCACCCAGGTGGCTGATAGCTGCAACGACGTTACCGCCGAAGTTGCGGAAGAAAGCCGCACCCTTGCTACCCACTACACACAGATCAATCTCGACGCCGTTTTCGCGGTTTACCGCCATGTCCTTGACCAGGGCCTTGAACAGGTTGGTGTTCAAGCCACCACACAGACCACGGTCACTGCTCACCACAACGTAACCGACGCGCTTTACTTCACGGTCGATCATGAATGGGTGGCGATATTCCGGGTTGGCGTTGGCCAGATGGCCAATAACCTGGCGGATGCGCTCCGCGTAAGGACGGCTAGCAGCCATGCGCATTTGTGCCTTGCGCATTTTACTGACCGCCACTTTTTCCATGGCGCTGGTAATCTTTTGCGTGCTTTTGATGCTCGCAATCTTACTGCGAATCTCTTTTGCGCCTGCCATGTAACACCTATCAGGTTAGCAAGCGGGAGCCTTGCGGCTCCCGCTGCGGCTTACCAGGTTTGGGTGGCCTTGAACTTCTCGATACCGGCTTTCATGCCAGCGTCGATTTCGTCATTGAAGTCACCCTTCACGTTGATCTTCGCCATCAATTCGGCGTGATCGCGGTTGAAGAAAGCAATCAGCGCTTGTTCAAAGCTGCCGATCTTGGCGATTTCGACGTCAGTCAGGAACCCACGCTCAGCGGCATACAGCGACAGCGCCATGTCAGCGATCGACATTGGTGCGTATTGCTTCTGCTTCATCAGCTCGGTAACGCGCTGACCATGCTCAAGTTGCTTACGGGTCGCTTCGTCCAGGTCAGAAGCGAACTGGGCGAATGCCGCCAGTTCACGGTACTGAGCCAGAGCGGTACGGATACCACCGGACAGCTTCTTGATGATCTTGGTCTGAGCGGCACCACCCACACGGGATACCGAAACACCGGCGTTCACTGCAGGACGGATCCCGGAGTTGAACATGGCCGATTCCAGGAAGATCTGACCGTCGGTGATGGAAATCACGTTGGTCGGAACGAACGCGGAAACGTCGCCAGCCTGGGTTTCGATGATCGGCAGTGCGGTCAGGGAACCGGTTTTGCCGGTCACTGCGCCGTTGGTGAACTTCTCTACGTATTCTTCCGAAACGCGGGATGCGCGCTCCAGCAGACGGGAGTGGAGATAGAACACGTCGCCTGGGTAAGCTTCACGGCCTGGTGGACGGCGCAGCAGCAGGGAAATCTGGCGGTAAGCCACTGCTTGCTTGGACAGATCGTCATAAACGATCAGCGCGTCTTCACCGCGGTCGCGGAAGAATTCACCCATGGTGCAACCGGAGTATGGAGCCAGGAACTGCAGTGCTGCAGATTCCGAAGCGCTCGCCGCCACGACGATGGTGTTAGCCAGTGCGCCGTTTTCTTCCAGCTTGCGAACAACGTTGGCGATGGTCGATTGCTTCTGACCGATTGCTACGTAGACGCAGAAAATGCCGCTGTCTTTCTGGTTGATGATCGCATCGATCGCCAGAGCGGTTTTACCGATCTGACGGTCACCGATGATCAGCTCACGCTGGCCACGGCCGACAGGGATCATGGCATCGACAGCCTTGTAGCCAGTCTGTACAGGCTGGTCTACCGACTTACGCCAGATCACGCCTGGAGCAACTTTCTCGACCGCATCGGTCTCGGTGTTGTTCAGCGGACCTTTGCCGTCAACTGGGTTACCCAGTGCGTCGACTACGCGACCCAGCAGTTCCTTACCAACCGGAACTTCGAGGATGCGGCCGGTGCACTTGGCGCTCATGCCTTCAGCCAGAGACTGGTAGGAGCCCAATACAACGGCACCTACAGAGTCTTGCTCAAGGTTGAGAGCCATACCGAAGACGCCGCCCGGAAACTCGATCATCTCGCCGTACATGACGTCGGCCAGACCGTGAATCCGCACGATACCGTCAGATACGCTGACGACAGTGCCTTCGTTACGGGCTTGAGAGGTCACATCGAGCTTGTCGATGCGGCCCTTGATAATTTCACTTATTTCGGAAGGATTGAGTTGCTGCATTGCTCTGCTGCCCCTTCAAACTCAAGATTTCAATGCTTCGGCAAGGTTCGCGAGTTTGCCGCGAACCGAGCCATCGATAACCAGGTCGCCGGCGCGGATGACAATGCCCCCAATCAGGGATTTGTCTTCCTCGACTTGCAGGCGCACTTCCCGGTTGAGTCGTGCACTGAGAACCTTGGCGAGTTTGTCTTGCTGTTCTTGGTTCAATGCAAAAGCACTGGTCACTTCAACGTCTACCGACTTCTCTTGTTCAGCCTTGTACAGGTCGAACAGAGCGGATATCTCCGGCAAAAGCGGGAGACGGTCGTTTTCGGCAACGACGTTAATGAAGTTCTGTGCCTTGGCATCAAACTTGTCGCCGCACACGTCAATAAACGTGGCGGCCTTGTTTGCGCTCGTCAGTCGCGGGGCCTTGAGCACGCGCTGCATGGTGTCGTCTTGCGACACTGCTGCAGCCAGGCCGAGCATGGCTGACCAAGAGGCCAGTTGCTGGTGGGCCTGGGCGTGCTCGAAGGCTGCCTTAGCGTAAGGTCGGGCCAACGTGGTCAATTCTGCCATGATCGCCCTCGCTTAAATTTCAGCAGCCAGTTTGTTTACCAGCTCCGCGTGCGCGTTTTGATCGATTGTGGCACCCAGGATCTTCTCGGCGCCGCCGACAGCCAGTGCACCCAGTTGGGCACGCAGCGCGTCTTTGACACTGTTCAGTTCCTGCTCGATCTCGGCCTGAGCCTGAACCTTCACACGGTCAGCGTCGATACGGGCTTTTTCAACAGCCTCGTCAACGATCTGATTACCGCGTTTCTTGGCTTGCTCAATGATTTCAGCTGCCTGAGCTTTCGCTTCGCGCAGTTGCTGACCCACTTTCTCATGGGCCAACTCCAGGTCGCGAGCTGCTCGGCTGGCAGCGTCCAGTCCATCCGCGATCTTCTTCTGACGTTCGTGCAAAGCCGCGATGACCGGAGGCCACACGAACTTCATGCAAAACAGTACAAAAATGAAGAACGCAACGGATTGGCCAATCAGGGTTGCATTAATGTTCACGCCAACACCTCGCTCGTTCGTTGCACATCACACCAATCAACTCGAAGGTTCGAGTGATTAGCCAGCGAGTTGACCAACGAATGGGTTCGCGAAGGTGAAGAACAGAGCGATACCAACACCGATCATGGTTACGGCGTCGAGCAGACCGGCAACGATGAACATTTTAACTTGCAGCATTGGAACCATTTCTGGCTGACGCGCTGCGCCTTCCAGGAACTTGCCGCCCAACAGGCCGAAACCAATTGCGGTACCCAGTGCGCCCAGGCCGATCAACAGTGCAACAGCGATAGCGGTTAGACCAACTACAGTTTCCATCTTTCCTCCCGACTTTTACGTCGTATGGTTTAGGTTTTTTAGATTTTAAAGCGGTAAAACAAATCGTTTCATAGCCCTGTTCGGGCACCCACCCGTTTTACCGGGTGGGACATCAGACTAGTCGAGACTGGTCTTAATGGTTCTCTTCGTGCGCCATCGACAGGTAGACGATGGTCAGCATCATGAAGATAAACGCCTGCAGGGTGATGATCAGGATGTGGAACACAGCCCACGCCCACTGCAGAACTACGCCCAGGCCGCTAAGCCAGAGCAGACCGCTGCCGAACATCACAGCAATCAGAATGAAGACCAGCTCGCCGGCGTACATGTTGCCGAACAGACGCAGTGCCAGGGAAATTGGCTTGGCCACCAGCGTCACGAACTCCAGCAGGAAGTTCACCGGAATCAGCAGGGCTTGAACGAAGATGTTCTTGCTGCCGAACGGGTGCAGGGTCAGTTCGCCGATGAAGCCGCCGATGCCCTTGACCTTGATGCTGTAGAAAATGATCAACGCGAACACCGACAGGGACATACCCAGGGTCGCGTTCGGGTCAGTGGTCGGAACGGCACGGAAGACCAGGTGTGGGTCGCCGGTCATGATGGCAGCCAGCTTCGGAATCCAGTCGACCGGTACCAAATCGACGGCGTTCATCATGAACACCCAGACAAAAATCGTCAGCGCCAATGGTGCGATCAATGGATTACGGCCGTGAAAGGTATCTTTCACGCTGCCGTCAACGAACTCGATCAGAACCTCAACGAAGTTCTGCAGGCCGCCAGGCTGACCGGAAGTCGCCTTCTTTGCCGCCATGCGGAAAAGAAGAACGAAAATCAGACCCAACGCGACCGACCAGCCGAGAGTATCGACGTGGAAAGCCCAGAAGCCCATTTCTTTGGCTTCTGCTGCGGTATGGGCAAAACCCCACCCGCCAGTTGGGTGCTGACCGAAGGTCAGGTTCTGCAAGTGGTGCTGGATATAGCCCGAAGCGGTTGTCTCTGCCATGGTTGCCTCAAACGCCCTAAGGTCTCGAAAGTCTTGTTCTCATTAGCAGGGGAGCGAACCAGCTAACCAGTTGGGTCAGCACGAAGACGCCGAATACTGCTAACGGCGCCAGTGGCTTCACACCTGCAAACGTCAATGCAAACAGCACTGCCGTCAAAATCAGTTTGCCCGCCTCGCCGGCATAAAAAGACCGGACGATGGCTTGAGCTGCTCGGGCGCCGGAAAACCGAAATGCCCTGTGAGCAAAATAAATATTGGGAAGCAAGGCTATCAGGCCTCCGCAGAGTCCTGAGTACCCGGCAACGACTCCATGCCATTGCCAGAGCGCCAAAGCGGCAATCAGCAAAACGACAAATTGAGCCATTAACACCGGAAAAACTGCCAGGCGATGGAACGGCAAGCGGTCTGGCGTGCGGTTTTCCATCTCTTTTGCTCCCCAATGGCCGGCTGCCAGAATTCAATAACTTGGCATAATTTGTGCCGACAAAATGCGCGCAGAGTATAGGGGCGGTTCTGCCCCTATTCAACTGTCAGGTAGTGATTTCCGACTTCACGCTACATGAGGAATTGTTTCAGCGGATGTGTGCGAGCACACCTTGAAGCTCATCAAGAGAGTTGTAGCCGATCACTAGCTGCCCCTTACCCTTCTTTCCGTGGCGGATCTGCACCGCAGAGCCTAGGCGCTCGGCCAGACGCTGCTCGAGTCGGGCGATATCCGGGTCCGGTTTTGCAGGTTCCACAGGCTCCGGTTTGCCACTCAACCACTGGCGAACCAGTGCTTCAGTCTGGCGCACAGTCAGCCCCCGTGCGACAACATGTCGCGCCCCTTCAACTTGTTGATTTTCCGGCAAACCGAGCAAGGCACGGGCATGACCCATTTCCAGGTCGCCGTGAGACAGCATGGTTTTGATGACTTCCGGCAGCGAAATCAGGCGCAGCAGGTTGGCGACGGTGACGCGGGACTTACCCACAGCCTCGGCCACTTGTTGCTGAGTCAGCTGGAATTCCTGCTGCAAACGCTGCAAGGCCACCGCTTCTTCAATCGGATTGAGGTCTTCGCGCTGGATGTTCTCGATCAGCGCCATGGCGATGGCGGTTTCATCCGGCACATCGCGAACCATCGCCGGGATGGTTTCCTGGCCAGCCTGCTGGCTGGCACGCCAGCGGCGTTCGCCGGCGATGATTTCGAAGCGGCCGCTGCCGATCGGGCGAACCACGATCGGCTGCATCACGCCCTGGGCCCTGATCGACTGCGCCAGCTCTTCCAGCGCTTGAGGATCCATGTCCCGACGCGGCTGGTACTTGCCACGCTGGATCAGGTCCAGGGGCAGGTGCTGCAGCTCACGCTGGTCGGCTTGTACCGCTTGCTCTTCCAGCGAGCTGACAGTCGGACCACTCAGCAGTGCATCCAGTCCACGTCCGAGACCTCGTTTCTTGACGGCCATGGGGATTCCTTAAGTTGCCTGAGCAGCGGCGATGCGTGAGTTTTTGCGCTGACGGCGAACCATCTCGCCCGCCAATGCCAGATAGGCAATCGCGCCCCGCGATGATTTGTCGTACGCCAGCGCCGGCATGCCATAGCTTGGCGCTTCGGCCAGGCGGATGTTGCGTGGAATGACGGTGTCGTAGAGCTGATCGCCGAAGTGTTCCTTGAGCTGCGCCGATACGTCGTTCATCAGGCTCAGGCGCGGGTCGTACATGGTCCGCAACAGGCCTTCGACTTTCAGGTTAGGGTTCAGCAGTTCGGCAATGCGCTTGATGTTATCCACAAGGTCGCTCAACCCTTCGAGCGCGAAGTACTCGCACTGCATGGGGATAATCACCCCGTCGGCGGCAACCAGCGCATTGAGCGTCAACATCGACAGCGACGGCGGGCAGTCGATCAAAATGTAATCGTAGTTTTCACGGATCGGCGCCAACGCACTGCGTAGACGGCTTTCCTTCATCTGCATTTCCAGCAGAACCACTTCGGCCGCGGTCAGGTCGCGGTTGGCCGGCAGCAACTGGTAACCACCGTGCTCGGAATAATGCATGGCCTGGGCCAGATCGCATTCGCCGATCAGCAGGTCGTAGACCGAGTTTTCCAGGCCGTGTTTATCCACACCGCTACCCATGGTGGCGTTGCCTTGTGGATCGAGATCGATCAACAGCACCCGACGCTTGGTAGCGACCAGGGAAGCTGCGAGGTTGATACAGGTGGTGGTCTTGCCCACACCACCCTTCTGGTTCGCTATCGCGAATACCTTAGCCATTCTTGCTTGTGTTCCCAATCATGCCGTGCGGCGCAGTATCAGCAGATGGCGTTGGCCTTGGCAACCGGGTACGGCCAGGGCGTGTTCGCTATCGAGGTGGAAGTCTGCCGGCAATGCTACCAGCTCATCGGCGGGATGAACGCCCTTCATTGCCAGCCAACGTGTTTCGGCGTCGCCCAAATGGCGAGTCCAGTTGCTGAAGTTCTCCATGCTGCTGAACGCACGGGAAATGATCCCGTTGAATGGCAGTTCAGGCTGGAAGGCTTCGACGCGACTGTGGATAACTTGCAGGTTATCCAGTTTGAGTTCGAGTTTGACCTGGGTCAGGAAGCGGGTTTTCTTGCCGTTGCTGTCCAGGCAGGTCACTTGCGACTCGGGAAACAGGATCGCCAGGGGAATCCCTGGCATGCCGCCGCCACTGCCCACATCCAGCCAACGGCCGTTTTCGATGAAGGACATCACGCTCAGGCTGTCGAGCAAATGCCGTGAAACCATTTCGTCCGGATCACGCACGGCCGTGAGGTTGTAGGCCTTGTTCCATTTTATCAACAGGGCCAGATAACCCAGTAGCTGTGCATGCTGGGCGTCCGTCAGGTTGACACCGAGCTGGCGAGCACCTGTGGATAACTCTTCGGCGTGTTGCGAGGTGACCAACGAACTCAAGCGCTTTGCTCCAACTGACGGCCCGCGCCGCGTTTTTTCAAATGAATCATCAACAGCGAAATCGCTGCCGGGGTCACGCCCGGAATACGCGACGCCTGGCCCAGGGTCTCTGGACGGGTCGCGCCGAGCTTGCTCTGGATCTCTTTCGAGAGACCGGAGATGTTCGTGTAATCGATATCCACAGGCAGTTTGGTGTCTTCGCTGGCCCGCAGGCGCGCGATTTCATCCTGTTGACGATCGATGTAACCGGCGTATTTGGTCTTGATTTCGACCTGTTCGGCGACCTGTGGATCTTCTGCGCCCCCACCGGTCACGGCGATCAGACCAGCGTAGTCGATTTCCGGACGGCTCAGCAGGTTGAGCAAATTGTATTCGTGGGTCAGCGGCGTACCGAACTTCTCGGAAATCGCATCGCCCTGCTCGGTACCCGGGCGAACCCAGGTACTTTTCAGGCGTTGCTCTTCCAGATCGATGCTTTCGCGCTTCTTGCAGAACGCAGCCCAACGCACGTCATCCACCAGACCCAATTCGCGACCTTTCTCGGTCAAACGCAGGTCGGCGTTGTCTTCGCGCAGGATCAAACGGTATTCGGCGCGGGATGTGAACATCCGATACGGTTCCTGGGTACCCAGGGTAATCAGGTCGTCGACCAAAACGCCGATGTACGCCTCGTCGCGACGCGGGCACCAGGCATCTTTGCCCTGAGCGCGCAGTGCGGCGTTGGCTCCGGCCAGCAAACCTTGGGCGCCGGCTTCTTCGTAACCGGTGGTGCCGTTGATTTGCCCGGCGAAGAACAGACCGCCGATCACTTTGGTTTCCAGGCTGTACTTCAGGTCACGCGGGTCGAAGTAGTCGTACTCGATGGCGTAGCCCGGGCGAACGATGTGCGCGTTTTCCATGCCGCGGATCGATTGCACGATCTGCAATTGCACATCGAACGGCAGGGATGTGGATATCCCGTTCGGGTACAGCTCGTGGGTGGTCAGACCTTCCGGCTCGATGAAGACCTGGTGGCTTTCCTTGTCGGCAAAACGGTGGATCTTGTCTTCGATCGATGGGCAATAACGCGGACCGATGCCTTCGATCAACCCCGCATCGGAATACATCGGCGAACGATCAAGGTTCGCAGCAATGATTTCGTGGGTACGGGCGTTGGTGTGGGTAATCCAGCAGCTGACCTGTTTCGGATGCTGCTCTTTGGAGCCCATGAACGACATCACCGGAATCGGCGTATCCCCCGCTTGCTCGGTCATCACCGAGAAATCCACAGAGCGACCGTCGATACGCGGCGGTGTACCGGTTTTCAGGCGACCGACACGCAATGGCAGTTCACGCAGACGATGAGCGAGGGCAATCGACGGCGGGTCACCGGCGCGGCCGCCGGAATAATTCTGCATGCCGATGTGGATAAGTCCACCGAGGAAGGTGCCGGTGGTCAATACCACGGAATCTGCAAAGAAACGCAGACCCATTTGGGTGACAACACCGCGCACTTGTTCCTGCTCGACGATCAGGTCGTCAGCAGCTTGTTGAAATATCCACAGGTTCGGCTGGTTTTCCAAAGCTTCGCGGACAGCGGCCTTGTACAGAACCCGATCTGCCTGAGCGCGGGTTGCACGCACGGCTGGGCCTTTGCGGCTGTTCAATACGCGAAACTGAATACCACCTTTATCGGTAGCCATGGCCATCGCGCCGCCCAGGGCATCGATTTCTTTAACCAAATGGCTTTTGCCGATACCGCCAATGGCTGGGTTGCAACTCATGGCACCGAGGGTTTCCACGTTATGCGTCAGCAACAGGGTTTTTGCCCCCATACGTGCTGACGCCAGTGCTGCCTCGGTACCGGCATGACCGCCGCCGATGACGATCACTTCAAAACGGGAAGGGAAATCCACCACGCACCTCGTGCCTGCTTCAGTCAGGTAATCCGGAAATAGTTTGAGCTCAGGTTTTTGGACCTGGTCGGCAAGTATAGGGACTTCGCCCTTCCTAAAGAACCCTTTGCACAAAATTTAACCAGCTGTGGAGAAGTCGGGGTTATAGAAATTAAAAAGAGAGAAATTTATTAAATCTTTGTTTTTATGTTTATTTCTACTGAGCCACCTTTCTGTGGATAGATTGGTACAGCCCTTTATTTTCAATGTGTACAGAGATTCAAAACCCTGTGGTCATGTACCAAGGAGGCCCTTGGATAACCGGTGTAAGCCTGTGGATGAAAGGGATGGTTATCCACAGAGGGGATTATCTTCAGTTTTTAGGCCCTGTTATCAACTGCCCTTAGCGGCACTTATTCACAGGGCTTAATCCACAGAAAAGCCGTCGAATGAGCAAATCCCGGGCAAGGGGAATCCGCTCAAGCGAAGAATCTGCTCGGCACTGGGGAAAAATTTCAGGAAAGGAGAGAACAGACAGGCCCGAATGGCCTGTCTGTGAACGGCTGAAGGGACTTATTTACCGATACAGAAGCTGGAAAAGATCCTTCCCAGCAGATCATCAGAGCTGAATGCTCCGGTGATTTCGCCCAAAGACTGCTGCGCCTGTCGCAAATCTTCGGCCAGCAACTCACCGGCCCCCGCTAATGTCAGCTGCGCACGGCCATGCTCGAGGGATGCGCTCGCATGACGCAGTGCCTCCAGGTGACGTCTGCGAGCACTGAAGCTGCTTTCGGACGTCTGCTCGTAACCCATGCAGGCCTTGAGGTGCTCACGCAGCAACTCCAGGCCTTCACCGGCAGACCTCGCACTGAGGCTGATCGTAACGTGGCCATCGTTGCTGACTTCCAGGGCAATCGCTTCCCCCGTCAGGTCAGCCTTGTTGCGGATCAGCGTAACTTTCGCCGGGTCCGGGCGGGTTTCGAGGAATTCAGGCCACAAGGCAAAGGGATCAAGGGCCTCGGGAGCCGTGGCATCGACCACCAGCAATACCCGATCTGCCTCGCCGATGGCTTTCAATGCCCGTTCGACGCCAATTTTCTCCACCTGATCATCGGTATCGCGCAGGCCGGCAGTGTCAACCACGTGCAACGGCATGCCATCGATGTGGATATGTTCGCGAAGAATGTCCCGGGTAGTACCGGCGATCTCGGTCACGATCGCAGCTTCACGTCCGGCCAAGGCATTCAGCAGGCTGGACTTGCCGGCATTCGGCCGGCCGGCGATCACCACGGTCATACCGTCGCGAAGCAAGGCCCCTTGCCCGGCTTCACGCAGTACTGTGGATAATTCGTCGCGCACTTTGTCGAGCATGCTCAGGACATGACCGTCGGCGAGGAAGTCGATTTCTTCTTCGGGGAAGTCGATGGCTGCTTCGACGTAAATACGCAGGCCTATCAGTTGCTCAGTGAGGTTATGCACACGCTGGGAAAACGCACCCTGCAACGAACGCAGGGCGTTTCGTGCTGCCTGTGCAGAACTTGCCTCGATCAAGTCGGCAATCGCTTCGGCCTGAGCCAGATCGAGCTTGTCATTGAGGAAGGCGCGCTCGCTGAATTCCCCCGGCCGGGCCAGACGACAGCCCAGTTCCAGACAACGTTTGAGCAGCATATCCAGAACGATCGGCCCGCCGTGGCCCTGCAGCTCAAGCACATCTTCGCCGGTGAACGAGTTCGGTCCCGGGAAATAAAGCGCGATGCCTTCGTCCAGCACCTCTTCGTTTGCACTGAGGAACGGGCCGTAATGGGCAAACCGCGGTTTCAATTCACGGCCGCTGATGGCTTTGGCCGCCAGACTCGCCAGCGGCCCGGAAATACGGACGATGCCCACCCCGCCGCGACCTTGAGCGGTGGCGACGGCAGCGATGGTTTCACGAGGAACGCTCATAAACCGGTATCCAGACAAAAGTGACAGATAGCAAAACGCCCCACTAGGGGGCGTTTTGAGTGGTTATCCACAGAGTAAGTTACGCCTCGGCTTTTTTGGTAGCCGCTTCGATCTTACGCGTGATGTACCACTGTTGGGCAATCGACAATACGTTGTTCACTACCCAGTACAGTACCAGACCCGCCGGGAACCACAGGAAGAAGAAGGTGAAGATGATTGGCATCATTTTCATGACCTTCGCCTGCATCGGATCCGGAGGAGTCGGGTTCAACTGCTGCTGGATGAACATGGTTGCACCCATGATGATCGGCAGAATGAAGAACGGATCCTTGATCGACAGGTCAGTAATCCACAGCATGAACGGCGCCTGGCGCATTTCCACGCTTTCCAGCAGAACCCAGTACAGCGAAAGGAAAACCGGCATCTGCACCAGGATTGGCAAGCAGCCACCCAGCGGGTTGATCTTCTCTTTCTTGTACAGCTCCATCATGGCTTGCGACATTTTCTGCCGGTCGTCGCCATGTTGCTCTTTCAGCGCGGCCAGTTTCGGTGCCACTGCACGCATGCGCGCCATGGATTTGTAGCTGGCAGCCGACAGCGGGAAGAAGATCCCCTTGATCAGCATGGTCAGGAAGATGATCGACCAGCCCCAGTTACCGACCAGCGCGTGGATATGTTGCAGCAACCAGAAGATTGGCTGGGCAATGAACCACAGAATGCCGTAGTCGACGGTCAATTCCAGACCTGGGGACAACTCTTTCAGGACAGCCTGGCTTTTCGGACCTGCGTACAGAACGGCGCTGGTCTCGGCTTTTGCACCTGGCGCAACAGTCATTGCCGGGGCGGTGTAGCCGATGATGTAGTTGCCTTTGCTGTCTTTACGGGTCTGGACGATGTTGTTTTCGCCCTTGACCGGAATCCACGCCGTCACGAAGTAGTGCTGCAACCAGGCAACCCAACCACCAGTGACGGTTTCTTTCAGCTGAGCCTTGTCCATGTCGCTCATCGACACTTTCTTGTACGGCTCGTTACTTGTCCACAGGGCGGCGCCCAGGTAAGTCGCGGTGCCGGTGGCGGTGCTGGAAGAAGGATCGGAGCTGGCATCACGCTTCAATTGCGCGAACATTGCACCAGACCAGGGCTGAGCGCTCTGGTTGTCGATCAGGTAGGTAACGGTTACGTCATACAGGCCACGTTTCAGCGTGAAACGCTTGATGTAGTTGACACCGTCCTTGCTGAACTTCAGGTCTGCGACCAATTGGTCTTGACCGTCAGCCAGTTGATAAATCTTCTTTTCGGAGGAGTAAACCGGACGACCGGCAGGACTGGCGTCCGGACCGTTGGTGCCGATCAGGCCACTCTGAGCCAGATAAGTCCGCTCGTTGCCGTTATCAAACAGCTGGAATGGAATTTCCGGATGATCCTGGCGACGTGGATACAGCGGCAACGTCAACTGGGCAACATCACCACCTTGTGGGTCGATTGCCAGGTTGAGCACATCCGTTTTGATCTGGATGAGGTCTTTGCTTGCAGCTACTGGTGTTTCAGCAGGTGCAGTTGCACTGGTATCGCTTGTGGCGCGTGGAATGTCGTCACTGACAGAAGCATTATTGCCAGTCGCCGTATCCGGTAGGCCCGGTGCGGTAGTACTGGAAGCAACATTCTGAGTCGGCAGGGCAGCCTGGCCATAGTCCTGGTTCCATTTAAGGACCATAACGTAGGACACGATTGCCAGGGCGACGATCAGGATCGTGCGTTTGATATCCATGATTACTCGGCCATCGAAGAAGAACGGGAGGTAGGGATAGATGGAACCGGGTCATAACCACCGGGATTCCACGGATGACAGCGACCTAAACGACGAAAGGTCAGCCAGCCACCGCGCAGAAGGCCATGATTTTCTATGGCTTCATACGCGTAGCAGGAACAACTGGGGTAGAAACGACAGTGACTGGCCATCAGGGGACTGATGGCATAGCGATAAAACTGGATCGGAACGAGTGCCAGTTTACGCATCGGTACTGTCTACCCCTACAGTTTCGGTTTTGACTGCTGGTACCGGCTTGCTGCGTGCCAGACGTTTCCAGAGTTTGTCGAAATGCTGAATCAATTCGGGGCTTTCTACGTCACCCAAACCTTTGCGCGCGACGATAACAATGTCCCAACCGACCAGTAAATCCTGGTTCAGGCGAAACGATTCGCGCATCAGACGTTTGAGGCGATTGCGCTCGACGGAGAGCTTTACGCTCTTTTTCCCGATAACCAGCCCGAGACGGGGGTGATCAAGATCGTTATTGCGCGCAAGGAGCAGGAGATTTTTCCCCGGAACCTTGCCGGTAGGGGAGTCAAAGACTGCCTTGAAATGCCGGGGAGTAAGCAGACGCTTTTCCCGACTGAAGTCCTGACTCACCTCCAGTGCCGGCTTATCAAACTGCCAGACGCGCACGACCTTTGGCGCGACGACGCGACAGAACGGCACGACCGTTCTTGGTAGCCATGCGAGCACGGAAACCGTGGGTACGAGCGCGTTTGATAGTGCTTGGTTGGAAAGTACGTTTCATTGTCGTGTTACCTGGTTCGTCCACAACGGGCCGGAATGGCCCCCGTTTTAAGAGACCGGGGATTCTAGAGAAAGCAAGCCTCTAGGTCAATTTCCAACCAGCGTTTCCTTATAAATAGATCTCCAGACGATTTGCTCGCCGACGGTCGTTCGCTAGATATAGAAATAAAGAAGGGAATTATTTAAAGCTTTTCTGTAAAGCTTATAAAAGCTAGGGCCACGTTCATCTGTGGATAACTAGCTTCAGGCCTTCTAAACCGTGATGTACAGAGAAGGACAACTACGGTGGAAAACGGTGGTCAGCCTGTGCTGCGCTGTCGGATAAGCTGTGTGTGGAAAGGCTTGTTATCCACAGGCAGGTTATCCACCGAGTTTCGCCCCCACTTGTCCAGTGCCCTCATGGGCGGTTATCCACAGAGCTTATGCACATACCGTTGGTCTTCTTTTCCAGGGTTAACGCATTGATAAATCATGTCCTGTGCGCAACCTGCATGTGGATAAGTGGACGTCTGGTCGCTACAATGACCGCTTGTTTTTGCCTCACCGGCTTTCAACTTAGGGGATATCCGTGTCAGTGGAACTTTGGCAGCAGTGCGTTGAGCTTTTGCGCGATGAGCTGCCTGCCCAACAATTCAACACTTGGATCCGTCCACTACAGGTCGAAGCCGAAGGCGACGAGCTGCGTGTCTACGCGCCGAATCGTTTTGTTCTCGACTGGGTCAATGAAAAGTACCTGGGCCGCGTCCTTGAACTGCTGGATGAGCATGGCAATGGCCTGGCGCCGGCGCTTTCCTTATTAATAGGCAGCAAACGCAGTTCGGCGCCGCGTGCGGCACCCAATGCCCCGTTGGCCGCTGCAGCGTCCCAGGCTCAGGCCGCTCAAGCGCCTGTCAGCGCTCCGGCGCCAGCCCCGGCAGCAGCCTCGACCAAACGTGCGACACAAAAAGTAGCCGAGGTCAGTGAAGAGCCGTCCCGCGACAGCTTCGATCCAATGGCCGGTGCCAGCTCGCAACAAGCCCCGGTTCGCTCCGAACAGCGTACGGTGCAGGTCGAAGGCGCACTCAAGCACACCAGTTACCTGAACCGCACCTTTACCTTCGAGAACTTCGTCGAAGGCAAGTCCAACCAACTCGCCCGGGCTGCGGCCTGGCAGGTGGCGGACAACCCCAAGCACGGCTACAACCCGCTCTTCCTTTATGGCGGTGTCGGCTTGGGTAAAACCCACTTGATGCACGCTGTGGGTAACCACCTGTTAAAGAAGAATCCGAATGCCAAGGTTGTGTACCTGCATTCCGAGCGTTTCGTTGCAGACATGGTCAAGGCCTTGCAGCTGAATGCGATCAACGAGTTCAAGCGCTTCTACCGCTCGGTGGATGCGTTGCTGATCGATGACATTCAGTTCTTCGCCCGCAAGGAACGTTCCCAGGAAGAGTTTTTCCACACCTTCAACGCCCTGCTTGAAGGTGGCCAGCAGGTCATTCTTACCAGTGACCGCTATCCGAAAGAAATCGAAGGCCTTGAAGAGCGCCTGAAGTCACGTTTCGGCTGGGGCCTGACGGTTGCCGTCGAGCCGCCGGAGCTGGAAACCCGCGTGGCGATCCTGATGAAAAAGGCCGACCAGGCCAAAGTCGATCTGCCACACGACGCGGCGTTCTTCATTGCCCAGCGTATTCGCTCCAACGTCCGTGAACTGGAAGGCGCGCTCAAACGCGTGATCGCCCACTCACACTTCATGGGCCGCGACATCACCATCGAGCTGATTCGCGAATCCCTGAAAGACTTGTTGGCGCTGCAAGACAAGCTGGTGTCTGTGGATAACATTCAGCGCACCGTCGCCGAGTATTACAAGATCAAGATCTCCGACTTGCTGTCCAAGCGTCGTTCACGCTCGGTAGCACGTCCGCGTCAGGTCGCCATGGCGTTGTCCAAGGAACTGACCAACCACAGCCTGCCGGAAATAGGCGATGTGTTTGGCGGCCGCGACCACACGACTGTTTTGCACGCCTGCCGCAAGATCAACGAGCTTAAGGAATCCGACGCGGACATCCGCGAGGACTATAAGAACCTGCTGCGTACACTGACTACTTGATGAACACCAGCGCAGCTTATTAAGGCAAGGGACTAGACCATGCATTTCACCATTCAACGCGAAGCCCTGTTGAAACCCCTGCAACTGGTCGCAGGCGTCGTCGAGCGCCGACAGACCTTGCCGGTGCTCTCCAACGTGCTGCTGGTTGTCGAAGGCCAGCAACTGTCGCTGACCGGTACCGACCTGGAAGTCGAGCTGGTCGGTCGTGTGCAACTCGAAGAGCCTGCGGACCCGGGTTCCATCACTGTGCCTGCGCGCAAGCTGATGGACATCTGCAAGAGCTTGCCCAACGATGCGCTGATCGACATCAAGGTCGATGAGCAGAAGCTTGTGGTGAAGGCCGGCCGTAGCCGCTTCACCCTGTCGACCCTGCCAGCCAATGACTTCCCGACGGTGGAAGAAGGCCCAGGCTCGCTGACCTGCAGCCTTGAGCAAAGCAAACTGCGTCGTCTGATTGAACGCACCAGCTTCGCGATGGCGCAGCAGGACGTACGTTACTACCTCAACGGCATGCTGCTGGAAGTCTCGGCCGGGATCATTCGCGCCGTGGCCACCGACGGTCACCGTCTGGCCATGTGTTCGATGCAGGCCGATATCGGTCAGCCGGATCGTCATCAGGTGATCGTACCGCGCAAAGGTATTCTGGAACTGGCGCGTCTGCTGACCGAACCGGACGGCAACGTCAGCATCGTGCTGGGCCAGCACCACATTCGCGCCACCACCGGCGAGTTCACTTTCACCTCGAAACTGGTCGACGGTAAATTCCCTGACTACGAGCGTGTTCTGCCTAAAGGCGGCGACAAGCTGGTACTCGGCGATCGCCAAGCCTTGCGTGAAGCATTCAGCCGTACCGCGATTCTGTCCAACGAGAAGTACCGTGGCATCCGTCTGCAACTGGCCAATGGTCAGCTGAAGATCCAGGCGAACAACCCGGAGCAGGAAGAAGCGGAAGAAGAAGTGGGCGTTGAGTACAACGGCGGCTCTCTGGAAATCGGCTTCAACGTGAGCTATCTGCTTGACGTACTGGGCGTGATGACCACCGAGCAGGTTCGCTTGATCCTGTCCGACTCCAACAGCAGTGCGCTGGTACAAGAGTCCGACAACGACGACTCGGCTTACGTTGTCATGCCGATGCGTCTGTAAATATGCTCAGCAGAACCTAGATGTCCTTAAGTCGCGTCTCGGTCACCGCGGTGCGCAATCTGCACCCGGTGACCTTCTCCCCCTCCCCCCGAATCAACATTCTTTACGGCGCCAACGGCAGCGGCAAAACCAGTGTTCTGGAAGCCATTCATCTGCTGGGGCTTGCCCGTTCGTTTCGTAGCAGCCGTCTATTACCCGTCATTCAATACGAGCAATTGGCGTGTACTGTGTTTGGCCAGGTCGAACTGGCCGAGGGTGGACACAGCGCGTTGGGGATATCTCGTGACCGGCAGGGTGAGTTCCAGATCCGCATCGATGGGCAGAACGCGCGAAGTGCTGCGCAACTGGCAGAGATCCTGCCGTTGCAGTTGATCAACCCGGACAGCTTCCGCCTGCTGGAAGGTGCGCCGAAGATTCGCCGACAGTTTCTCGACTGGGGTGTGTTCCACGTGGAACCCCGATTCATGTCCACGTGGCAGCGCTTGCAGAAGGCCTTGCGCCAGAGAAACTCTTGGCTGCGACATGGTACACTTGACGCCGTTTCGCAAGCGGTTTGGGACAGGGAACTGTGCCAGGCCAGCGCTGAAATAGATGAATACCGCCGCGCTTACATCAAAGCCTTGAAACCAGTCTTTGAACAGACCTTGAGCGAACTGGTTGAGCTTGAGGGCTTAACGCTCAGCTATTACCGAGGCTGGGACAAAGACCGTGAGTTGAGTGCAGTGCTCGCCGGGTCCCTTCAACGGGATCAGCAAATGGGTCATACCCAAGCCGGACCACAACGCGCTGATTTGCGTCTTAGATTGGGCGCACATAACGCCGCGGACATCTTGTCTCGTGGCCAGCAGAAGTTGGTGGTCTGCGCATTGCGGATCGCCCAAGGGCACTTGGTTAGCCAGGCCCGTCGCGGTCAGTGTATTTATCTGGTGGATGACCTGCCGTCCGAACTGGATGAGCACCACCGTCGCGCGCTTTGCCGCTTGCTGGAAGACTTACGCTGCCAGGTCTTTATTACCTGTGTAGATCACGAATTATTGAGGGAAGGCTGGCAGACGGAAACGCCAGTCGCTCTGTTCCACGTGGAACAGGGCCGTATCACCCAGACCCACGACCATCGGGAGTGAAGGCATTGAGCGAAGAAAATACGTACGACTCAACGAGCATTAAAGTGCTGAAAGGCCTGGATGCCGTACGCAAACGTCCCGGTATGTACATTGGTGACACTGACGATGGCAGTGGTCTGCACCACATGGTGTTCGAGGTGGTCGATAACTCGATCGACGAAGCTTTGGCCGGCCATTGCGACGACATCAGCATTATCATCCACCCGGACGAGTCCATCACCGTTCGCGACAACGGTCGTGGCATCCCGGTAGACGTGCACAAAGAAGAAGGCGTCTCGGCGGCCGAGGTCATCATGACCGTGCTGCACGCCGGCGGTAAGTTCGACGACAACTCCTACAAGGTATCCGGCGGTCTGCACGGTGTAGGTGTGTCGGTGGTGAACGCACTGTCCAAAGAACTGATCCTGACCGTTCGCCGCAGCGGAAAAATCTGGGAACAGACTTATGTCCACGGTGTTCCGCAAGAGCCGATGAAAATCGTTGGCGAAAGCGAAACCACTGGCACCCAGATCCACTTCAAGCCTTCGGCTGAAACCTTCAAGAACATCCACTTCAGCTGGGACATCCTGGCCAAGCGGATTCGCGAACTGTCCTTCCTCAACTCCGGTGTCGGCATCGTCCTCAAGGATGAGCGCAGCGGCAAGGAAGAGTTGTTCAAGTACGAAGGTGGTCTGCGTGCGTTCGTTGAATACCTGAACACCAACAAGACTGCGGTCAACCAGGTGTTCCACTTCAACATCCAGCGTGAAGACGGCATCGGCGTTGAAATCGCCCTGCAGTGGAACGACAGCTTCAACGAGAACCTGTTGTGCTTCACCAACAACATTCCACAGCGCGATGGCGGTACTCACCTGGTGGGTTTCCGTTCCGCACTGACGCGTAACCTGAACACCTACATCGAAGCTGAAGGTCTGGCGAAGAAGCACAAAGTTGCCACCACCGGTGACGATGCCCGCGAAGGCCTGACAGCGATCATTTCGGTAAAAGTGCCGGATCCCAAGTTCAGCTCCCAGACCAAAGACAAGCTGGTGTCTTCCGAAGTGAAGACCGCGGTCGAACAGGAAATGGGCAAGTACTTCTCTGACTTCCTGCTGGAGAACCCGAACGAAGCCAAGCTGGTCGTCGGCAAGATGATCGACGCGGCACGTGCGCGTGAAGCAGCGCGCAAGGCCCGTGAGATGACCCGCCGCAAAGGCGCGCTGGACATCGCCGGCTTGCCGGGCAAACTGGCTGACTGCCAGGAAAAAGACCCTGCCCTTTCCGAACTGTACCTCGTGGAAGGTGACTCTGCTGGCGGCTCCGCCAAGCAGGGACGCAACCGTCGCACCCAGGCCATCCTGCCGCTCAAGGGCAAGATCCTGAACGTGGAGAAGGCACGCTTCGACAAGATGATCTCTTCGCAAGAAGTGGGCACCTTGATCACCGCGTTGGGCTGCGGCATTGGCCGCGACGAGTACAACATCGACAAGCTGCGTTATCACAACATCATCATCATGACCGATGCTGACGTCGACGGTTCGCACATCCGTACCCTGTTGCTGACCTTCTTCTTCCGTCAGTTGCCGGAGTTGATCGAGCGCGGTTACATCTACATCGCTCAGCCGCCGCTGTACAAGGTCAAGAAAGGCAAGCAAGAGCAATACATCAAAGACGACGACGCCATGGAAGAGTACATGACGCAGTCGGCCCTGGAAGACGCGAGCCTGCACCTGAACGAAGAAGCCCCGGGTATCTCCGGTGAAGCTCTTGAGCGTCTGGTGAATGACTTCCGTCTGGTGATGAAGACCCTCAAGCGTTTGTCGCGCCTGTACCCGCAGGAACTGACCGAGCACTTCATCTACCTGCCAGCGGTGAGCATGGAGCAACTGTCCGATCACGCAGCGATGCAGGATTGGATGGCTCAGTTCGAAGTTCGCCTGCGCACCGTCGAGAAATCCGGCCTGGTTTACAAAGCCAGCCTGCGTGAAGACCGTGAACGTAACGTCTGGCTGCCAGAGGTCGAGCTGATCTCCCACGGCCTGTCGAACTACATCACCTTCAACCGCGATTTCTTCGGCAGTAACGATTACAAGACTGTTGTGTCGTTGGGCGCTCAATTGAGCACCTTGCTGGACGACGGCGCGTATATCCAGCGCGGCGAGCGCAAGAAGCCGGTCACCGAGTTCAAGGAAGCCCTTGAATGGCTGATGGCTGAAAGCACCAAGCGTCACACCATCCAGCGCTACAAAGGTCTGGGCGAAATGAACCCGGATCAGCTGTGGGAAACCACCATGGACCCAAGCCAGCGCCGGATGCTCAAAGTGACCATCGAGGACGCCATTGGCGCGGACCAGATCTTCAACACCCTGATGGGTGATGCGGTCGAACCCCGTCGTGACTTCATCGAAAGTAACGCCTTGGCGGTTTCCAACCTGGACTTCTGATCCGGCAGGACCGCTAAAATAAAAAAGGCCAACGCTTAGCGTTGGCCTTTTTTATTGATCGTCGAAAGGTCGTCATTCGCTAGCAGTGGCCACGCTCTCGAGCCGATACCCATACCCGTAAATCGTCAGCAGCTGCCAACCGCGATCGGCCGTCAGGCCCAGCTTGTTGCGCAGGCGATAAATATGAGTATCCAGCGGGCGGGAAGACGCTATTTCTTCATGGGTCCAAAAGCGCTCATACAAGTATTCGCGGGACAAAGGTCGGCCCAGATTGGCGAACAGGCAGCGGGCGAGACGGTATTCCCGTTCGGTCAGGTTGATGGGGGTGGTGGCGCGGGTGACGGTGAGTTCGGCGTCGTCGAATTCGAGGTCATTGAAGGTCAGTATTTCGGTGGCTGCCGCGCGTTGCAGCCCATGCCGACGAAGCACCGCGCTGACTCGAGCCATCAGCTCATTGGGACGAAACGGTTTGCTCACGTAATCGTCGGCCCCGGCGTTCAACGCCTGGACGATATCGCTTTCGGTATCGCGACTGGTGAGCATGATCGCGGCCGGTGGCACGTCCATGTGTTCACGGGTCCAGCGCAACAAAGCCAGACCGCTGATATCGGGCAGTTGCCAATCGAGGATCAGCAGGTCGAAGGTCTCCCGCCGAAGTTGCCGTAGCAAGTCCTCTCCCCGCTCGAAGCTATGCAACGTCCACACCTGCTCTCCCGCTACGGGGATCTGTCGCAGTGTCTGTTCCACCCGGCGCAGTTCAGCGGGCTCGTCATCCAGTATTGCGACACGCATGCCGAGTGTTTCCTTCATCTCGTTAGTGCAAAGTGAAACTTCCTACGGGAGTTTAGGCTGATTGATCGAATCTGAACAATTGTGGCGAATTGCTGCGAAGGTCATTTATGCCGGTAAATTCGTTGTCGCTGAGCGGCACAGGGGCATTGGGATGTGCTCCGGCGCAGGGAGCGCCAAGTCACTTTGCAGGCCCGTCGATTGCCGGTTTTCGGCGGTACCCTGCTCAGGGGAAACACACGGAGTGCCTGCTCGGTTCCGACACAGGGATGTGTCATCTCCAATATCCTTTGCTCCCATGGCTATCTGCCAGAGCGTCCGCTCAGGTATCGTGCGTCAAATACTTGTGTGCGTTATCCGGCGTGATTTTCATCAGAGCATAAAAAGCCAATCCATGAACCCCATGACCTTATTGCTCCCACGCCGTTCTGGCGTCTGTCTTTTACTGATGGCTGGCCTGACGGGATTGTTCGGCCAGAGTGCATCAGCAGCTGTCGCCTCGGCAAAACGTCTGTCTTATATCGATCAAAACCAACAATGCCGTGGTCAACCGCTGCCGGCGACTGTCGAGCATCTGACCGGCGAAGCCTGGAAGCTGGATGCCAAAGGCAAGCAGACGCCACTGCAGGAAGGTATGTCGATCGACGAGCAGGAAGGGGTCAAAACCTCGCCCTCGGCGTTTGTCAGCCTGTCCCTGGGTGATGGCTCGCGGGTGGTGTTGCCCTCCAGTTCCCATATCACCCTGCATCTCAATGAAGAACATTCGATCCCTCAGGTCATTCTTGAGCAGGGCCAGGTTGAGTCGTATGTGATCAAACGTCCCAGCGACCATGATCGCTTTCAGATCGTCACGCCGGTCGGTGTACTGGGCGTACGAGGCACGCACTTTCGGGTGCGCAACGATGACGGTGGCGAGGCGCTGCTGGAGGTTCTGAACGGACACGTGGCGGTCAACCGTGATGAGGAAACGTCGGGCTCCCGCCCTGCCCGGTCGGCTGCCAAACGGACTCAGAGCCCTGAAGACGAGGTCCAGGTCATGGCCCGCCAGGGTTTGCGTATTCAGAAACAAGGCACGCTGACGCCAATCGACTTGCTACCTGCCCCACGTTTGTTGGGGCAGGCCGGTCAGACGGGGAATGTGCCTGTCTGGCAATTGATCATGAAACCCATCGAAGGGGCCACGCGTTATCGGGCGCAAGTGGCTACCGACGCAGCCTTTCTGGACATCAAGCAAGAGCAGTTTTCCAGCACGCCAGAGGTCAAATTCAGCGGGCTGAAAGCGTTTTTCTACCATGTTCGCCTGTCGGCCTATGACGCTCAGGGGTTAGAGGGAGAGACCGGGGTGTATGACATTTTCTATTACCCCAGGACCACGCGTGTCCAATAGCGCCCTGGCCGACGACCGATGAAGAGACGGCCAAGGAAGGATGACCGCGAGCCGACCCAGGCTCAGCGGTTGTTTCAGCGGATGGTGCGCGAGTGGCTGTGGGTCTGTCTGATCCTGTTGCCGCTGACGGCGATGCTGTCCATGAATCAGGGGCTGGCCCTGAGCAATCTGCTGTATGACAACCTGCGCCGGCTGAGTCCGCTGCCGGTAGACCCGCGAATACTCATCGTCACGATCGATGACTATAGCTTGCAGCAGCTTGGCCAATGGCCGTGGTCGCGGGCCATGCACGCGCAACTGCTGGATCGGCTCGGCGCCGCGAACGTTAAAGGCGTGCTGTTCGACGTTATTTTCAGCGAGCCCGATAGCCATCCCGCCAACGATCAGCTTTTGGCCCAGGCGACCTGTCGAGCCGGGAATGTTTTTGTGCCGTTGCTGCGCGAAGGCGTCGCACGTTATGGACAACCCTTGGGGGAAATTGAACCGGTGGCTGCGCTGAGCCATTGCGCTAAAGGCGTCGGGCACATCAATGCCGAAGCGGACGCTGACGGGATCGTGCGCAGCGTGTATTTAAGCGAAGGCCCGGCGCAAAAAGCACGCCCGCAACTGGCTTGGCTGCTGTACGAAGAATCCCTTACCGACAAGGGAAATGTACCGATGCCTGGTACCCCGGCCCTGGCATCGGCGCAAGGCTGGCAGCGAGCCCATGAAATACGGATTCCTTTCATCCATTCCGACGCGGGCTTTCCCAGTGTGCCCTACGTCAGCGTATTGCGCGGCGAAGTCCCGCCCGAGTTGTTGCGCGATCGCTTGATCCTGATCGGCTCGACCGCTCCAGGCCTGGGCGACCGCTACGTGACACCGCAATCGGCCAGCATCGGCACCACACCGGGCATCGAGATCCAGGCGAATATCCTCAATGGGCTGCTGCAACAGCGCAACATCGTGGTGCTCGATGAGCGCTTGGCGGCGTTGCTGTCGGTGATGATTGTCGGTGAGTTGCTGGGCCTGTTGCTGGTGCGTCCGCGTCGCGCCTTATGGCTGACTTTGGGTGCAATGGCGGCCGCTCTGCTGGGCTCGGGTGTACTGTTGCGGCTTGGCTGGTGGTGGTCACCGGCGGCGAGCCTGCTAGGGATGATGCTGGGCTACCTGATCTGGAATTGGCGAAGGCTGAACGCGGTGCTCGCCTATTTCGGCTGGGAACTGGCGCGCCTGGATGGCGAGCCAAAAGTCTTTCCCGAACGTCGTCGCACCCAGGCCCCGGCCGGCGATGTGCTGCAAGGGCAAATCGTCGCGCTGGAGCAGGCCATGAGCCGGACCCGCGACACCCGACGTTTCATCGCCGATGGACTTGAGTACCTGCCGGTGGCGACGCTGATCAGCGATCCGCAAGGGCGCATTCTGCTGGCCAACCGCAAGGCTCGAGAAGTGTTTTCTCATGGCCTGGTGGGCGAGGACATGCTCGAGCAACTGAGCGACTTGGGTTACCCGGTGCCGTCTAACGGAATGCCATCTGCGTTGTCGACCCTGGAGCCGCTGGAGTTTCGTGACACCCAGGCACGCAGCCTGCGTCTGGACCTGGCGCCGCTGTTGCCGGCCGAGGGTGACTCCGTGATTGGCTGGCTACTAAGCCTCACTGACTTGAGCGTCGAGCGCGATGCCGAAGAACAGCGAGCCGTGTTGTTGCGTTTTTTGTCCCATGACCTCAGGGCTCCCCATTCGGCGATACTGGCCTTGCTCGATGTTCAGCGGCATCAAGTGCCCGGTGACACTCAAGTGTTCAGCCAGATCGAATTACAAGTACGCAAGGCGCTGAACCTGACCGAGGCTTTTGTGCAGTTGGCAAAAGCCGAGTCCGAGGCCTATCAGTTTCAGCCGAGCATGTTCGCGATGTTGTTGCTCGATACCTTCGACCAGGCCTCGAGCATCGCTCATCTGAAGAACATTCAGTTGCTGCATGACCTCGACGAAGACGCTGAAGCGCTGGTTCTGGCCGATCAATCGCTACTGACACGGGCACTGTTCAACCTGTTGGAAAACGCCATCAAGTACAGTCCGGCGGGCTCGCGGATCTCAGTGCGGGTGAGTTATGCCGAAGGTTGGCTACTGTGCGAAATCGCCGATCAGGGTCGAGGGATTGCTGTCGATGAACTTCCTGAGTTGTTCAGTCAGTATCGGCGCTTTACCTCGGCTCACGACAGTGACGGCCTGGGACTGGGTTTGTCCATGGTCAAGGCAGTGGTGGATCGTCATGGCGGGAGGATTTCCTGTCGTAGCGTGGTGGGGCAAGGCTCGACGTTCAGCATCCAGTTACCGCTATTGAGCGAGTAATCCAGACGTTTTCAGCGAGCATAAAAAAACCGGCTATATCAGCCGGTTTTTTACGTCCGAAATAAACTTATGCACCTTTTTCGACGTTTTATTTGCTTAAGAAATATGTATGTAAATCATAAGCTTAAAAACTAAAAACGACGTTTTTCAACAAAACGGTACACAGGTTATCCACAGAATCTCAGACAGCCACTTGATCGGTCGCACTCGGGGCCGCCGGGGCTGCTGGCAGCGAACCCATCTCGCGCTGCATCTGTTCGTTCCAGGCCTGCACCCGATCATTCAGGTCGGCAATGGCTCGCGGCCCACTGCCCTCGGCGTACATCGGCGCGCCAATGATCACGGTGATCACGCCTTGCTGTTTCGCCCACCCGGTTTTTGGCCAGAACTTGCCGGCATTGTGCGCAATCGGCAGTACCGGTAATGACGCATTGACGGCCAACGCGGTGCCACCGCGGGAAAACTTGCCGATCGTGCCATAGGGAACGCGAGTCCCTTCCGGGAAGATCAGTACCCAGACCTTGTCCTTGAGCAGCTCATCGCCCTTCTTCGCCACATGCTTGAGCGCAGCTTTCGGATTGCCACGGTCAATGGCGATCGGTCGCAGCATGGCCATGGCCCAGCCGAAGAACGGAACGTAGAGCAGTTCGCGCTTGAGCACCTGGCTCAGCGGCTCGAAGTAGGCCGAGAGAAAGAATGTCTCCCAGGTGCTCTGGTGGTTCGACTGAATCACGCAGGGCTGGTCAGGCACGTTCTCGGCACCCTTCACTTCATAACGGATACCCAGAAAGACTTTGCTCAGCCATAAGGCGCAGCGGCACCAGTACACGTTGATAAAGCGATAGCGCGCCTTGAATGGCAGAAACGGCGCGATAAAAAAGCTCAGGGTGCACCAGAGCAAAGAGCTGGTGCCCAGCAGCAGGTAAAAGAGGAAAGTTCTGATGGCCTGCAGTATCGACATGGCGACATTTACCGTTGCGGGCATTGCCCGCCTATTCAAGCGCACTCCCGATCAGTCCTTGGTCAGGATGTCAGAAGAGCCTTAGTTGTGGATAAGTTCCGCGGCAATCGCCGCCAGATCGTCAAAAATCAAGGTGCCTGCCGGTAGGGTCTTGCCCTGAGTCTTTTCGCCTTTCCCGGTCTTTACCAAAACTGGCTGACAGTCGACGGCTTTGGCGGCTTCCAGGTCACCGAGAGTATCGCCGACGAACCATAGATTCGTCAGCGAAACGTTGTAATGCGCGGCGATGGTTTTCAACATCCCGGGTTTTGGCTTGCGGCAATCGCAGCCATCGTCTGGGCCGTGCGGGCAATAGACAATTAGCCCGACTTCACCGCCCTGCTCCGCCACCAGCTCGCGCAAGCGAGCGTGCATGGCATCCAGGGTGGCGATGTCGTAATAGCCGCGAGCGATGCCCGACTGGTTGGTAGCGACCGCCACCGTCCAGCCGGCCTTGCTCAACTGCGCGATCGCTTCGATCGAACCAGGGAGAGGAATCCACTCCTCCACCGACTTGATGTACGCGTCGGAGTCGTAATTGATCACTCCGTCCCGATCGAGAATCAGCAGTTTCAACAGCAGCCCCTTAGCCCAGCAGCGAAATGTCGGCGACGCCGAGGAACAAGCCACGCAGACGCGCCAGCAGCGCATAGCGGTTGGCTCGCACCTTGGCATCTTCGGCGTTGACCATCACCGCTTCGAAGAATGCATCTACCGGCTCGCGCAAGGCGGCCAAACGTGCCAGCGATTCGCTGTACTGACGCGCAGCGGCCATTGGCTGAACAGCCTGGTCAGCCTGCTGGATCGCCGAATACAGGGAGAACTCGTTGGCGTTGTCGAAGTATTTGGCTTCAACGACCGAAGGAACGGTGCCTTCGACCTTGCTCAGCAAGTTCGAAACGCGCTTGTTCACCGCGGCCAGGGCTGCGGCTTCCGGCAATTTGCGGAACGCTTCTACCGCTTGTACACGCTGATCGAAGTCCAGCGCCGAACCCGGCTTCAGGGCACGGACCGACAGGTAAGTCCCGACATCAACGCCTTCGTCTTCATAACGGGCACGCAGACGATCGAAGATGAATTCCAGCACCGAGTCATTCAGGCCGGCAGCTTTGACCTTGGTACCGAACGCATTCACGGCAAACGCCACGGCGTCGTTCAGGTCGAGGTCGAGCTTCTTGTCGATCAGGATACGCAATACACCCAGCGCTGCACGGCGCAGGGCGTACGGGTCTTTGCTCCCGGTTGGCAGCATGCCGATACCGAAAATACCCACCAGCGTGTCGAGCTTGTCGGCGATGGCCACGGCCGCACCGGTCAGGGTGGTCGGCAGTTCAGCACCGGCACCGCGCGGCATGTACTGCTCGTTCAGCGCCAGGGCGACTTCTTCCGGCTCGCCGTCGTTGAGGGCGTAGTAGTACCCGGCGACACCTTGCATCTCCGGGAACTCGCCGACCATCTCGGTCGCCAGGTCGCACTTGGACATCAGGCCGGCACGGGAAGCCCAGGCCGGGTTGCCACCAATGCGTTGAGCGATGAACGCGGCGAGCCTGGAAACGCGCTCGGCCTTGTCGTAGACGCTGCCGAGTTTTTCCTGGAACACCACGTTCTGCAGACGCAGGTTGAAGTCTTCGAGTTTCTGCTTCTTGTCTTGCTTGAAGAAGAACTCGGCGTCGGTCAAGCGTGGGCGAACCACTTTCTCGTTACCGGCGATGATCTGCTGCGGGTCTTTGCTTTCGATGTTGGCCACGGTAATGAAACGAGGCAGCAACTTGCCGTCGGCATCCAGCAGGCAGAAATACTTCTGGTTGTCCTGCATGGTGGTGATCAGCGCTTCTTGCGGCACGTCGAGGAAACGTTCTTCGAACGAGCACACCAGCGGCACCGGCCATTCAACCAGCGCGGTCACTTCGTCGAGCAGGCTCGGCGGCACGATCGCCGTACCTTCCTGCAGCGTCGCCAGTTCTTCGGTGCGCTTGCTGATCAGCTCGCGACGCTCGTTGGCGTCGGCCAGCACATAAGCCGCACGCAGATCGCTCAGGTAGTTGGCCGGCGAGGTGATGCGCACGCTTTCAGGATGGTGGAAGCGGTGACCACGGGAATCGCGGCCGGACTTCTGGGCAAGGATGGTGCAGTCGATGACATGGTCACCAAGCAGCATCACCAGCCATTGGGTCGGGCGAACGAATTCTTCTTTGCGAGCACCCCAGCGCATGCGCTTGGGGATAGGCAAATCGTTCAGGGAGTCTTCAACGATGGTCGGCATCAGGCTCGCGGTTGGCTTGCCGGCGATGCTTTGGCTGTAGCGCAGTTTTGGACCGCTCTGATCGATCTCGCTCAGGTCGACACCGCACTTCTTGGCGAAGCCCAGGGCTGCTTGAGTCGGGTTGCCTTCGGCATCGAACGCGGCCTGACGTGGCGGGCCGTCGAGGTTGATGCTGCGATCCGGCTGCTGGGTCGCCAGCGCGGTGATCAGCACGGCCAGACGACGTGGCGCGGCGTAGACGGTTTTGGTTTCGTAGTTCAGGCCGGCAGCTTGCAGGCCTTTGTCGATACCGGCCATAAACGCTTCGGCCAGGGTATTCAGGGCTTTGGGTGGCAGTTCTTCGGTGCCCAGTTCAACCAGAAAATCTTGAGCACTCATTGTGCAGCCTCCAGCTTGGCCAGTACTTCATCACGCAGGTCCGGGGTCGCCATCGGGAAGCCCAGCTTGGCGCGAGCCAGCAGGTAGGCTTGCGCAACGGAACGCGCCAGGGTGCGGACCCGCAGAATGTATTGCTGACGCGCGGTCACCGAGATCGCCCGGCGCGCATCCAGCAGGTTGAAGGTGTGGGAAGCCTTCAACACCATTTCGTAGCTCGGCAACGGCAATGGCTGATCAAGTTCGATCAGGCGCTTGGCTTCGCTTTCATAGAAGTCGAACAACTCGAACAGCTTCTCGACGTTGGCGTGTTCGAAGTTGTAGGTCGACTGCTCCACTTCGTTCTGGTGGAACACGTCGCCGTAGGTCACTTTGCCGAACGGACCGTCAGCCCAGACCAGGTCGTAGACCGAGTCCACGCCTTGCAGGTACATGGCCAGACGCTCAAGACCGTAAGTGATCTCGCCGGTCACCGGGTAGCACTCGATGCCGCCCGCTTGCTGGAAGTAAGTGAACTGCGTCACTTCCATGCCGTTGAGCCAGACTTCCCAGCCCAGACCCCAGGCGCCCAGCGTTGGCGACTCCCAGTTGTCTTCGACGAAACGGATGTCGTGCACCAGCGGGTCGAGGCCCACGTGCTTGAGGGAGCCCAGGTACAGTTCCTGGAAGTTGTCCGGGTTCGGCTTCAGGACTACCTGGAACTGGTAGTAGTGCTGCAGACGGTTCGGGTTTTCGCCGTAGCGGCCGTCAGTCGGGCGACGACTGGGCTGCACATAAGCGGCGTTCCAGGTTTCCGGGCCAATGGCGCGCAGGAACGTGGCAGTGTGGAAAGTGCCGGCGCCTACTTCCATATCGTAGGGCTGAAGTACCACACAACCTTGCTCGGCCCAGTATTGCTGGAGGGCGAGGATCAAGTCTTGGAAGGTACGCACGGCTGGCGTAGGCTGGCTCACGAAATTCACCTGTTTCTTGGGCTGCGATTTAAAGAGCGGGAGTATACCCGATTCGGTCCTGCGCACGCCCCCTGGAGCCTTATGCCACGCTGCTTTTGGTGTACCGAAGATCCGCTGTACATGGCTTATCACGATCAGGAGTGGGGCACGCCGCTACGCGATGCGCAGGGTTTGTTCGAGTTGCTTTTGCTCGAAGGGTTCCAGGCCGGGCTTTCCTGGATCACTGTGTTGCGCAAACGAGAGCGTTATCGCGAGGTGCTGTTTGGCTTCGACGTGCAGCGTGTGGCACAGATGAGCGACGCGGAAATCGATGAATTGATGCTCGATCCGGGGATCATCCGCAATCGCCTCAAACTCAACGCGGCCCGGCGCAATGCCCAAGCCTGGCTGGCGCTGGAGGACCCGGTGGCGTTTCTCTGGTCGTTCGTCGGCGGAGCGCCGGTGATCAATCATTTCAAGGATCGCAGTGAAGTGCCGGCCGTGACACCGGTTGCCGTCGAGATGAGCAAAGGCCTGAAAAAAGCCGGATTCACGTTCGTCGGCCCGACCATTTGTTATGCGTTGATGCAGGCCTCGGGCATGGTCATGGACCACACCCGGGATTGCGATCGCTACGCCACCTTGGCGAACGGCGGTTAGAATAGCCGCCTCGCGCACAGCACAAGATCAGGAGTGACCTGTGGATAAGTTGAAAGGCGCCTTGCTGGTAGGCGCTCTGCGTCTGTTTGCCCTGCTTCCTTGGCGGGCAGTGCAGGCGGTGGGTTCAGCAATTGGCTGGATCATGTGGAAAACCCCCAACCGTTCCCGCAACGTGGTGCGGATCAACCTCGCCAAGTGCTTTCCGCAAATGGACCCCGCCGAACGCGAGCGTTTGGTCGGACAGAGCCTGAAAGACATCGGCAAGTCCCTGACCGAGAGCGCTTGCGCGTGGATCTGGCCGGCCCAGCGTTCCATTGATTTGGTGCGTGAAGTCGAAGGTCTCGATGTGCTTAAAGACGCCCTCGCCTCCGGCAAAGGCGTGGTCGGCATCACCAGCCATCTGGGCAACTGGGAAGTGTTGAACCACTTCTATTGCAACCAGTGCAAACCGATCATTTTCTACCGTCCGCCCAAGCTCAAGGCGGTGGATGAGTTGCTGCGCAAGCAGCGGGTGCAATTAGGTAACCGGGTGGCCGCTTCCACCAAGGAAGGCATCCTCAGCGTGATCAAGGAAGTGCGCAAAGGGGGGGCAGTGGGCATTCCGGCTGACCCGGAACCGGCCGAATCCGCCGGGATCTTCGTGCCATTCTTCGCCACTCAGGCCCTGACCAGTAAATTCGTGCCGAACATGCTGGCCGGCGGCAAAGCGGTCGGCGTGTTCCTGCATGCCCTGCGGCTACCGGACGGTTCGGGTTACAAAGTGATCCTCGAAGCTGCCCCGGAGGCTATGTACAGCACCGATACCGAAACCTCCTGTGCGGCGATGAGCCAAGTGGTCGAGCGCTATGTGCGGGCTTATCCGAGCCAGTACATGTGGAGCATGAAGCGCTTCAAGAAGCGTCCGCCGGGCGAAGAACGCTGGTACTGAGGCTGCTGTGGATAATCCCCGCTGAAAATCAAAAGATCGCAGGCTTCCGTAGGAGCTGCCGCAGGCTGCGATCTTTTGATCTTTGGCCTGAGTTACCTCTGATCAGTACGCCTGACGCTCAAGCTTTTTCAGAAACACCGTCATCTCCTTCTCGGCCTGTTTGTCGCCATGGTTGCGGGCGGCTTCCAGGCCCTGTTCCCAGGCCTGACGTGCCGCCGCGTAATCCGCCAGCGCCAGATGGGCCTTGCCCAATAGCTTCCAGGCCGCCGAATACTTCGGATCGAACTCGACGCAGCGCTGGAAATGCTCTGCGGCTTTGGCATTTTCACCCAGATCCAGATAACCCTTGCCCAGACCGAAGCGCAGCAGGGAGTTATCCACACCCTTGGCGAGCATTTTTTCCAGGGATTCGATCATCGGTGCTTCCTCAGTCAGTGATCATTCCCACGCTCCGCGTGGGAATGCAGCCCGGGACGCGCTGCGTCCCATTCAAAGCCGAACGCGGAGCGTCCGTTGAGGCATTCCCACGCAGAGCGTGGGAACGATCATCAGAAGAAGCTCAACCCCACATGGAACAGCTTTTCCACATCCCGAATATGCTTTTTATCCACAAGGAACAGAATCACATGGTCGCCGGCTTCGATCACTGTGTTGTCGTGGGCGATGATCACTTCTTCGTCGCGGATGATCGCGCCAATGGTGGTTCCTGGTGGCAGGCCGATGTTTTCAATGGCCTTGCCGATCACCTTGCTCGACTTCGAATCACCGTGGGCGATGGCCTCAATGGCTTCCGCCGCACCTCGACGCAATGAGTGCACGCTGACGATATCGCCGCGCCGCACGTGGGCCAGTAACGTGCCGATGGTCGCCAATTGCGGGCTGATGGCGATGTCGATGTCGCCACCCTGGATCAGGTCGACGTAGGCCGGGTTGTTGATGATCGTCATCACCTTCTTCGCGCCCAGGCGCTTGGCCAGTAGCGACGACATGATGTTGGCTTCGTCGTCGTTGGTCAGCGCCAGGAAGATATCGGCGTCGGCGATGTTCTCCTCGATCAGCAAGTCGCGGTCGGAGGCACTGCCCTGCAACACCACGGTGCTGTCGAGGGTATCCGAGAGATGGCGGCAGCGGGCCGGGTTCATCTCGATGATCTTTACCTGATAGCGACTTTCGATGGCCTCGGCCAAGCGCTCGCCAATCTGCCCGCCGCCAGCGATGACGATACGTTTGTAGCTCTCATCGAGGCGGCGCATTTCGCTCATCACCGCGCGAATATTCGCTTTGGCGGCGATGAAAAATACTTCATCGTCGGCCTCGATCACCGTATCGCCCTGGGGCAGGATCGGCCGGTCACGACGGAAAATCGCCGCAACGCGGGTTTCGACGTTCGGCATGTGTTCACGCAACTGGCGCAATTGCTGACCCACCAGCGGACCGCCGTAATAGGCTTTCACTGCCACCAGTTGCGCCTTGCCTTCGGCGAAGTCGATTACCTGCAACGCACCCGGATGCTGGATCAGGCGCTTGATGTAATTGGTAACGACTTGCTCCGGACTGATCAACACGTCGACCGGAATCGCTTCGTTATCGAACAGTTCGGCGCGGGTCAGGTACGCGGCTTCGCGGACCCGGGCGATCTTGGTCGGTGTGTGAAACAGAGTGTGAGCGACCTGACAGGCCACCATGTTGGTTTCGTCACTGTTGGTCACTGCAACCAACATGTCGGCGTCGTCGGCACCGGCCTGACGCAGGATGGTCGGCAGCGAACCGCGACCTTGCACGGTGCGGATGTCCAGCCGATCGCCGAGGTCACGCAGGCGTTCGCCATCGGTGTCGACCACGGTGATGTCGTTGGCCTCGCTGGCCAAGTGTTCCGCCAGCGAACCGCCGACCTGCCCTGCGCCGAGGATGATGATTTTCATCCAGTCACTCCCTTAAAACCGGTTAACCGCGCGCGGCGGCAATCTTGATCAGCTTGGCGTAGTAGAACCCGTCGTGGCCGCCTTCCTGGGCCAGTAATTGGCGACCATGGGGCTGCTTGATGCCGGCCTGACTGGCGATGTCGAGTTCACGGGCACCCGGTGTGCGAGCGAGGAACGCTTCGATGACTTCGGTGTTCTCGGTCGGCAGTGTGGAGCAGGTGGCGTAAAGCAGAATGCCGCCCACTTCCAACGTTATCCACATAGCGTCAAGCAATTCGCCCTGAAGCACCGCCAATGCGGCAATGTCGTCGGGTTGGCGAGTCAGTTTGATGTCCGGGTGACGACGAATCACACCGGTAGCCGAGCATGGCGCGTCCAGCAGAATGCGTTGGAATGGCTTGCCGTCCCACCAGGTCGCGGTGTCGCGGCCGTCGGCGGCGATCAGTTCGGCGCTCAGGCCCAGGCGTGCAAGGTTTTCTCGTACACGCACCAGACGCTTGGCTTCCAGATCCACCGCCACCACGCCGGCGAGTGCCGGCTCGGCTTCAAGGATGTGGCAGGTCTTGCCGCCCGGTGCGCAGCAGGCGTCCAGCACCCGTTGGCCTGGCGCCAGGTCCAGCAGGTCGGCAGCCAGTTGCGCGGCTTCGTCCTGCACGCTGATCCAGCCTTCGGCGAAACCCGGGAGGCTGCGCACGTCGGCCGCTGCGTCGAGGATAATGCCGTCCTGACTGTAAATGCACGGCGTGGCAGCGATGCCCGCTTCGGTCAGCAACCCGAGATAAGCATCGCGGGTGTGATGGCGACGGTTGACCCGCAAAATCATCGGCGGGTGAGCGTTGTTTGCCGCGCAAATGGCTTCCCACTGCTCGGGCCAGAAGGCTTTGAGGGATTTTTGCAGCCAGCGCGGGTGAGCGGTGCGCACCACTGGGTCGTGCTCCAGTTCGGCCAGCAGCGCTTCGCTTTCCCGTTGGGCGCGGCGCAAAACGGCGTTGAGCAAGGCTTTGGCCCACGGCTTTTTCAGTTTTTCGGCGCAACCGACGGTTTCACCGATGGCCGCGTGGGCCGGAACCCGGGTGTAGAGCAGTTGGTAGAGGCCGACCAGCAATAGCGCCTCGACATCGGCATCAGCTGCCTTGAACGGCTTTTGCAGCAACTTGGCCGCCAGCGCCGACAAACGTGGCTGCCAGCGAGCCGTGCCAAATGCCAGGTCCTGGGTGAAGCCGCGATCGCGGTCTTCGACCTTGTCCATTTGCGTCGGCAGAGAACTGTTGAGTGAGGCTTTTCCGTTAAGAACAGCGGCCAATGCCTTGGCGGCGGCCAGACGTGGATTCATTGAGCGTCCGCCGCTTGACCGAGAACGGTGCCGAGGGCGAATTTCTCACGACGGCTGTTGAACAAGTCGCTGAAGTTCAGCGCCTTGCCGCCGGGCAACTGCAGACGGGTCAGGCACAGTGCCTGTTCACCGCAGGCGACGACCAAGCCGTCCTTGCTGGCGCTGAGGATTTCACCCGGCGCGCCCTGCCCTTCGGCCAGGCTCGCAGCCAACACTTTCAGCGCTTCGCCGTTCAGCGTGCTGTGGGTAATCGGCCAAGGGTTGAAGGCGCGAACCAGACGCTCCAGCTCAACCGCCGGGCGGCTCCAGTCGATGCGCGCTTCGTCCTTGTTCAATTTGTGTGCGTAGGTGGCGAGGCTGTCGTCCTGCACTTCGCCTTCCAGAGTGCCTGCAGCCAGGCCGGCAATCGCCTGCACCACGGCCGGTGGGCCCATCTCTGCGAGACGATCATGGAGGCTGCCGCCGGTGTCTTCTGCGCTGATCGGCGTGGTGACTTTGAGCAACATCGGCCCGGTATCCAGACCCAGTTCCATACGCATCACGGTCACGCCGCTCTCGCTATCGCCCGCCTCAACGGCGCGCTGGATCGGCGCCGCACCGCGCCAGCGTGGCAGCAATGAAGCGTGGCTGTTGATGCAACCCAGGCGCGGAATATCCAGCACCACTTGCGGCAGGATCAGGCCGTAGGCGACCACCACCAGCAAATCCGGTTTCAGTGCGGCCAGTTCAGCCTGAGCGTCTTCGTTGCGCAGGGTCGGTGGTTGCAACACCTGGATGTTGTGCTCCAGAGCCAACTGCTTGACCGGGCTTGGCATCAGCTTCTGCCCACGGCCTGCCGGACGGTCCGGTTGGGTGTAGACCGCAACGATCTCGTAAGGACTGTCGAGCAGGGCCTTGAGGTGTTCGGCGGCGAATTCCGGGGTACCGGCAAAGACAATGCGCAGTGGCTCAGTCATGGGGAAGCTCTCAATTACAAAGCAGTCGCAAAAGAAAAAGGCTTGCCGCAGCAAGCCTTTGAAAGAAGGGCATCAAGCGTTCTGGCGATGGAGCTTTTCCAGTTTCTTCTTGATCCGGTCGCGTTTGAGCGTGGACAGGTAATCAACGAACAATTTGCCGTTGAGGTGGTCGCATTCATGCTGGATGCATACCGCAAGCAGGCCTTCGGCGATCAGTTCGTACGGTTGGCCGTCGCGGTCCTGGGCCTTGATCTTGACCTTTTGCGGGCGATCGACGTTTTCGTAGAAGCCCGGCACCGAGAGGCAGCCTTCCTGGTACTGGTCCACCTCATCAGTCAGGACTTCGAACTCGGGGTTGATGAACACTCGCGGTTCGCTGCGGTCTTCGGAGAGGTCCATTACGACGATACGTTTGTGCACGTTGACCTGGGTCGCGGCGAGGCCGATGCCTGGCGCTTCATACATTGTTTCAAACATGTCATCGACCAACTGACGCACTTCGTCGTCCACTACAGCCACTGGTTTGGCGATAGTACGCAGGCGCGAGTCGGGGAATTCGAGGATGTCTAAAATGGCCATAAGCTCAATTGCTGCACGTGTGAGGTAAAGTCGGGTCGATGGCCTGGCGAGTCCGAGGATGCAGGCTACCGTTGTGAACGTAGCTTCCCGCTTTTCAATAATGAGCCGGAAGCGAGCCACGAGGGCTCTGGCGTTTCACGCGAACGTACATAATAAAGGGATTCACCGCATGAGGAAATCACTACTCGCCTTGCTCCTTCTGGCCTCGGCCGGTTTTGCGCATGGGCAAGTGCAACTCAGGGAAGGTTTTCCACAGCAATACACCGTAGTGGCAGGGGACACACTCTGGGACATTTCCGCCAAATACCTGCGTGAGCCGTGGGAATGGCCGCAGCTTTGGCAGGCCAATCCACAGATCGAAAACCCCAATCTCATCTATCCGGGCGATACGCTATCGCTGGTCTACGTCAACGGTCAGCCACGCCTGACCCTTAATCGCGGCGCTTCCCGGGGCACCATCAAGCTTTCGCCACGAATCCGCAGCTCGCCGGTGGCCGATGCCATTCCGAGCATCCCGCTGAAATCGATCAACAGCTTTCTGCTGAGCAATCGCATCGTCGACAAGGCGGAGGATTTCGACAAGGCGCCCTACATCGTCGCTGGCGATGCCGAACGGGTGCTCAGTGGCACCGGTGATCGAATATTCGCGCGTGGCCATTTCGACCCGGCACAACCGGTGTACGGCATCTTCCGTCAGGGCAAGGTCTACACCGATCCGCAGAGCAAGGAGTTTCTGGGGATCAACGCCGACGACATCGGTGGCGGCGAGATCATTGCCACTGAAGGCGACGTCGCCACCCTGGCCCTGCAACGCACCACTCAGGAAGTGCGACTCGGCGACCGCTTGTTCGGCGGCGAAGAACGCTCGATCAATTCGACCTTCATGCCCAGTGCCCCGACAACCGAAATCAACGGCTTGATTATTGATGTGCCGCGTGGGGTCACCCAGATCGGCGCGCTGGATGTCGTCACGCTCAACAAAGGGCAGCGCGATGGCCTGGCCGAAGGCAATGTGCTGGTGGTGATGAAAACCGGTGAAACCGTGCGTGACCGGATTACCGGTCAGCCATTGAAAATTCCCGACGAGCGGGCCGGGCTGCTGATGGTATTCCGCACCTACGACAAGCTCAGCTACGGGCTGGTCCTTAACGCATCGCGCTCCCTGGCGGTGATGGACAAGGTGCGAAATCCTTAAGCCTGCTAACAAGTTACCAACAGAGTTATCCACAGCTTATTCCCGATTCGACGGGACTATATAACGATCAAGGATGATCCATGTCGCTGTCTGCCTGTACGTCCATTTCCCCTGCGGAACTGGAAGCCCGTTTACGCCTGCATCGTTTACCGGAACTCGGCCCTGCGCGTTTCAAGAAGTTGCTTGAGGCCTTTGGCTCTGCCTCCAAAGCCATCAGCGCACCGGCTAGCGCCTGGCGTGCATTGGGCCTGCCACTCGCCTGCGCGGAAGCCCGGCGCTCCAGCGAAATTCGTGACCGCGCCAGTCATGCATTAGCCTGGTTAGAGCGCCCGGGCCAGCATTTACTGATGTGGGACCAACCTGACTACCCCGCGTTGCTGGCGCAAATCAGTGATGCGCCGCCGCTGTTATTCGCCGCAGGCGATCCGGGAATTCTGGAAAAACCACAGCTGGCGATGGTCGGCAGCCGTCGTGCTTCGCGACCGGGCATGGACACCGCCGCCGCGTTTTCCCGCACGCTGGCCGGCGCCGGTTTTGTCATCACCAGCGGTCTGGCCCTGGGCATCGATGCTGCGGCGCATCAGGCGGCTCTGGACGTTGGCGGGCAAACGGTCGGCGTACTTGGCACGGGGCTTGAAAATTTTTATCCACAGCGAAACCGGCGACTGGCGGACGCCATGATCGCCTCGGGAAGCGCGGTCCTTTCGGAGTTCCCGCTGGACGC
The DNA here is from genome assembly GCF_058802325.1 of Pseudomonas sp. GW822-FHT02E03. Taxonomy (NCBI): domain Bacteria; kingdom Pseudomonadati; phylum Pseudomonadota; class Gammaproteobacteria; order Pseudomonadales; family Pseudomonadaceae; genus Pseudomonas; species Pseudomonas sp. GW822-FHT02E03. The sequence goes on along the minus strand of NZ_JBXAOA010000012.1, from coordinate 21,926 downwards.
CGGCCCTTCCCCCAGCAACTTCCCCCGGCGCAATCGAATCATCAGCGGTTTGTCCCTCGGCGTGCTCGTGGTCGAGGCGAGTGTTGCCAGTGGTTCGTTGATCACCGCGAGGCTGGCGGCGGAACAGGGGCGTGAGGTGTATGCGATTCCAGGATCGATCCATCACCCTGGGGCAAAGGGTTGCCATCAACTGATCCGCGACGGTGCGGTGCTGGTGGAAACCATAGAACACATCCTCGAAGCGTTGCGCGGCTGGCAACGGTTGCCGTTATCCACAGAAACACCGACAGAAACTCACCCGCTGCTCATATTGCTCCATGCAGCGCCCCACACCAGTGAAGCCTTGGCGGTCACCAGTGGCTGGGCGTTGTCCAAAGTGCTGGCAGCGCTGACGGAACTGGAAATGGACGGCAGGGCAGTCTGCGAAAGCGGCCGATGGTTTGCGCGGGTAAACTAGGTTTTATAAGCAGGATCGGTAAACTGCGCAGAGCCTTATTCCGGAGAATCTTTCATGGTTAACAGTTGGCGTGTGCAACAAGCCGCACGAGAAGTTCGCGCCGGGGCGGTCATTGCCTATCCAACCGAAGCTGTCTGGGGTCTGGGTTGCAACCCGTGGGACGAAGAGGCGGTGGATCGTCTGCTGCTGATCAAGGGACGGTCTGTGGATAAAGGCCTGATTCTGGTGGCCGACAATATCCGCCAGTTCGACTTCCTCTTCGAAGACTTCCCTGAATTGTGGATGGATCGCATGGCCAGCACCTGGCCAGGCCCGAACACCTGGCTGGTGCCGCATCAGAATATGTTGCCCCAGTGGATTACCGGTGTGCATGAAACGGTGGCGTTGCGGGTTAGCGATCACCCACTGGTGCGGGATTTGTGTGCGTTGGTCGGGCCGTTGGTTTCAACCTCGGCCAACCCTCAGGGGCGGCCGGCGGCGCGGACGCGGATTCGCGTGGAGCAGTATTTCCGCGGGCAGGTTGATTGGGTGCTGGGTGGCAATCTGGGTGGGCGCAAGAATCCGAGCGTGATCCGCGATCTGGCCACCGGCCACGTTGTGCGCCCGGATTAAGACCGTGTCATCGTTCATCGCGGGCAAGCCTCGCTCCCACAGATCCGAGTCGTACACGAATAATGTGCACGACCGAAATCCTGTGGGAGCGGGCTTGCCCGCGATGGCGTCCTCAAGGCAATAGAATCGTCGAGCCAGTCGTGCGCCGCGCTGACAATTCGGTCTGTGCTTTCGCCGCTTCTGCCAGTGGATAGCGCTGGCTGATGTCCACCGTAAGCTTCCCGCTGATGATCATCTCGAACAACTCATCGGCCATGCTTTGCAGGTTTTCAGCGTTGTTGGCGTAGGTCGCCAGGGTCGGTCGGGTCACGTACAGCGAACCCTTCCCCGCGAGAATCCCCAGGTTCACTCCGTCTACTGCGCCCGAAGCATTACCGAAACTCACCACCAGCCCCCGAGGCGCGACGCTATCGAGCGACGTCAGCCAGGTGTCTTTGCCTACGCCGTCGTACACCACCGGCACTTTTTTACCGTCAGTCAATTCCAGCACGCGTTGTGCGACGTTTTCATGGCTGTAATCGATGGTCGCCCAGGCACCATTGGCTTTCGCCAGGGTGGCTTTCTCTGCTGAACTGACCGTGCCAATCAGCTTCACGCCCAAGGCCTTGGCCCATTGGCAGGCCAAAGAGCCGACGCCACCCGCCGCTGCGTGGAACAGGATGGTTTCGCCACCCTTGAGTTCATATGTCTGACGCAGCAGGTACTGCACGGTCAGGCCTTTGAGCATCACGCCGGCGGCTTGTTCGAAGCTGATGGCATCTGGCAGATGTACCAGATTGGCTTCCGGCAATACATGAACGTCGCTATAAGCGCCCAATGGGCCACTGCCGTACGCCACGCGATCGCCGATCTTGAAACGTGTGACTTCGCTGCCGACTGCTTCGACCACGCCCGCGCCTTCAGCGCCCAGGCCCGACGGCAAGGCAGGTGGCGCATAAAGGCCACCGCGGTAATAGGTGTCAATGAAGTTCAGGCCGATAGCCTTGTTGGTCACGCGCACCTGCAGCGGGCCGGGTTCGGCGGGCTGGTAATCGACATGCTCGAGTACTTCGGGGCCGCCATGGGCACGGAACTGGATACGCTTTGCCATCTGCACTTTCCTTGGGTCTTGGATTCTAGAGTTGTAGCGCGAAGCGTTCTATCGAACTCCCAAGCTTGACCTTCGTCAACTGCGACGGCACAAGGTGCAGTGTTATCCTACGCAGCAATTTGCCGCCGGCCTGTATGAGCGCCGCGTAGCTTTGCCCGATTCAAGGTGATGCCATGACTACCCGCACCGAGGCCGTAAAAGCCTACCTGCTCGACCTGCAAGACCGCATTTGCGCTGCCCTGGAAGCTGAAGACGGCGGCGCGCGTTTCGTCGAAGACGCCTGGACCCGCCCTGCCGGCGGTGGCGGTCGCACCCGGGTGATCGAAAACGGCGCGGTCATAGAAAAGGGCGGCGTCAACTTTTCCCACGTCTTTGGCAGCGGTCTCCCACCCTCCGCCAGCGCTCATCGGCCAGAATTGGCCGGCCGAGGCTTCGAAGCCTTGGGCGTGTCTTTGGTAATTCACCCGCACAACCCCCATGTACCGACGTCCCACGCCAACGTGCGCTTTTTCATCGCTGAAAAAGAAGGTGAAGAGCCGGTCTGGTGGTTCGGTGGCGGCTTCGACCTGACCCCTTATTACGGTAATGAGGAGGACTGTGTGCACTGGCACCGCGTCGCCGAACAGGCCTGCGCGCCGTTCGGGCCAGACGTCTACCCGCGCTACAAAGCCTGGTGCGACAGTTACTTCCACATCAAGCATCGCCACGAGCCGCGTGGCATCGGCGGCCTGTTTTTCGATGACTTGAACGAGTGGGACTTCGACACCAGCTTCGCCTTCATGCGCGCCATCGGCGATGCATTCATCGACGCGTACCTGCCGATCGTGCAGCGCCGCAAGAACGATGCGTTCACGGCCAAGCAGCGTGAATTCCAGGAGTTTCGCCGTGGCCGTTATGTCGAGTTCAACCTGGTCTATGACCGCGGCACGCTGTTCGGCCTGCAATCGGGCGGGCGTACCGAGTCGATCCTGATGTCGCTGCCGCCGCAAGTGCGCTGGGCCTATGACTGGAAAGCCGAGCCGGGCAGTGAAGAAGCGCGCCTGACCGAGTACTTCCTGCAAGATCGCGATTGGTTGGCCAAGGCCTGATTCCAGGGTTTGAGTTTTTGCATCGTCGGGGTTGCCGTCAAGATCGCAGCCTTCGGCAGCTTCTACGGTTGAGGAATGTAGATGGATCGTTACGTCGTATTCGGTAACCCGATTGGCCACAGCAAGTCGCCGCTGATCCACCGTTTGTTCGCCGAGCAGACGGGGCAAAAACTGGACTACAGCACTTTGCTGGCGCCCCTCGATGATTTTTCCGGCTGTGCCCAGGCATTTTTCCGTGAAGGGCGTGGGGCGAATGTGACGGTGCCGTTCAAGGAAGACGCTTATCGTTTGGCGAACAGCTTGACCAAACGGGCGCAGCGGGCCGGTGCGGTGAATACCCTGAGCAAACTGGCCGATGGCAGCCTGCTGGGCGACAACACCGATGGCGCCGGGCTGGTGCGGGACCTGACGGTCAATGCCGGATTCAGCCTTGCAGGTAAACGCATCCTGCTGCTCGGGGCCGGCGGTGCGGTGCGCGGGGCCCTGGAGCCGCTGCTGGCGGAGCAACCGGCGTCGGTGATCATCGCCAACCGAACAGTGGAAAAAGCCGAATTGCTGGCCGAATTGTTCGCGGATCTGGGGCCGGTGTCGGCCAGTGGCTTCGATTGGTTGCAGGAGCCGGTGGACCTGATCATCAACGCTACGTCGGCGAGCCTGTCAGGCGATGTACCGCCGATTGCCAGCAGCTTGATCGAGCCGGGCAAGACGGTTTGCTACGACATGATGTACGGCAAGGACCCGACCTCCTTCTGCCGCTGGGCCAGCGAGCACGGCGCGGCGGTGGCGATGGATGGCCTGGGAATGTTGGCCGAGCAGGCGGCGGAAGCTTTTTACCTGTGGCGCGGCGTGCGCCCGGACACAGCGCCCGTGCTGGCCGAGCTCCGACGCCAGCTAGCCGCGTAACCCCTGTAGGAGCGAGGCTTGCCCGCGAAGAACGATGATGCGGTATGCCTGAATCACCGCGGCGCTCCCTTCGCGGGCAAGCCTCGCTCCTACAGGGGGCTGTGTTTCAATCCTCGAAGCGAATCGGGCATTTCTCCGCGCCTTCGAGCTTTCTCAACTCCTCCACCACCTGCGGCCGAGCCCGCCGCAGGGTCAGGCTGCGATCCTGGCGTAGCAGCCGTCGCGCTTCCTGGTGCAGCATTTCCACGCCCGAATAGTCGATGAAGTTGATCTGCTGCGCCTCGATCACCACCCGTGCGCCGTGCATCCGTTGCAAACGCACTTGCAGGTAATGGCTGGCGCCGAAAAAGATCGAACCGCCGACTCGCAGAATGTCTTCGTCGCCCTCACGCCAATGCTGCACCCGAGGTTGCGAGGTGCGTTTGAGGTAGAAGAACAGCGAGGCCAGCACGCCGGCGTAGATCGCTGTTTGCAACTCCAGCAACAGCGTCGCGACACAGGTCAGCGCCATGACCAGAAACTCGGCACGGCTTACCCGCAACAGCGCGCGAATGCCGCGATGGTCGACCAATCCCCAGGCGATCAACAAAATGCTGCCGGCCATGGCCGGGATCGGGATGTGCGCGATCAATACCGCGCCGAAGATCGCGAACAGTGCCACCCACATCGCGGAAAAGACTCCCGCCAACGGTGAGCAGGCACCGGCGTCATAGCTCAGGGCCGAGCGGGTGAAGGAACCGGCTGACAGCGACCCGGAAAAAAACGCACCGACCATGTTCGAAAAACCCTGGGCGCGGACTTCTTGATTGGCGTCGAGCAGCTGTTGCGAACGCGCCGACAAGGAGCGGGCAATCGACAGGCTCGTCACCAGCCCGAGCATGCCGACCGCCACCGCGCTGGGCAGCAGGCGCAACACCAGATCCAGATCCAGCGGCAACGGGCTGAAGGGCGGCAGCCGCCCGACAAAGGCGCTCACCAACTGCACATGGCCGAACATCGCTGGCCACAGCCACACCAGCAATCCGCTCAGGGCCAGAGCGATCAACAACGTCGGCCAGCGCGGCACCAGCAGTTTCAGCGCGATGCCCACCCCGACCGTGGCCAGACCCAGTACCAGCGAGGGTTTGTCCACCTCACTGAGATGACTGAACAACAGCAGCAGGCTATTTAGCGCCGTGGCTTGGTTGGGCACATCCAGCCCAAGCAAGTTCGGCAGTTGCCCAATGGCAATCACCACCGCTGCGCCGAGGGTGAAGCCCAGCACCACCGAGTGAGAGACGAAATTCACCAAGGCGCCGAAACGCAGCAAACCCAGCAGCCACTGGAAAATGCCCGCCAGGAGTGTCAGAAGCAGGATCAGCGTGACGTAGTCCTGCGACGCGGGGACGGCAAGAGGACTGACGCTGGCGTACAGGACGATGGAAATGGCCGCCGTAGGACCGCAGATCAAATGCCATGACGAACCCCAGAGGCAGGCGATCAGCACCGGGATGATGGCGGCGTACAACCCGTATTCCGGTGGGAGACCGGCGATCAGGGCGTAGGCAATCGATTGTGGCAACGCGAGAATCGCACCGCTCAGGCCGACGATCAGGTCACGACCGACGCTGGCGCGGGTTTGCCGGGGCAACCAGGTCAGGAAGGGGAAGAGTGAATGGCGGCTGGGGAAGGCCATGGGTCCTCTCGGGTGGGATTTTGCGCAAGGGTAGCAGGACGAGACACCGATCGCTGATCGTTCCCACGCTCCGCGTGGGAATGCCGCCATGGACGCTCCGCGTCCGCTTCTGAATGTGACGCGGAGCGTCACGGGATGCATTCCCACGCGGAGCGTGGGAACGATCAGCGCAGGGAGTTACAGCTTCGCCTTCACCGCCCCCAGCGCATCCTTTCCATCCACGGTCTTCACCCCGTCCAGCCACTTATCCAGCACCGCCGGATTAGCCTTGATCCACGCCTTGGCCGCCTCGGCATTACTGACCTTTTTATTCACCACTTCGGCCATGATGCTGTTCTCCATTTCCTGGGTAAAACTCAGGTTGGTGAGCAGCTTGCCGACGTTCGGGCAGGCCTGTGCATAACCTTTGCGGGTCAGTGTATAAACGCTACCGGTGTCGCCGAAGTACTTCTCGCCGCCCTTCAGGTAGTGCATTTTCAGCTGCACATTCATCGGGTGTGGCGTCCAGCCGAGGAAGGTCACGAACTTCTGTTTCTTCACCGCCCGAGACACTTCGGCCAGCATCGCCTGTTCGCTGGACTCGATCAGCTTCCACTGACCCAGGTCGAAGTCGTTCTTCTTGATGATCTCTTGCAGCGAAATGTTCGCCGGGGCGCCTGAGCCGATGCCATAGATCTTCTTGTCGACTTCTTTTGGGTGTAGCTCGGCGTACTTGTTCAAGTCATTAAAGTTATGCACACCCGCGTCCCAAACGTAATCCGGGACCGCCAGCGTAAACTCGGTGCCGTCGAGGTTCTTCGCCAGTTGAGTAACGTCGCCATTGGCCACGAACTTGTCGTAGAAGCCCTGCTGCGCCGGCATCCAGTTACCCAGGAACACGTCCACCTGGCCATCCTTCAGACCGCCAAAGGTGATTGGCACTGCCAGCGTGTCGACCTTGGCCTTGTAGCCCATGCCGTCCAGCAGAAACCCGGTGATGGCGTTGGTTGCAGCGATGTCGCTCCAGCCAGGGTCGGCCATTTTCACCGTCTCGCAGCTTTGCTCGGCGTAGGCCGAGGCACTGCCCAGAGCCAGAAGCCCGACCGTCAGTACTGTGGATAACCTTTGCATGGACTTCCCCTTAACGTTATTGGTTTTGGCAGGGTTGTGGATAACGTGCTTTACGTTCCAGATCGTCGAGGTCGATGTGGTTGCGCATGTATTGCTGACTGGCGTCTACCAGCGGCTGGTGATCCCAGCTCTTCAGCTTGCCGATGGTCAGGGCGTCGGCGACGAAACGCCGGCGTCGCTGACTGGCGAGCACCTGTTGGTGGATCGACGGGATATCCCATTTGGCCCGCGCTTGGGCGAGAAACTCATCGAAAAGCTGCCGATATTGCGGCGATTGGCTGAGTTCTTCCTGTTCCTTCGGGTCGTTATGTACATCGAAGAGTAGGCAAGGGTCGTCTTCGCTGTAGATGAATTTGTAGGCGCCACGGCGAATCATCATCAACGGGCTGATGGTGCCTTCGGCCATGTACTCACCGAAAACTTCGTCGTGACCGCCCTGCCCTTGCAGATGCGAAACCAGAGAGCGGCCGTCCAACGGCAGACCAGGCTCCAGTGAGCCACCGGCCAGTTCGACAAACGTCGGCAGCAGGTCGGCAGTGGACACCGCTGCGCTGACCCGCCCAGCCCCGAATTGCCCTGGTGCACTGATCAACAGCGGTACACGGGCAGCCATTTCGTACCAGTGCATTTTGTACCAGAGGCCGCGCTCGCCGAGCATGTCGCCGTGGTCACCGGAGAATACGATGATGGTGTCATCGATCAGCCCGGTTTCCTCGAGTGTTTGCAGAAGTTTGCCGACGTTGCTGTCGATATAGCTGCACGCACCGAAGTAGGCACGGCGCGCGTCGCGAATCTTATCCACAGGCAGCGGCTTGTCCCACAGGTCATAGACTTTGAGCAGACGCTGGGAGTGAGGATCAAGTTGATCCTGTGCAGGTGTTTCGGGCAAAGGGATGTCGGCGTCGTCGTACATGTCCCAGAAAGTTTTAGGAATTGTGTACGGGTCGTGTGGGTGAGTCATCGACACGGTCAGGCAGAACGGCTGATCGCCATCCTCGCGGATGTGATCGAACAGGTATTGCTGGGCCTTGAACACCACCTCTTCGTCGAAATCCAGCTGATTGGTGCGCACGCATGGGCCGGCTTGCAGGACCGACGACATGTTGTGATACCAGGTTGGGCGTACGTCCGGCTCATCCCAGTTCACCGACCAACCGTAATCGGCCGGGTAGATGTCGCTGGTCAGGCGTTCTTCGTAGCCGTGCAATTGGTCCGGGCCGCAGAAGTGCATTTTGCCCGACAGCGCGGTGCGGTAACCGAGGCGCCGAAGGTAATGGGCATAGGTCGGTACGTCGGCGGGGAAATCGGCCGCGTTGTCGTAAGCGCCGATCTTGCTCGGCAGCTGACCACTGACCAGGGTGAAACGCGATGGCGCGCAGAGTGGGCTGTTGCAGTACGCGGCGTCGAACACCACGCCTTCGGCGGCGAGGCGGCTGAGATTCGGCAGTTTGATAGGCGAAGGGCCGTAGAACGGCAACATTGGCGCGGCCATTTGATCGGCCATGATGAAAAGAATATTTTTGCGCTTCATGTGATCGCGGCATTCCATAGTGGATATTTATGCGAGAGTGCTGTGATCGAGCATGGAGTCCATAATCTTTGTGGTAAAGCCCATGCCAGGCAATGACTAGGATAAGCACAGCTTATGTATGACGCCCTCGGTGATTTGTCCCTGGACCTGCTGCGTGCCTTTGAAGCCGCAGCCCGGCAACGCAGTTTCACCGCCGCCGCGGTGGAGCTCGGCACCACGCAACCGGCCATCAGTCAGCAAATCAAGCGATTGGAAGAACAGCTCGCTACCCGGTTGTTCGACCGTATCTATCGCGGTATTGAGCTGACTGAGGCCGGGACCATTCTGTTCGAGCAAGTTCAGCTCGGTTTGCAGAATATCGAAGCAGGATTGAGCGCAATCAGCGCACAGCAACAACACGAAGTGTTGCAAGTGGCCACCGATTTTGCCTTCGCCGCGTACTGGCTGATGCCGCGTCTGCACCGCTTCCATACCGCCAACCCTCAAGTGGACGTCAGCCTGGTCACCAGCGAACGCAGCCACAACATGCTGCGAACCGATATCGATGTGGCGGTGCTGTTTGGTGATGGCCGGTTCAAGCAGGGTGAGAGCCACTGGCTGTTCAGCGAAGAGGTGTTTCCGGTGTGCAGCCCGCTGCTATTGAAGGACCGTGCCCTGCCCTTGCCGGCCCAGTCATTGCTGGAGTTTCCGCTGCTGCACCTGCGAGGCGAACACAGCAGTAACTGGTTCGACTGGAGCGGCGTGTTTCGCGAGCTGGGGATCACATCGGCCCCGGCTCCGGGGCAACTGCGCTTCGACAATTACACCTTGCTGATTCAGGCGGCGATTGGCGGCCAGGGCGTTGCGATCGGTTGGCGCCACCTTGTGGATAACTTGTTGGCGCAAGGTCTGTTGTGTCGCCCGATCGCCGACACGGTGATTTCCAGGCTGGGGTATTACGTGGTCCTGCCCCAGCGCAAACGGCGTAGGGCGTTGATTCAGCTGTTTGTGGATTGGTTGATGGCGGAACAGGCCTGCAGTGCGCAATCGCTCAATGGTCTCCCTTTGCCTTCGATTGCGGTGTAAAGCGAAAAGATCGCAGCCTTCGGCAGCTCCTACGCGCCTGTGGGCGCTGCCGAAGGCTGCGATCTTTTACTATTCCGACGTCGCAATAAAACTCACATGCTCACCCACATGCAGGTTCAGGTGCAGCTCATCGGCAATCCCTACGGCTACCCTGTTCAGCCGTTCCAGCGCTGTGGCCAGGCCAGGTTCCAGGCTACTGCTGACGTGACTGAAATGCTCGATGGTCAGCCCGGGCACGCGGCGAGGTGCATTCACCAAGGTCCAGTGCAACGAGCTGCTTTGCAGAGACTCGCGGATTTCTTCGGCGGCGTGGCGTTGCAACGGGTCTTCTATTTCCGGGTCGTCCAGCACCTCGAAATCGCCCACCACAAACAGCCGGGCAATGCCTGCGGCCTGCATGCCGTCGATCAGTGCATCCACCGCCAGCACCTCCTCGACCGGGCCGGGTACGATGGATTTTTCGATGTGTTCACTGTTCATCGGCAACCCTGGCGCATCGAGCAGGCAGATCACCGCCGAACAGCCGGCCACGCTCTGCTTGACCCGCTTGGCATCGAACAGATCGCCGGTCTTGGTACGCAAACCCGGGCGCGGCGCGAGCGCGTTCAGGTCATCGAGAATCGCGATCACTTCATGCTGGCGTCGCAGCATTTCAGCCATCAGCGCACTGCCCAGGCTACTCATGGCACCATAAAGCACCACCTTCACCACTGGGGTTTCGGCATTTTTCATGGATGTGCTCCGTACTTGCTGCCTATATAGCGTGTGACCTGCGGGAAGTGGGGTGGGTTCGACAAGTAGTTTAGGGGGTTTGAGATGCAACAGATCAAGGGTTACCACGCCCATGTCTATTTCGATGCCAGCACCCTGCCACAGGCACGGGCCTTGTGTGAGCAGGCCGCGCAATTGTTTCCCCTGAAAATGGGGCGCATGCACGAACGCCCGGTCGGCCCGCACCCGGACTGGAGCTGCCAATTGGCTTTCGAGCCCCAATACATGGGTGAGGTATTGCCATGGCTGGCGCTCAACCGCAAGGGATTGGTGATATTCCTGCACCCGGACACGGGCGACGATCTGCTCGACCACACTGAACATGCGATCTGGATGGGCGCGATCCGGCCGCTGAACCTGTCTGTTTTCTGATCAGAGTTGTTCTTGGGCTTCACCGGGCAAGTGCTCGTCCAGATGCAGCCACGGCAAACGACTGTCAGTCCAGATATGCCGCTCGGCCGGAGCCTGCTCGGGATGGTCGAGGGTGGCGATGGTCACATCGATGCTCTCGGGGCTGAGCTGCGTCACCAGCGCCAGTTGCGCCCCACAATTGCGGCAGAAATACCGCACGCAGGTGGACGAAGACTCATACCGGGACGGCGTACCCGCCATCCATTCAAATACTGAGGCGGGCACGGTGATCCAGGTGGTCACGATCCCGCCGCTGACCCGTCGGCAAATCGAGCAATGGCAGTGCGCGATGTCGTGCAATGGCCCGCTGAATTGATAGCGCATTTGTCCGCAGTGGCAGCCGCCGGTGTGAAATTCGCCCATGTCTTTTGCTCCTGACCCCGTGTTTACGGACTCTAAACCCGGCCCGACGACCGGTTGCACATTCGGTCAAAGCTTTCACCAGCGAAAGCTGGCTGAAAGCTTCCCCGATTAGGATCGCCCTCACTGCCGGCAACAGACCGGTTGGCCAATGCGAGTGTTTTATCGCCCGCCCGGTCCATTAAACAACAACAATGGTGATTCTGATGTCCGCTACTACCCGCCTCTTCGCTGTCACTCCGCCCGTACGTCTCGTGCTTCCCGTTCTGCGCTGACCCTATCCGGTTCGCCATTCCCTAGCCGCGCTACGCCTGGAGTATTCCTATGCTGACTTTCCTTGGCTTCGCCATGGTCATCACGTTCATGTTCCTGATCATGACCAAGCGCCTGTCCGCGCTGATCGCTCTGATCATCATCCCGATTATCTTCGCCCTGTTCGGCGGTTTCTCGCCGAAGATCGGTCCGATGATGCTTGAAGGCATCACCAAGCTCGCGCCGACCGGCGTGATGCTGATGTTCGCCATTCTCTACTTCGCCCTGATGATCGACTCCGGTCTGTTCGACCCGGCCGTGCGCAAGATCCTCAAACTGGTCAAGGGCGACCCGCTGAAAGTTTCGGTCGGTACCGCCGTACTGGCGCTGATCGTGTCCATGGACGGTGACGGCGCGACCACTTACATGATCTGCGTAGCCGCCATGCTGCCGCTCTACAGCCGCATCGGCATGAGCCCGCGGATCATGGCCGGTCTGATCATCCTCGCCGGCGGCGTGATGAACATGACCCCTTGGGGCGGCCCGACGGCTCGTGCGGCCAGTGCGCTGCATGTCGATCCGTCCGACATCTTTGTGCCAATGATTCCAGCAATGCTGGCCGGCGTGGTGGCTATCCTGGCGATTGCCTACTTCTACGGTAAACGCGAGCGTGCGCGTCTGGGTGAACTGCACCTGGTCGGTGATGAAGTCGATCACAGCGAAATCAGCGTTTCGCAGTTCCCGGATGCCCGTCGTCCAAAGCTGATCTGGTTCAACGGCGCCTTGACCCTGGGCCTGATGTGCACGCTGGTCGCCGGCCTGTTGCCGCTGCCAGTGCTGTTCATGGTGGCGTTCAGTATTGCGATGATCGTCAACTACCCGTGCCTGCAACAGCAGAAGGACCGCGTTGCGGCCCACGCCGGTAGCGTACTGGCGGTGGTCGGGTTGATCTTTGCCGCGGGTATCTTCACCGGTATCCTGTCGGGCACCGGCATGGTCGATGCCATGTCGAAAAGCCTGCTGGCGGTTATCCCCGATTTCCTCGGCCCGTACCTGGCTGTGATTACCGCGCTGGTTAGCATGCCGTTCACGTTCTTCATGTCGAACGATGCATTTTATTACGGCGTGTTACCGGTACTTGCCGAAGCCGCCAGTCATTACGGTATAACCGCGGTGGAAATGGCACGTGCCTCGATCGTCGGTCAGCCCGTCCACTTGCTGAGCCCGCTGGTACCATCGACTTACCTGTTGGTGGCCCTGGCCGGTATCGAATTCGGTGATCATCAGCGGTTCACCTTGAAGTGGGCAGTGCTGGTTTGCCTGTGCATACTGGTCGCTGCATTGCTGATGGGGATTTTCCCGCTGTTCAGCACTCTATAAGCCCAAGACTCACCATGACGGGTCCAGGCTTTGTTGTTTGAAGCCTGGGCCCTTTGTGGTTTAAACACTCGCTCAAAGGAATACACATGGAATGGCTGACCAACCCTGAAATCTGGGTTGCCTTCTTCACCCTGACTGCCCTGGAGATCGTCCTGGGCATCGACAACATCATCATGATCTCGATCCTGGTCAGCCGCATGCCCAAGCACATGCAGGCGCGCACCCGGATTTTCGGCCTGGCGCTGGCCATGATCACGCGGATCCTGTTGCTGCTGTCGATCACCTGGGTCATGCGTCTCACCGCCGACCTGTTCGAAGTGTTCGGCCAGGGTATTTCCGGGCGTGACCTGATCCTGTTCTTCGGTGGTCTGTTCCTGCTGTGGAAGAGCTCGCAAGAGATGTACCACGCACTGGAAGGTGAAGATGAAGTCGGCGACGAGCCTTCGGGCAAGGGCGGCAACTTCCTGTACACCATCATCCAGATCGCGATCATCGACATCGTGTTCTCGCTGGACTCGGTGATCACCGCGGTGGGCATGGTGTCCCACGTACCGGTCATGGTCGCGGCAATTGTCGTTGCAGTGCTAGTGATGATGTGGGCTTCTGGCACCATCAGCGAGTTCATCGACAAGCACCCGTCGCTGAAGATGCTGGCGCTGTCGTTCCTGTTGCTGGTGGGTACCGTGCTGATCGCCGAATCGCTCGACGTGCACTTGCCAAAAGGCTACGTCTACTTCGCCATGGCGTTCTCGCTGGCGGTGGAAGCGATCAACATCAAGATGCGCACCGCGATGATGAAAAAGAGGAAGCAGCAGGAGCCGGTAAAACTGCGCAAGGATGTTCCGGGGCAGTAACCGGTCCCAATGGGATCTCTGTGGCGAGGGAGCTTGCTCCCGCTGGGCCGCGAAGCGGCCCTGAAACCAGTCACTGCGATTACTCAATAAAATCGCGGAGGCCTATATTGCGGCTGCTTCGCAACCGAGCGGGAGCAAGCTCCCTCGCCACAAGAACAAAGGGCCTACGGCCCTTTGTTCGTTTTTGAAGCAAACTGTTTTCATGACAGTTTTGTTTCAATCGCCTCTTTAGCTATGCGATGCTGGCGTCCAGACCGTTAGCCAACTACAGCTTATGTACAGAACGTAGAAAAACGCGCAGCACCGTCGACTTGCCCCCTTGGGGCGCTACCACCACAGGGGGCCTGTATGCTCACCCTGCTCAATCTGTTATCCGCCGTGGCCCTTTTGATCTGGGGCACGCACATCGTTCGAACCGGCATCTTGCGGGTTTATGGCTCCAATTTGCGCCATGTGATCGCCCATAACATGTCCAGGCGCTGGCTGGCGTTTCTCGCCGGAATCATGGTGACCGCCATGGTCCAGAGCAGCAATGCCACCGCCATGCTCGTGACCTCATTTGTCGGTCAGGGCCTGATGGCGCTGACTCCGGCTTTGGCGACCATGCTCGGTGCCGACGTGGGTACCGCGCTGATGGCGCGGGTACTGACTCTCGACTTGTCGTGGCTGTCGCCGCTGCTGATTTTCCTCGGGGTGATTTTCTTTCTGTCGCGCAAGCAAACCCGGGTCGGACAGATGGGCCGTGTCGGCATTGGTCTGGGGCTGATCATTCTGGCGCTGCAACTGATCGTCGAGGCCGCCGCGCCGATTACTCAGGCGCAAGGGGTGAAGGTCATCTTCGCCTCCCTGACCGGCGACATCCTGCTCGATGCCTTGGTCGGCGCGCTGTTCGCGATGATTTCCTACTCCAGCCTGGCCGCCGTTTTGCTGACCGCGACCCTTGCCGGTGCCAACGTGATCAGTCTGCCAGTGGCCATCGGCCTGGTGATCGGCGCCAACATCGGCAGCGGCATTCTGGCTTTCCTCAGCACCAGCATGCAGAACGCGGCCGGGCGTCAGGTGGCGCTTGGCAGCCTGTTATACAAACTGATTGGCCTGCTGCTGATCATTCCGGTGCTCGATCCGCTGGCGCACTGGATCGACAGCCTCGACTTCAGCCCTCAGGAAATGGTCATCGGCTTCCACCTGCTCTACAACACCGCGCGTTGTCTGATCCTGTTGCCCAGCGTCGGGCCGATGGCCAAGCTCTGTGCATGGTTGCTGCCGGAGCGGCCGGACATCAATGGCACGGCCAAACCACGGCATCTTGACCCGACGGCATTGGTCACCCCGAGTCTGGCGCTGGCCAATGCTGCCCGGGAAACCCTGCGCATCGGCGATCTGGTCGACAGCATGCTCGAAGCCATGCTCGCCGTGCTGCGCGGCAAGCAGACCGCCGTCACCCAGGAAATTCGTCGCCTGACCGATGATGTTGAAGCGCTCTACAGCGCCATCAAACTCTATCTGGCGCAAATGCCGCGCGAAGACCTCAGCGAGCAGGACAGTCGGCGCTGGGCGGAAACCATCGAGCTGGCGATCAATCTGAAACTCTCCAGCGACCTGATCGAACGTATGCTGCGCAAGGTTCAGCAGCAGAAAACCTCGCAACGCCGGTCTTTTTCCGAGGTGGGCCTGGAGGAGTTGGCGGGGCTGCACAGTCAGCTGATTGCCAACCTGCGTCTGGGGTTGTCGGTATTTCTCAGTGCCGACCCGGAAAGTGCTCGCCAGTTACTGCGTGAGAAACGTCGCTTTCGCGCACAGGAACGCCGCCTGGCCCACGCTCATGTCAGCCGTTTAAACCGTAAGATCGTGCAAAGTATCGAGACCAGTTCGCTGCATCTGGAACTGATTGCTGACATGAGACGCTTGAACTCGCTGTTCTGCAGCAGCGCCTATGCAGTGTTGGGCACTTCGGACACCGGCGCTCTGGCGGTCGACGATTTGACTGACATCACTCATTCACCCTGAACGTCCACAGTTGCTTGAAGTCTGTTGAACTTACGCTGGTCGTACGGAAATTCGTTATGCGTTGTCTGCTGTTCGCTTGTCTGCTGCTCGGCTCACTGCCTTCATTTGCCCTGGATCGCTTCCAGGTCGAGGGCTACACGTTGCGCAACGGCCTGCAATTGGTCCTCAAACCGGGCACCGAGCGCGGGCATGTGGCGATCCGGTTGGTGGTTGGCGTAGGCCTGGATGATTTCAGCTGCGCCGACAAGGAACTGCCGCATCTGCTCGAACACTTGCTGTTCAGCGGCATCGACGCCACCGGCGAAGGCGGCCTGGAAGAACGCATGCAGGCCCTGGGCGGTGAATGGAATGCCTACACCAGCAATGCCGACACGACTTTCGTCATCGAAGCCCCGGCGAAAAACCAGCGCAAGGTCCTCGACCTGCTGTTGGCGCTGCTGACCCAGACCCGTATCGACGACAATGCCATCAACGTCGCCAAGCAAGTGGTCGAGCGCGAAGACGGTGGTCATTACTCGCACCTGCAACGCTGGCTGGATCGCCAGGATCTGGGGCACACCGCGAGTAATCAGTTGGCGGTGGAACTGGGCCTCAAATGCCCCGAGCGCGCGCAAGTCGATCACCTGACCCGCGAGCAATTGGAGAAGGTGCGCAAGGCTTGGTACGCGCCCAACAACATGACCCTGATCGTGGTCGGCGACCTCGACCGCTTGCTGCCGGCCTATCTGGAACGGGCCTATGGCGCGCTCGAAGCGGTTGAGCCTAGCACTCACCTGCCGCTGCCAGACATTCAGGCCAGCGCGGCCCATGAGCGCAATTTGAGTAACGGTTTCGTCGGTGGCGGTGCCAAATTGCATTGGCTGGTGCCGGAACCGGTGCTGGAAGACCAGCACGACGAAACCTTCGACTTGCTCAAGGACTATCTGGACTGGGCGCTCTATCGCCAATTGCGCCTGGCCCATGGGTTGTCCTACGGTCCCTCGGCCGAGCGCGAGGTATTTGGCGGGGTGGGCTTCATGAGCCTGAACGCCGACCTTGATCGCGACGATGTGCTGGCAGCGGAACAGGTGCTGGATGAGCTTAAAGCCGATCTGCTCAAGAACGGCCTCGATGCCGCCACCTTCGCCCGTCTCAAGCAAGCCGCCATCGCTCGCCAGGCCTGGGCCGTGCAAGGCAACAGCGCCCTGGCGGACTATTACTGGAGCGCTCTTGGCGACTACGAGGATGGCCATTTCCTCAACCCGGCCAAGGCACTGCAAGACGTAACACTGGCCGAGGCGAACAAGGCGATGCGTGAATTGCTGCTGCAACCGGGATATCTGCGGATCGAGAAGCCGCTGATGAGTTATGACCAGGTGATGTGGGCGATTGTCGGGGGATTTGGACTGATGGTGCTTGGAATATTGGGTTGGCGCGTTCACCGCAGAAAGAAATGATTTCCCTGTGGCGAGGGAGCTTGCTCCCGTTGGGCTGCGAAGCGGCCCTGAAAAATGGCACCCCGGTTTATCAGACACACCGCATTCACCGATATTGCGACTGCTGCGCAGCCGAGCGGGAGCAAGCTCCCTCGCCACAGGGTTTTGGGTTCGATCAAAGTGACCGCAAGCCTCGCCACAGGACCCCTCGGGCGGTACCCTGTCGAGGATTTTTCCCACGACTATTGTGAGTCGCCGAATGCCGAACCTGACCCTGTACGTACAGCGCCTCCTGGAGTTGATCAAGCGCTATCCCGGGGTCATTGCGCTCGGCGGCTTCATTTCAGGGGTCGGCAGCTTCATGCTGGTGGATCGCCAACAAGGTCTGGCGACGTGGATCACCACCATCATGCTGATCAGCTGGGTCTGGTTGATGCTGGAAAACAGCCTCACCAAGCTGTTCGCCAGGGTCTTCAAGCGCGAAATACCCCAGCCACTGCTGCGTTACGCAACGCAGATGATCCATCAGGAAAGTCTGTTCTTCGTCCTGCCGTTCTTTTTAATCACCACCACCTGGAACAGCGGCCAGTTGTTCTTCACTGGATTACTGAGCATGGCGGCGCTGATTTCGATCATCGACCCGCTCTACTACAAATGGCTGGCACCGCGCCGCTGGGCGTTCCTGGCGCTGCACACCCTGACCCTGTTCGCGGCCCTGTTGACCGCCCTGCCCGTCATCCTGCACCTGACCACCGCCCAAAGCTTCAAGCTGGCGCTAGGCATTGCCATGCTGCTGTCGTTCCCGAGCCTGGCCTCGATCTTCCCGATTCGCACTGTGCGCAATGCGCTGGCGATCCTCAGCATCACCGTCGGCATCGGCGCCGCTGGTTGGGTGCTGCGCTCCTGGGTTCCACCGGCGACGCTGTGGATGACCGAGGTGGCGATCAGCACTCAAATGCAGGATCGAACACCCGGCAAGAGCCTGGAAGAAGTCAGCGCCGAACAGATTCGTGGGGGTGGGCTGTATGCGTACACCGCGATCAATGCTCCGCGAGGTCTGGCCGAACGGATTTATCACGTCTGGATGTTCAACGGTAAAGAAGTCGACCGTATCCCGCTGGATATCAACGGGGGGCGCAAGGAAGGCTACCGTGCGTGGACTCACAAGCAGAACTTCCCCGGCAACCCCGCAGGCAAATGGCAGGTTCGGGTGCTGACTGAAGACGGTCAGTTGATTGGCGTGTTGCGCTTCAAAGTCATGGACAGCACACCCATCAAAGAAAAGTAACGCGGTTCGTGCTATTAGTCTGATCTGCGTAATAGCCGAACAAGCACGGAGCTTATGACTAGCAGCACAATGCCTGGCAGTGCCCGACTGGACACCTCGCACAGCCCTGCCCTGTTGCGGGTCACGGGTGACTGGACGCTTGCCCATTACGCCGATCTCAGCCGCCTGAGCGAAAAGCTCCGTGGCCAATACGACAACAACACCCACATCGATCTCAATGGCCTCGGCGCGCTCGATACGGCGGGTGCGTCATTGCTGGTGGAGCTGCTGGGGGCCGAGCGTCTGGGCAAATCTGCCGAACACCCCGATTGCACCCTTTCCTCCGCGGATCGCGCCTTGTTGCAGACGGTGTACTGCTCGCTGACCGATTTCTGCGTGCCGATCAAAGAACCGGAAATCAGCGTCGGCATTCAACTGCTGACCCGCATCGGCCGCGCGGTCGACGCGGTCTGGCAGGACACGTTGCAATTGTTGGGTTTCGTCGGCCTGATCCTGGAAACCATCGCTCGCGGGCTGTTTCGTCCAAAGCGCTGGCGTCTCACACCGATGGTCGCCCACATCGAACAGACCGGCCTCGACGCCGCCCCCATCGTCGCCTTGCTGACGTTTTTGGTGGGGGCTGTGGTGGCGTTTCTCGGGGCGACGGTGCTGGCGAGTTTCGGTGCGAGTATTTTCACCGTGGACCTGGTGGCGTTCTCTTTTCTGCGGGAGTTCGGCGTGTTGCTCACGGCGATCCTGATGGCGGGCCGCACCGCCAGTGCGTTCACCGCGCAGATCGGTTCGATGAAGGCCAACGAAGAAATCGACGCGATCCGCACCCTCGGCCTCGACCCGATGGAGTTGCTGGTAGTCCCCCGCGTCCTGGCGTTGCTGGTGGCGCTGCCGATGTTGACCTTTCTGGCGATGGTGTCAGGGATTGTCGGCGGTGGCGTGGTCTGCGCGCTGTCGCTGGATATCTCACCGGCGATGTTCCTGTCACTGCTGCAATCGGACATCGGCGTTCAGCACTTTCTGGTGGGGATCGTCAAAGCGCCGATTTTTGCGTTCCTGATTGCCGCCATCGGCTGCCTCGAGGGCTTCAAGGTTAGCGGCAGCGCCGAGTCCGTCGGCGCGCACACCACGTCCAGTGTGGTGCAGTCGATTTTCGTGGTGATCGTGCTCGACGCCGTGGCTGCGTTGTTTTTCATGGAGATGGACTGGTGAGTCGTTTACCCCGAGCGCCTTCAGAGGCAGTGATCGAAGTCCGTGGGCTGTGCAATCGCTTCGGCCGCCAGAGCGTGCACGAGAACCTCGACCTGGACTTGTACAAGGGCGAGATTCTGGCGGTGGTCGGCGGTTCTGGCAGCGGCAAATCGGTGCTGCTGCGCAGCATTGTCGGCCTGCGTCAGCCCAGCGAAGGGCTGGTGAAGGTCTTCGGCAAGAACTTGCCGAGCCTGTCGGAGCACGAGCGCTCGCTGGTCGAACGGCGGTTCGGTGTGTTGTTCCAGAAAGGCGCCTTGTTCTCTTCGCTCACCGTGACCGAGAACGTCGCCCTGCCCCTGATTGAACACGCCGGCCTGAGCCGTGCCGACGCCGAGCACCTGGCGGCAGTGAAAATGGCGTTGGCCGGGCTGCCGTTGTCGGCGGCCGACAAATACCCGGCTTCACTGTCCGGCGGCATGATCAAGCGCGCGGCCCTGGCCCGAGCGCTGGCGCTGGACCCGGACATCCTGTTCCTCGACGAGCCCACCGCCGGTCTAGACCCGATTGGCGCCGCAGGCTTCGATCAACTGATCCTGACTCTGCGCGATGCCTTGGGCCTGAGCGTGTTTCTGGTGACCCACGACCTCGACACGCTCTACACCATCACCGACCGAGTGGCGGTGCTGGCGCAGAAGAAAGTGCTGGTGGCGGACGCCATCGACAAGGTGTCGGAAACCGATGATGCGTGGATTCACGAATACTTCCATGGCCCTCGCGGCCGCGCGGCGCTGACGGCCGCTAACCAGCTCAATGAGGTCTGACATGGAAACCCGAGCCCATCACGTATTGATTGGCCTGTTCACCGTCATAGTGGTGGCAGGCGCCCTGCTCTTCGGTCTGTGGCTGGCCAAATCCAGCGTCGATACCGAATTCAAGGATTACGAAATCGTCTTCAACGAGGCGGTCAGCGGCCTGTCCAAGGGCAGCGCCGTGCAGTACAGCGGGATCAAGGTCGGCGACGTGGTGATGCTGCGCCTGGACCCGAACGATCCGCGCCGGGTGTTGGCGCGGATTCGCCTGGGCGGAGACACTCCGATCAAAGAAGACACTCAGGCCAAGCTGGCGCTGACCGGGATCACCGGGACCTCGATCATCCAGCTCAGCGGCGGCACGCCACAAAGTCCGACGCTCAAGGGCAAGGACGGCAATTTGCCGACAATCGTTGCATCGCCCTCGCCCATTGCCCGGTTGATGAATGACAGCAACGATCTGATGGCGGGCGTGAACGTGTTGATGCACAACGCCAATCAGTTGTTTTCCTCGGAGAACGTCGGGCGTATCAGCAGCACCCTGGAGCACCTGGAGCAAACCACCGGCACCATTGCCGATCAGCGCGGCGATATTCGTCAGGCGATGCAGCAACTGGCTTCGGTTGGCAAGCAGGCCAGCGCCACCCTGGAACAGACCACCGCGTTGATGCGCAACGCCAACGGCCTGCTCAACGATCAGGGCAAGCAGATGTTCGGCAGTGCCGAGCAAGCCATGAAGTCCCTGGAACAAAGTAGCGCGACCATCAACACGTTGCTCTCCGCCAATCAGGATTCCCTCAACAGCGGCATGCAGGGCCTCAATGGCCTGGCGCCGGCGGTGCGTGAGCTGCGCGATACCTTGAGTTCGTTGCGGACCATTTCCCAGCGGCTTGAGGCCAACCCCAGCGGTTACCTGCTGGGCAGCGACAAAAACAAGGAGTTCACGCCATGAAACTGGCTCATCTCGCCCTCCTCGCCGGTTTTGCGTTGATCGCTTCCTGTTCGATTTTCCCCAAGGCCGAGCCGTCCGATGTCTATCGACTGCCGTCGGCACAGCGCGACGCATCGGCCCAACACGGCACGCCGCAGCGCTGGTCGTTGCGGCTGGCCAAGCCTCAAACCAGCGAAGCCTTGAACAACCCGAAAATCGCCGTAATCCCTCAGGGTGATCTGATCAGCAGCTACAAGGCTTCACGCTGGAGCGATCCGGCACCGGTGCTGTTGCGCAATCGCCTGCTCGATGGTTTCCAGCGTGACGGTCGCGTGCCATTGCTCAGCACCGATGACAGTAATTTCCAGGCAGACCTGGAACTGGGCGGCAACCTGCAAGCGTTCCAGACCGAGTACCAAGGTACGGCTGCGAGCGTGGTCGTGCGCCTGGATGCGTTGTTGGTGCGTGGGTATGACCAGCGAATCCTCGCCAGCCGACGCTTTGAAGTGCGTCAGCCGTTGAGCGATGTGAAGGTGCCGGCGGTGGTGACCGGTTTTGGTCAGGCCAGCGATCAATTGACGGCGCAGGTGGTGGCCTGGACGGTGGAGCAAGGTCAGAAAGTTGCGCCGCCGCTGAGGCCATAAAAGTCGGACGCACATCTAATGTGGGAGCGGGGGGGGGGGGGGGGGGGGGGGGGGGGGGGGGGGGGGGGGGGGGGGGGGGGGGGGGGGGGGG
>NZ_JBXAOA010000011.1:0-155331 GCF_058802325.1 Pseudomonas sp. GW822-FHT02E03 | reverse complement strand
GTGACAGTGACCTATGCGGTCGCCTATGACGCGGTCGCGAACACCCACACGCTGACGGCCTCGGCCGGGGCCGGGAACACGGTGTTCACGTTCAGCGTCCATGGGGAGTCGGGCGCCTACACCTTCACACTGGTCGACCAGCTCGACCATGCAAGCCTCGATAACGTTGCGGGCGACAACACTGAGAATGACCTGAGCATCGCGCTGGGCACGGCGATCAACGCCACGGACTTCGACGGCGACACGGTGACGGCGGCCGCGAATGGCCTGGTGATCACGGTCGACGACGACACGCCGATCGCGACAGTGGCGACCCTCACTGGCACGGTGGACGAAGACGGCGTAGTGGAAGGCACGGCTAACGCCGGCCCGGGCGATGGCATCGCGGGCGGTATAGACGACGTGGCCAACCAAGTAGTAGTGGCCAGCGGCACTGTGAGCACGCTGTTCCAGTCCGGCGCGGATGAGCCGCTGAGCTATTCGCTGACGACCAATGGCCTGACGGCACTGGGTCTGAAGAGCGGCGGCGTGACAGTGACCTATGCGGTCGCCTATGACGCGGTCGCGAACACCCACACGCTGACGGCCTCGGCCGGGGCCGGGAATACGGTGTTCACGTTCAGCGTCCATGCGGCGACGGGCGCCTACACCTTCACGCTGGTCGATCAGCTCGACCATGCAAGCCTTGATGGGTTGACCGGCGACAACACCGAGAACGACCTGAGCATCGCGCTGGGCACGGCGATCAACGCCACGGACGCTGACGGCGACACCGTGACGGCGGCCGCGAACGGCCTGGTGATCACGGTCGACGACGACACGCCGATCGCGACAGTGGCGACCCTCACTGGCACGGTGGACGAAGACGGCGTAGTGGAAGGCGAGGCCGACGCCGGCCGGGGCGATGGCATCGCGAGCGGCCCGGGCGACGTGGCCGGCGAAGCGGTGACGGCCAGCGGCACTGTGAGCACACTGTTCCAGTCCGGCGCGGACGAGGCGCTGAGCTATTCACTGACGACCAATGGCCTGACGGCGCTGGGTCTGAAGAGCGGCGGCGTGACAGTGACCTATGCGGTCGCCTATGACGCGGACACCAAGACCCACACGCTGACGGCCTCGGCCCCGGCCGGGAACACGGTGTTCACGTTCAGCGTCCATGGGGAGTCGGGCGCCTACACCTTCACGCTGGTCGATCAGCTCGACCATGCAAGCCTCGATGGGTTGACCGGTGACAACACCGAGAATGACCTGAGCATCGCGCTGGGTACGGCGATCAACGCCACGGACTTCGATGGCGACTCGGTGACGGCGGCCGGAAACGGCCTGGTGATCACGGTCGATGATGACTCGCCGGTCGTAACGGCCAAGTCGAACCTGGTCTACGCGAACTCCAGCAATCCGACCCCCGGAGGCACCGGCGTCTTTGCCTACGACATCGGCGCGGACGAGCGGCTGAGCTACAGCGCGACGAACGCCGACTTGTCCGTGAGCCTGACGGGCGTCTCGGTGGGAACGAACGACATTACCAACAAGTCGGTGACCTGGTTCTCGGAGAATGACACGAGTGCGGTGTTCAATATCGCCTTTACTTATGTGTCCAACAACCCGACTCAGGGCGCCCTCACCAACGCAACCGGGACACTGACTTTCAACAAGGTGGCCGACACTTACACGCTGAGCCTGACTGACGAGATTGAAAGCTTCAGTATCCTGAGGACATCGACCGCGCAGGGCTTTACCGGCTATGCGATCAACGGCACAACGCCGATCAACCAGCAACCGCCGGTCTCGGTGGCCGAGCTGGCCGACGATTTCTTCGTGCAGTTCACTGGATTCGCCGAGGAAGGCGGTGGGACCGGAGCCAACAATATCAAGGCCGGTGGCGACAACATCTTCGTCAACGACAGCGACGACGGCAACGAGTTGTTCTCTGCAGCAACGTCCTGGGTGAGTGTTTCCGGGACTGCGGCTGGCGTCGCCGGTGACACGATCCAGCAGGGCGAGGTGATGGATCTGGACTTCTTCGCGGCCAATCCATTCGGGATCACCAGCGCAACGCCAACAGCCACGAGCAAGGGGGTTTTCGTCAAGTTCGACGGCATCGGCAACGAGGACCTGGTGCTTGTGCTGAAGCTGATCGATCCTGACGACCAAAGCCAGATCACCCGGGCGATCATTGTCGACAGCCAAGACATCATCCTGAAAACCGCCTCGACTTCTCCTAATAACTTCCATCCGATTGCGAATCCCGCAGCCTACGGAATCGTGCTGGATCAGAACGACGGCGCGGTGATCATCGAGAGCAATGACTACAACTTTGGCACCACCGAGAACTACGTGATCGAGGGCTTGCAGGTGCTGGTTTCGACCGAGGGCGTCGTCGGGACCGGGTACAACCTCAATGGCAACGTCGGCGTCAACGGGGCAAGCAACGGTACCTCATTGGCATTCGGGGACGTGGCTGGTGAGGGCGGCAAGAGCAACCCCCTGGAGGCCGGCGAGGCAGCTTCATGGGACGGTGACGTCGTCAAGATCGTCGACATGGGCTTTGTGACCTCGGCGACACCGGATGCCCTCCTGACCTTCGACGTGGTGGTGACGGATGCGGACGGTGATTCAACCGGCACCCAGACACTGAACGTGACCATTGATGGCGACAATGGGGTGGGTGCGGACACGTTCAACTTCAGCGGTTTGGATACCGACGTGCTGCTGTCCGGAGCGACAGATGTGATCTCCATCGGCTTCGTCTCCGGCGTCGACAAGTTGGACTTTCCAACGGCAGGTTCCGGATCGAACTACGCCGAAGAGCTGACACCCGCTACCAACCTGGCCGGATTCATCTCGGCCGCCGATACCGCGCTGAACGGCACGACGGACTACTATTTCGGCGTCGTTGGAGGCGACGGCTACCTGGCATTCGACGGCGACGGCAGTGGTATCACCAACATCATCCAGTTGGTCGGTGTGACCGACATCGCATTCACTGACATTGTCTAAACGCCACTGAGGGCCACGGCCTGGCTCCCACAAGGGGGTCAGGCCGTTTTCATTGGACGGGTTCAGTGCGACGCCTCTGACGCCAGGCGCATCCATGCCGCAAACAGCATCTGGTGCTGCAGCACATCAAAACTATTGGTTCAGGGTGTTTTGGGTCCGGCAGATGCTATTGCCGGGCTTGCCGGGCGCACAGGGACACGTTTGTCCCCTGCCCGACGACAGCGTGCGCCTTACCGTGGCGCGCACCAATCAGTCCGATTCCACCCAAGTGGACTCGGGCGGTTCTTCGTTGTTGGTGAGCCCGTGCTTCTGCGCGTACATCAGCAAGTCGATACGGTTGATGAGATCAAGCTTTTGATAGATGTTGCTGAGGTGGTTGTGCACGGTGTGCTCGCTGATGCCCAGGCGCCCGGCGATGCACATGTATTTGGCGGATGGATCCCCAACGATGGCGCGAATCAGTTCCCTCTCGCGTAGCGTCAGCCGCGCCAGTTTCGCCCGCTCCGAATTGCATTTCAAGGGTATATGCCCGGTTGCGGCATAGCCGGAAAGCCCAACGGCCCAGGATCTGTTCAGTCCAATGTCGCGATGGTGGACCGTGACGATGGCGCGGATGATCGATTCCGTCGAGTCTTCTGCCAGCACGATGCCGCGTGCGCCCGCTTCTATCGCCTGGGCAACAGGGATGGTTTCGTAAAGGCCCTTGAGCACCAGCACTTTCATTTCGGCGCTACGGGCGAGTCCCGTGATGACCGCCAGCGGGTTCAGCGCATCCGGAAAGAAACTGAAAAAAATGACATCGGGACGCAACTGATCGGCAAGGTCCAGCGCATTGGTATAGGTGGTGGCCTGGCCGCTCACTTCCATCTGAGGCTTTCTGGCATTGATCAAATCTTGAAGGCCCATGAGAACGAGGGGACGACAATCGATCAGCATCACACGTATTGTTGTTTTTTTGTGGGTCGTCATATTTTCCTGACTCCCTTGAAGAATTAATGACCTCCCTCCCTTGGCCTTCCTGAATCAGCAGCTCGCTCACCTGCCCACCGTGATCGAAGGACAGATGCGAACGCCGACAGGCCTTAACGGTGCCTGCCCGGGTATTCATTTTTTGGGCCCCTTCCACTGGTTCGACAAGCAGGGGTTGCGGGCGTTTCCGAAAAGCCGGGCAAAGCCATCGAGGCAACATAAATAGGAATAATCATCAATCACTTGCGCGTGATGACGTGCTCCCTCGATCTGTTCAACTGAGTCTAGGCCAGACCAGCACACTGCCAGCACACCCATCCGCCAGTCGTCGACTCACGCCTCATGCGGGTAGCCCGGCCGTTGTCAAAATCGCTCATTTAACCAATTAAATTCAATAACTTAGGTTTACCTTGGCGAACTGCAATCAAGGCCTGACCTCGATCGAAATCGTCAATTAACCGACAAATGGTTTGCGCGCAGGCGTAACCGCGATATTGGCGTCAATTTATCGGCGATACAGTGGGTATTGCGGCAGGATCAGTGGGATGTGAGGTTTTGGCTGGAGCTGCCGGAGCTCAACCAGCCATTAACGCTTTCGACACTTTCGGCAGGCAGCTTTCCCGCCCAACGATTGAGCGTGAGGACATTAGTGACGAATTCGTATTGCGTCTTGAGCAGGTCACGACGCGCCCGGAATTCGTTGCGTACGGTGGCCAGTACATCGACAGCATTGACCATTCCGTAATCGAGCGCTTTCTCTGCGGCCACTCTGGACAGCTGTGCCGAGGCCAGGGCATTGCGGCTCGCACTGATCTTTTCTCCGCTCGAATTGGCGGTCAGGTAAGCGCTGGTGATCTCCTTGACCACCCGGCGCCGGATCGCTTCCAGTTCCTGCTCGGCGGTAATCTGATCCTGGTAGAGCCCACGGACCCGCGCCGAGGTCGAACCGCCGCTGTACAGCGGCACCTGCACGCCAATACCGGCGACATAACTGTCGGTGCGCGGCGCCAGGGCATTGTTGTAGCCCTCGTTGGTCTGCTGCGCGCTCAGCGTAAGGCTCAGGGTCGGATAGTGCCCGCCCTTGCCGCTGCGCAAGGCTGCGCCCGCGGCTTCCACACCGCTTTCGTTGGCCTTGAGCGCCGGGTTTAGCGCTATACCCTCGCGCACCCAGGATTCCAGGCTCTGTGCTGAAACCCGCAGTTGCACGTCATCGCGAATCCGGTTGAGCTTCTCCTTGACCGGCCGGCCGACGATCTCTGCCAATGCCTCACGACTGATACTGGCCTGGTTCTGGGCATCCAGCTCCTGCGCCGCCAGCAAATCGACTCGGGCCTTGAGGTCGAGCTGATCAGTAATCATTGCCAGCTGCTTTTCGTACAACGCATTGACTCGGTCCAGACTCTTTTGCGTGGTTCGACGTTCCGCCCTCACCAACTCCAGTTCATCTTCGGCCGCCAACGCGGCGAAGTAACGCTGCGCCAAGTCCACTGTGGCCTCGGCCTGGGCATCCAGCGCTTGCGATTCGGATTGCCTGGCCAGGCTTTTGAATTTTTGGTAGTTCTCCCACGCGGACTTGTTGTAGAGATACTGACGCAGTACGAGGCTGTAGTTTTCGCTATCGTAACTTTGCTGCACCAGGTCGCTCTCCTGATGAATCCGATTCGTCCCCGCGTTGAGCGATACCTGCGGGAACAGCGCACCCATAGCCTCGCGCTGATGCTCCTTACCCGCCTGCGCTTGCGCATAGGAGGCCAATACCCGCGGATCTTCCAGCCGTGACTCACGATACAACTGCATGAGGTCGGTGGAAAACGTCGAGGCGCTGACCCCCGTCGGCGTTGCCGCAATGGTTTGCGCCAGGGCGGCACCCGCTGCAAGCATGAACACACCGCCCAGCAAAACTGCCGACGCGCTCATGGTTATTCCTCGATCATCGATTGAGCCATGGCATCGCGAGCCGGCTGCATCAAGTACTGCAACAACGTGCGTTGCCCGGTGATGATTAATACGTCCGCCGGCATCCCCGGCAATAACTTGCGCTCACCCAAGGTGCGCACGCCCTCCTCGGTTACCCGGACCCGCGCCAGGTAATAGGCCGTCCCGGCCTTTTCGTTGACCAGCCGGTCAGCCGATACGCTGCTGACCTCGCCTTCGATCACCGGCGTGGTCGAGCTATTGAACGCGCCGAAACGGATATCGGCACGCTTGCCGATGGCGACACGATCAATATCCACCGGCGCTACCTGGGCCTCTATGACCAGCTCGGAAACCGATGGAACGATATCCAGCAGCGGCGTCGCCGGGCTCACCACACCACCGATGGTGTGCACGGTCATGCCAATCACCATGCCCGCGTCGGGGGCGCGGATGACAATACGACTGAGCCGGTCTTCCAGGGACGAGGTTTTCTCTTGCAGGTCGTACATCCGGGTCTGCACCTCGGCCAGCTCCTTGACCACCTCGGTACTGAAATCCTTGTCGATTTGCAGTATCTGCAGCTGTGTTTCGTTGATCTGCAGACGAGTCTTGTTAATAGCGGACCGGTGATCAGCCACCTCCGACCTGAGCATCCCCAGCTTGCGTTCCTGATCGAGCAGACGCTGTTTGTCCACGAACCCTTGCTTGAGCAGGTCGGTCAATTCAACGATTTCACCGCTGTAGGATTTCTCCAGATGAACCTTGGCAGCAATCATCGATTCCAGTCCCTTGATCTGTTGACTCAACTGGCCAATGCGCTCGCGCAACACCGCGATCTGACCCAGCCGCGAGCCCTGCCGGGCGTTGAATACCTGGGTCTCGCCCTGGCGCGCCTCCACGCCTCGCAGACTCTCTGGATCGGCTATCTCGCCAAAGCTGATCGCCGACAGTGTGTCGCGCTCGGCCCTGAGTCTTGCCTCCATGGCTCTTGTCGCGACCAACTGGCCTCGGCTTATCTCGTATTCGAAGCGCAACTGGGCATCATCAAGAATGATCAGCGGATCACCACGCTTGACGATGTCACCGTCATGGACCAGTACCTCTTTGACGATGCCGCCTTCAGGATGCTGGACCGTTTTGCGGTAAGTCTGCACGGTGACCACCCCCGGCGCGTAAGCGGCACCGTCCAGGGGCGCAAGCGCCGCCCAGGTGCCGAACAGGCCGAAGGTCACCCCTACAATACCAATGCCCAGGCGGCGTGCTTTACGATCAGATATCGGCAGGCCGGCGAAGCTTTCAATTTGACGACTGGGCATCGTAGGGTTCATCGGCATCGCCCTTGCTGGTTTTGACCGAAGCCATGGTGGCGCCTGCCGACATGGCGTGCTTTTGTGCCTGCTGTTTCTGCGCAAGTTCGGCGAGCACTTGCTCGCGTGGCCCATAAAGACTGATAACCCCTGCGTTCATCACCATGAGCCGGTCTAGTTGCGACACGATGTTGGTTCGGTGGGTAATGACAAACAGGGTCGCGCCGCTCTGCTTGATCTGCTGGATGGCTGCCACCAGGGCGCGATCGCCGACTTCGTCAAGATTGGAGTTGGGCTCGTCGAGAATAATCAGTCGCGGGCTGCCATACAGGGCGCGGGCCAGTCCGATGCGCTGGCGCTGCCCTCCCGACAGCGTGAGGCCCTCACTGCCAATGACGGTGTCGTAGCCATCGGGCAATTGCAAAATCATTTCGTGAACGCCAGCGGTCCTGGCAGCCTGAATGACTTTTACCGAGTCGACCTCGGCGAAGCGGGCAATGTTCTCGCTGATGCTGCCTTCGAACAGCTCAATGTCCTGGGGCAAGTAACCTATATACGGTCCAAGTTCATCTTTATCCCACGCGCTGATGTCCGCGCCATCGAGCCGGACCACGCCTTGCAGCGGTGCCCATACCCCCATCAATGCCCTGGCCAGGGTCGATTTGCCCGCGGCACTGGGACCGATGATGCCGACAACGCAGCCGGCAGGTACGCTGAAACTCATGTTGTTGATGATCGGGGTTCTCGAACCAGGTGCCGCTACGACCAGATTCTCCACCTGCACGTGCCCCTGAGGCGCAGGCAATGACATACGCTCGGGCTGAGCCTGTTGTTTGTCGAGGATGTCGTTGAGACGGCCGTATTGCGAGCGAGCCGCAATAAAGCCCCTCCAACTGCCGATGATCAGATCGATGGGGGCCAATGCGCGCCCCAGTAGCACGGCCCCGGCAAACACCAGGCCTGCCCCCACTTGATGATCCACGGCCAGGTACGCCCCCAGACCTAGGATCAATGATTGCACCAGGATCCGGAACGTCCTGGACAGCGTGCTGACGATGGCACCTCTATCGCTGGCCTGGGCCTGTAGCAACAGAACATTTCTTTGCCGATGCCCCCAACGATCCATCAGGGTTTCAAGCATGCCCATGGACTCGATGACTTCAGCGTTACGCAGATTTTTCGTGGTGTAGAGCGTCGCGCCGATATGTTCCTTGTTCGCCTGGGCCAGCGTTGGCCCCGTCAGCCTCTCATTGATAAACGCGAGCAATAACAACAGCAGCGCACTGCCCGTCGCTACCCAGCCAAACCAAGGGTGAAACATGAACATCACGGCGATGTAGATAGGCAACCAGGGCGCATCGAAAAAGGCGAACAAACCATTACCGGAGAGAAACTGTCGCAAACCCGTCAAGTCGTTGAGCGACTGGGCCGAGGCATCCATACCACCGCTGTCCAGCGCCCGTTTGAAACTGGCCTTATAGACCTGGCGACTGAGCAACACATCCAGTCGAGTACTGACCCGAACCATGATGCGCGAACGGATCCATTCCAGGGAGCCGAGCGTGATGATCAGCCCGGTCATGATCAGCGTCAGCATTGCCAGGGTTGTCAGGCTTCCGCTGGCCATCACTCGCCCATACACCTGAAGCATATAGAAGGTGGGAACGAGCATGAGCGCGTTGATGAAAAAGCTGAAAAAGCCAACAGAAATAAAGCTGTCTCTACAGGCTTTCAACGCATTTTTCAGGCTGTTTTCAGGTGTGCTTCGCATTGAAACCCCTGCTCGCAAAAACCATCTTCTGGAGCTTAGATCATGCCGAACGACTGTGTGGAGCAATTGGCCGGATCGCCTCCTCCCCCACAATGACCCCACGGCGAGGAACGCAAGCGATCGGCGACGAAGCCAGGATGCTCTATAACGTGCTGTCGCCCTTATCACGGGCTGGAGAGAGGTTTCTGGTGCAGGTTATTGGCCAAATAACGGATTGCCAGGCAAGCGCGTCGTGCGCCTTCCTTCGCTTATGGCAATCCGATAGTCGGCACCGACAGGCCGTACCTCGTCGACCCGATCAACATGTTCACATAGGTGGCACAGGCTCAGAGGAAGGCGGTCGAGTCACGCACTGCGACAACATGCGTCGCAGTGCGTAGCCCTCGCTGGCTGACGGGTGCCTGCCGTTTACAGATCGGTGATTTCCTTATGGCGTGGTACCAGCGCCTTCATGACGCTCCATGCCACCAGATAGGCCAAGGCACAGATGGCAAACATGATCATGTAGCCGGTATGAATATCGCCGATCAGTTTGTAGTGATCGATCACCCAACCGCCGATCTTGGTCATCACTACGCCGCCCAAGCCACCTGCCAAACCGCCGATACCGACCACCGAAGCGATGGATTTTTGCGGAAACATGTCAGACACGGTGGTGAAAATGTTGCACGACCATGCCTGGTGCGCCGACGCGCCCACGCCAATCAGCAGCACCGGCACCCAGAAACTGATGTAACCCAATGGCTGCGCCAGTAACACCAGCAACGGAAAGAACGCGATCACCAGCATGGCTTTCATGCGACCGTCATACGGCGCGTCGCCGCGTGACATGAAATAGCTGGGAAACCAGCCGCCGCCGATACTGCCGATCATGGTCATGCTGTACAGCACGGCCAGCGGCATCACGATGGCCTGGCCTTTCATGCCGTATTGCGCCGACAAATAGGTGGGAAGCCAAAACAGGAAGAACCACCACACGCCGTCGGTCATGAATTTACCGAAAGCAAAAGCCCACGTCTGGCGGTAGGTCAGCAATTTGAACCAGGACACTTTTTTGTCGGCAACACCCGGTACCGGGCGAGTGACCACCGGTACGACCTGATCGCTGCGGATGTAGGCCAGTTCCTGCGCCGAGAGGCGTTTTTGCTGCTCCGGCTTCTCGTACAGCGCAATCCAGACTCCCACCCAAACGAAGCCCAACATACCGATCACGATGAAAGCCGCTTCCCAGCCCCACAGACTGGCGATCAGCGGCACGCAGATCGGCGCCAGGATCGCGCCCACATTGGCACCGGAATTGAAAATGCCGGTGGCGAAGGAACGCTCTTTCTTCGGGAAGTATTCTGCGGTGGCCTTGATTGCGATCGGGAAGTTGCCCGCTTCGCCGATCGCCAGCACGGCGCGCGACACCATGAAGCCTGCGATCGAAACCGGAATCATGGCAATGCCGAGGGCGCTGCTCACGGCACCTATCCCCTCGCCCATCGGCACCGCAAAGGCGTGCATGACCGCGCCGGTCGACCAGATGCAGATCGCTACTACATAGGCGGTCTTGGTGCCGATCTTGTCGACCACGCGACCGGCGAACAGCATGGAAATCGCGTACACAAACTGGAAAACAGAGGCGATGTTGGCGTAATCGCTATTGCTCCAGCCAAATTGCGTCGATAGATCCGGCGCCAACAGGCTCAATACCTGGCGGTCGAGGTAATTGACGGTAGTGGCAAAAAACAACAGCGCGCAGATAGTCCAGCGATAGTTGCCGACAGCCTGGCCGATTCGCTGAGCATTGATGGGCTCGTTCAGATTCATGGCATCACTTTATTGTTGGATTAGGGTGATGAAGTCTCGGTTTTAAGCGAGATCAATTGTCGTAGAGCATCGCCACAACGCGATGGGTCCGCGCCAAGGCCATTCAGACTCCTGGGTGTTTGCGATTAACTTGAGTAATCATCAGGTGCAACGACGGGCATGCAATCGGAGTGCTGCGCGCAAATGCCAGCGGCCAGGATTGCATCTTTAGAAGAGGCGTTTAGGGAGGTGAGAAAACAGGCTGAGTTCATGATGGGGGCCGACACTTTTTTTATTGTTAAGGGTTGAGCAGCCGATAAATCGTCTGTCGTCGTACAACTGTGCTTTTTATATCGATACCCCTGCCCTGCTGTCAATCTGAAAAATGGCCGTCTGTCTCAAAGACACCCGGCCATTTTTTAACGTAGCCCCGATAATACAAGTGATACGGCCGATAACCCTTCAATGTTCCCGGTATGACGCCAAACATCTTGCTCAACCCAGTCGTACGATCACATCAGTCATCAGAGCGAGCAGCCCTTCACGCTTGAACTACAGGGTCCGCGCATAAAACGCTGTCAGCTGTGCGATTGCAGCGTCCACATATTCAGGAACCCAGTAGGTTTCGATATGCGTTGCCCCATCGATCTTGAACAATTGCTTGTCCTTCGTACCCGTGGCCTTGGCGAACGCATCCTCGGTCATGTACAGGCTGTCGGCCTTGCTCCCCGCGATCATCAGCAACGGCTGTCCGATCAGTTCGATCTGGTCAGTGGCGTCGAAGCGCATAAGGTCCAGTAAGCTGCTCATGGTGTACTTGAAGGTCGAATTGGGGTGCGCGTGCGTCTTCCAGTAGTACTCGTAACCCTGTCGATACAGAGCAAACGGCAGTTTGGCGATCTGCTCATCCGTCAGATTGGCATCCCCTGCATAGAGAATCTCCCCGCCAGCTGCCTCTTGAGCCCGAGCGTCAGATGCCTGCTGCAGACGTTGCTGGACGGTACCCAACTGCGAGTCGACGTAGCCATTACGACGAACCCGCCCGGAGTTGAACATGCTCACCGTCGCAATCGACATGAAACGCTTGTCGGTTTGGGCGGCGGCCAACGAGTAACCACCGCCGCCGCAGATGCCGAGCAAGCCCAGGCGTTTTACATCGACTCCCGCATATTGGGTGATGAAGTCCGCCATGCCGTGGATATCCTCGATACGGTACGCAGGCTTGTCCACGCTGCGCGGCTGTCCACCGCTTGCACCCTGATACGCCGCGTCCGCGGTAATCGTGATGTAGCCTTGTTCGGCCAATCGCTGGGCATATAGGCCAGCCACCTGCTCTTTCACACCGCCGTTGGGGTGTGCCACCACTACCGTCGGATAAGCCTTCTTCGCATCGTAGTTGGCAGGGGTGTAGACGTTGGCAGAAATATCCAGGCCGTTGAGCTTGTATGTCACGGGACGGATATTGACCTTGCCTGGCTCATTTTTCGTAAGCGCGCCATCGTAGACCAAGGTAAACGGGTTCTTTTTGTAATCCCCCGCACCGGCCTCGCTTGCAGACATACCGACGAGTGCCGCCATAAAGGCAGCTTTCAAAATGGTGTTTTTCATATGAGCCCTTTCAAGTAAAAAACGAGTCAACCGGATCTGTAGGAGCCAGGGGTGGGGGGGGGGGGGGGGGGGGGGGGGGGGGGGGGGGGGGGGGGGGGGGGGGGGGGTAGNNACGTCCCCCCCCCCCCCCCCCCCCCCCCCCCCCCCCCCCCCCCCCCCTGGCTCCTACAGAACCGGCATGGCCCCGTTGGCGCGTTTTTTCAGTCGAGGTTTTTCTCGGTGAGAAACTTCGATACCAGGTCTGCGATCTGGACGTTGTTCAGATCCGACATGGGGAAATGCGTATTGCCCTTGATGCCAATCTGCGGCAAATGCACCAGCGTCACGTCCCCCCCATGCTTGTTGACCGTGTCGCGCCAAAGCCTGGCCATCTCAAGGCGGGCACGCCAACTATCCTGGGCGGGCAGATCGATGGCATGGTCGGGAATGTTGTCGCCATAGAGCACCAGGATCGGCAGTTTCGTCAGGGCGGCGAATTGCGGCGCAGGCACGGCAGCCGCTGTCACGGTGTCAAAGGCGCTCGGGATCGGCGCCGGGACTTCGCCCTCCGGGAAGATAAAACCACTGCCCGGTTCGAAGGCCACAATGGCTTTCACGTTGCCGTTCTTGATCGCCGTTAGCCAGCCCGGCCCACCACCCTGCGAATGCGTAAAGAGGATGCCAGGCCCGATTTTTTCGAACACAGCCGATACTCCATCCGACACCACGTTCATATCGAAGGGGCCGGTGTTCGGCGTCATGGCGCGGAAGAACTGGTCGCGGGTCTGCGCATCGCGAGCAACCTGCACACCCTCGAAGTAGTTGGGCCACAGGCCGATGCGGAACTGGTTGAACCAAAGCTGCTCGTCCGGCGTCGGCTTGAGCGTTGCCTCGACCATGCTGCGCCCGGCGTTGCCACGACGCGGCTGATCAATCAGGTACACCCCGAATCCACGGCGCAGGAATAGCGTCTGGAAACCTTCTCGACCATCGGCCGTGGTCTCCCAGGTCTTGGAGAACTGGCCAGCGCCGTGCCACATGACAATCGGAAGTTTGCGGGCATTCACGGGGATCTGATAGAAGGCGTAGGCGTGGTCGCCATGATAGGTCTGCCCCGCAGGCTCCATCGGTTTGCGCGGATCAAAGGTGCCCGGCGCCGTGGCGACCTGGCCGCCAGCGGCGAAGCTGCCCTGCTCCTGGATGACCAATGGAGCCGCCACCGTACAAGCGCCGGTCACGAGTGCGGCGGCGCCAATCACAACGTCCAGAAATCGCTTTAGTGTTCTTGATTGCATATTGAAATTCTTATCCCTGGTTTCATTGACATAACGCAGCCCAGACTGCGTGCAGGCGCGATCCTCACGGCCAGTGAATCAATGACAGCAACGGGGTCTGAGCGCCTGATAGACATGCTACAAGCCGCGGGCACATCGATTAAGATCAAAAATCCGCATGGACTGCTGAGCACAGTTCATAAATCAAATGGCTGGGTGTTGACCCGTGCGATCCCTGTCAGGAGCTCATTCAGAACCATCCTGAAACCGCGCCCGATACCGCCCCGGGCTCTCCCCCGTCCACTTCTTGAACGCGCGATGAAACGCACTCGGCTCCTGAAACCCCAACTGCTCAGCAATATCGCTGATGCTCGCCTTGCTCTGGCGCAACCGTTCAAACGCCACCGCGCGCCGCACTTCATCCTTGATCTCCTGATACGAACAGCCTTCACGTCCCAGTTTGCGGCGAAAGGTGCTGGGGCTCAGGTGCTGTTCCAGGGCGAAGGCCTGCAAAGTCGGCCATTCGCTGTAATGGCTGTGGCGCAGGCGCTGATGAACCTGCGACGTCAGCCCATGCTGGTTGCGGAAGCGGATCACCAGCCATTGCGGTGCGGTGCGTAAAAACACTTTCAGCGAAGCAAGGTCTTGAATCACCGGCAGGCGCAGGTAGTGACTGGCGAACTCGATTTCGGTGCGTTCAGTGCCAAAGGTCAGGTTGGGCCCCCAGAGCATGGCATCATCACGCAACGACAAACGCTGATGACGAAAGTCCGCCCGATCGATCGGAATGCGCCGCCCGCCCAGCCAGCACAGCAGGCTGATCATCAACACCAGAAACGTTTCTTCGCCCAACCGGCTGACCTCGTTGTCCTGCGCACGGGTCTGCAAGCTGATGACCGCGCGCTTGCCCCGCACGCTCAACGTGCCGCGAAAATCACTCAGGAACAGGGCGAAATTGGCCAGGCACTGGCGCATGGCTTTTTCCAGCGTCGGCTCCTGAATCAATGCCCGACAGATCAAGGCAAAACTGCCCGGTGGCATACCGTGGGAGTCCAACCGGAAAAATTCGTCGTTCAACTCACGTATCTGCACCAGCCACAACGCGGCGAAAGCCGTAGCCGGTACTCGTGCCGTCGGCTTATCCATCAATGCCGGATCAATTCCCACTTGTTCAAGCACTGACCGCAGACGCTGCGGTTCTTCTCGTAGTGCATGGATCATGGGGTACATGAAGTAAACCGCCACCGAATCCGTTTCCCGCATTTGAATGCCTCTCTCGTCACATCTGAATATGGCAAAAAACGCCATCACCCTTGAACAGTTTTGGCATAGGCCAGTGGCGCTGCTGATTCTAGACTCGTGCCCAACAAAAAAGACCTATTCAGAGAGCCAACATGAACCATTCCGATATTTTTGTAGTGAGCGCCGTCCGTTCTGCCATCGGCAGCTTTGGCGGTTCACTCAAGGATGTGCCGCCTATTCAGTTGGCAACCGACGTTTGCCGCGCCGCCATCGAACGTTCAGGCCTGGCGCCCGAGCACATCGGTCATGCAGTGATGGGACATGTGATCCCGACCGAGGCACGCGATGCCTACATCTCCCGAGCCGTAGCGATCAATGCCGGCCTGACGAAAGAGACTCCCGCTTTCAACGTCAACCGCCTGTGCGGTTCGGGTTTGCAGGCGATTGTCAGCGCCGCGCAAAGTTTGATGCTGGGGGATGCGGGCGCTGCGCTGGCAGGTGGCGTCGAGTCCATGAGCCGAGGCGCGTACTTGTTGCCGCAGGCGCGCTGGGGCGCACGCATGGGCGACATGCAGGCCATCGACTACATGCTTGGGGTACTGCAAGACCCGTTTGCCGGTTTCCACATGGGTATCACCGCTGAAAATATCGCCGAGCACTATGGCATCACGCGTCAGGCCCAGGATGAATTGGCGCTGCTCAGCCAGCAGCGTGCTGCCCGGGCGATTGCCGAAGGGCGTTTTGCCGGGCAGATCGTGCCGATCGAAATTGAAACCCGCAAAGGGACGGTTACGTTTGCGACGGATGAGCATGTTCGGGCTGAGGTCAACGCCGAGCAATTGAGCCGTATGAAACCAGCCTTCAAAAAGGACGGTAGCGTCACCGCTGGCAACGCGTCCGGCCTCAATGATGGTGCCGGCGCACTGATCATGGCCACCGGGCAAGTCGTCCAGGAACAAGGCCTCAAACCTATGGCCCGACTGGTGGGTTATGCCCACGCAGGCGTTGAACCGTCGATGATGGGACTGGGACCGATTCCCGCCACCCGCCTTGTGCTCAAGCGCGCCGGTCTTACCGTGGCCGACCTTGATGTGATCGAGTCCAACGAAGCCTTTGCCGCCCAGGCCTGTGCCGTAGCGCAAGAGCTGGGCTTCGATCCGCAGAAGGTCAACCCCAACGGTTCGGGCATCTCGCTGGGCCATCCGGTGGGCGCCACTGGCGCGATCATCGCCACCAAAGCGATTCACGAACTGCATCGCTGTCAGGGTCGTTATGCCCTGGCGACCATGTGCATCGGCGGCGGCCAAGGCATCGCCGTGTTGTTCGAGCGGGTTTGATAAGGACATGCGCATGAATCTTCAGAACATTGGCGTCATCGGCGCCGGCACCATGGGCAATGGCATCGCGCAAGTCTGCGCCCTGGCCGGCTTCCACGTGACCTTGATCGACATTTCCGAAAGTGCCTTGCAAAAGGCAATCGCGACCGTCGATAAAAACCTTGATCGGCAGGTCGCCAAAAACACGCTGGCGCACGAGCAAAAGCTCGCTGCCCTCGACAAGATTCGCACCAGTACCGATTACAACAGCCTGCAAAACGTGCAAATGGTGATCGAAGCCGCCACCGAAAACCTCGACCTGAAACTGCGCGTGCTGCAACAAATCGCCGCGCAGGTCAGCGCCGACTGTGTGATCGCCTCGAACACGTCATCGCTGTCCATTACCCAACTGGCTGCCAGCGTCAGTCAGCCTGAGCGCTTCATCGGTTTGCATTTTTTCAACCCGGTGCCAGTCATGGGCCTGATCGAAGTGATTCGTGGCCTGCAAACCAGCGATGCCACCCATGCCCTGGCGCTGGACATGGCGACCACACTCGGTAAAACCGCGATCACCGCCGGCAACCGTCCGGGATTTGTGGTCAACCGGATTCTGGTGCCGATGATCAATGAAGCGATCCTGGTGTTTCAGGAAGGCCTGGCCAGCGTCGACGACATCGACGCCGGCATGCGCCTGGGCTGCAACCAGCCGATCGGCCCGCTGGCATTGGCGGACCTGATCGGCCTGGACACAGTGTTGGCAATTCTTGAAGCCTTCTACGACGGCTTCAACGACAGCAAATACCGCCCCGCTCCACTGCTCAAGGAAATGGTCGCCGCCGGTTACCTGGGACGCAAAACGGGGCGTGGCTTCCATGCCTATGCCTGAGCGTTGCTCACGCTTCGCCGAACACCGGGAGAAGGTGCTGGAGCTCTTTGCCAGCAAGGGTTTCGGTCAGGTCGGCATGCGTGAGCTCGCGACCTCCCTGGGGCTCGCCCCGGGCTCGCTGTATCACCATTACCCCAGCAAGCAGCACATGCTGCTCGACCTGATCGAGGAGTTCTACGAAGAGCTGCTGGCCACCCTGGGGCGCATCGAACACGCGGCCCCGGCAAAACGCGACAGACTCAACCAATTGATCCGCGCGCACCTGAATCTGCATCAGGAAATGCCTTGGCATTTTCGTCTCGTGGAGCGCGACAGCGGCTGCCTGAATGAAGAGCAGCAGCAACGGGTCCGGCAGCTGCGCGAACAGTACGAACGCAAGTTGCTGCTGATACTACGCATCCGCCCCCGGTTCAGTGAACAGGGCGTGTTGGCCGCCGGTCATGCCATTGCCGCCCTGCTCAACAGCGCGCCCAGTTGGCTGACACACTATTCGCTGGATGAACAAGAGCGCGATAATCTGCTGGAAAACATGGTGAGTGGCGCCATCGAGCGGTTACTGGCGCCAGGTGATAAGCCGCGCCTCGCCAGTGTGATCAAAAAACAGGACGTGTATCCACGGTCGCAAGACCCCATGCAATAAAATCCCGCACCGGGATTGGCACAACAAATGACGCACAAACAAAAACGCCGCTCAATGAGCGGCGTTTTTGTGTTTGGAGCGCAATACAAGATTCACCTGTATTTCGCACGCCTCAGCAGGCGTTTCAGCTCCAGGGACGGTCTCCGTTCTCGTCCTTGATGCGGGTCGGCAGACCCATCACATCCAGCGCCTTGAGGAACGGCTCGGCCGGCAGCTCCTCGACGTTGGCCATGCGCTGCACATCCCATTCGCCACGAGCGACCAACAGGGCGGCCGCCACAGGTGGCACGCCAGCGGTATAGGAAATGCCCTGGCTGTCGGTTTCGGCAAAGGCTTCTTCGTGGTCGGCCACGTTGTAGATGAACACTTCGCGCGGCTGGCCATCCTTGGTGCCTTTTACCAGGTCGCCGATGCAGGTCTTGCCGGTGTAGCCAGGCGCCAGCGAGCTCGGATCAGGGAGCACGGCCTTGACCACTTTGAGCGGCACGACTTCCAGGCCTTCAGCGGTTTTGACCGGTTGCTCGGAGAGCAGGCCGAGGTTCTTGAGTACGGTGAACACATTGATGTAGTGCTCGCCAAAGCTCATCCAGAAACGCACGTTGGGCACGCCGAGGTTCTTCGACAGGGAGTGCACTTCATCGTGCCCGGTCAGGTACAGGTTCTGGGCTCCTACGACTGGCAGGTCGTCGGTGCGTTTGACTTCGAACATTGTGTTGCTGGTCCACTGACTGTTCTGCCAGCTCCACACTTGTCCGGTGAATTCGCGGAAGTTGATTTCCGGATCGAAATTGGTGGCGAAATACTTGCCATGGGAACCGGCATTGACGTCGAGAATGTCGATCGAATCAATACGGTCGAAATACTGTTGTTGCGCCAACGCTGCATAGGCGTTGACCACACCCGGGTCGAAGCCCACACCGAGGATCGCGGTGATGTTCTTCTCTTTGCATTCCTCGAGGTGCTTCCACTCGTAGTTGCCGTACCAGGGCGGCGTCTCGCAGATTTTGCCCGGTTCTTCGTGAATGGCGGTGTCCAGGTAGGCCACGCCGGTATCGATGCAGGCACGCAGCACCGACATGTTGAGGAAGGCAGAACCGACGTTGATGACGATCTGCGATTCGGTTTCGCGGATCAGCGCCTTGGTCGCCTCGACGTCCATAGCGTTCAGCGAGAAGGCCTTTATGTCGGCGGGCTCTTTGAGGCTGCCCTTGGCCTTGACGCTGTCGATGATGGCCTGGCATTTGGAGATGTTGCGCGACGCGATAGCAATACGACCGAGTTCATCGTTGTGCTGCGCGCACTTGTGGGCCACCACCTTGGCGACACCTCCTGCACCAATGATAAGCACGTTCTTCTTCAATTTTTCTCTCTCTCCTTCTCTGCCAGCTTACGAAAGGCTGGACATGTAGTCGTTGTAACCGAACTCACGAACCACCTCGACTGTACCGTCGAGTTGTTTCACTACGATGGACGGCATTTTCAGGCCGTTGAACCAGTTCTTCTTGACCATGGTGTAACCCGCTGCATCGATGAACGACAGCCGATCGCCGATGGCCAAGGGACGATCAAATTGATACTCACCGAAAATGTCGCCGGCCAGGCAGGATTTGCCGCACACCATGTAGGTGTGTTCACCCTCACTGGGCGCCAGCTTGGCATTCAGGCGATAGATCAGCAGATCGAGCATGTGCGCCTCGATGGAGCTGTCCACTACGGCCAGGTGCTTGCCGTTGTAGAGGGTGTCGAGCACGGTGACTTCCAGCGACGCGCTCTGGGTGATGGCGGCTTCGCCCGGCTCCAGGTAGACCTGCACGCCGTATTTTTGCGAGAAGGCCTTGAGCCGCGCGCAGAACTCGTCGATCGCATAGCCTTCACCGGTGAAGTGAATGCCGCCGCCCAGGCTGACCCACTCGACCTTGTGCAGCAGATGGCCGAACCGCTCTTCGATGGTGCACAGCATCTGGTCGAACAGGCCGAAGTCGGCGTTCTCGCAGTTGTTGTGGAACATGAAGCCCGAGATCTGCTCGATGACCTGCTCGATTTTCACCGGATCCCACTCGCCCAGACGGCTGAATGGCCGCGCCGGATCGGCTAGCAGGTAATCCGAGCTGCTCACCTGCGGATTGACCCGCAGACCGCGCACCTTGCCTGCTGAAGCTTCAGTGTAGCGTTGCAACTGACCGATGGAGTTGAAGATGATCTTGTCGCAGTTGTCGAGCATCTCCTCGATCTCGTCGTCGGCCCAGGCCACGCTGTAGGCGTGGGTCTCGCCAGCGAATTTCTGTCGACCGAGCTTGAGTTCGTAGAGCGACGACGACGTAGTGCCGTCCATGTATTGCTGCATCAGGTCAAACACCGACCAGGTGGCGAAGCACTTGAGTGCCAGCAGGGCTTTGGCCCCGGACTGTTCGCGCACATAAGCGATCTTCTGCATGTTCGCCAGCAGCTTTTGTTTGTCGATGAGGTAGTACGGCGTCTTGATCATTTCGAGGCCTCCGGCAAGGCCAGCCAAAAAAAGGATGCGCATTGTGCCTTCACTGGCAACTTATCGAAAGAGCAGAGAGCGCAGTTTGCCGAGCCGTCCTTGATTGGATCCAGAAGCCTGCGTCAGCGGCAGCTCAAACGGCTGCTGCTTTCTCGAACACAATGCAATACTTCATCGCTTGGGAGATGTCGACGCAATTTCGGCTTCAGATGCTGGCTTTATCGCGTACCGGGTCGTTCAGGGTTTCAGAATTTTGATACTGGCGAACGTTGATTCATCACGTGCCTGCTCCAGCAAACTCATCGGCCTTGCCAGTGGCAATGCCTGTACAACCGGCCTTGATGTCACTTGCGGTTGCGTTTGCGCCGCCAAGCGCTCGTCACTGGGTGGGATGCCGAAACACTCGCGATAGCACTTTGAAAAATGGGGGGTGGACACAAAGCCACACACCACCGCCAACTCTACAATCGAAATCGGCGTTTGCTTGAGTAACTGACGAGCGCGGATCAGACGCAACTTGAGGTAGTAGCGTGAGGGTGAGGAATGCAGGTATTTCTGGAATAACCGCTCCAGCTGTCGACGGGACAAACTGACATAATTCGCCAGTTCGTCCAGGTCGATCGGCTCTTCCAGATTGGCCTCCATCAAGGCGACGATTTCCTGCAACTTCGGTTGGTGGGTACCAAGCATGTGTTTAAGGGGCACACGTTGATGATCCTGCTCGTTGCGGATTCGCTCGTAGACGAACATGTCGGAGATGGCCGCTGACAGTTCATGACCATGATCGCGACTGATCAGGTGCAGCATCATGTCCAATGGCGCGGTCCCACCGGAGCTGGTGAAGCGGTCTCGGTCAAGGGTGAATAGACTGGAGCTGAGGTTCACTCGCGGAAAAGCTTCCTGCATGGCCGCCAGAAACTCCCAGTGCACGCTGCAATCGAAGCCATCGAGCAAGCCTGCCTGGGCCAAGGCCCAACTCCCTGTGCACACGCCCCCTATCCGCTTCGCGCGCCGCGCCTGGGCTCGCAACCAGGTAATGTGCTCACGGGTCACCGCGCTTTGAATGCCAATGCCACCGCAAACGATCACGGTGTCCAGTATCGGTGCGTTATTGATCGCCGCATCCGGAGTGATCGGCATGCCATCGCTCGCCCACACCCGCTCGCCCCCCAAGCTGAAAGTGTGCCAGCGGTAAAGCTCTTGACCGGTCAACTGATTGGCCATTCGCAGAGGTTCTATGGCTGATGCCAAGGAAATCAGCGTGAACTGGTCCAGCAGCAAAAAACCGATGGTTTGCAGAGGAGCGGCCTTGGAGGTGTCGTATGCCATCGAAGTTTTTTCTCGCAGTGAGCGGTAATGGCCCGTGGCGCTGGCGGCGTTAACCGCCCCGCCACTGCTGGCGCACTGAAAAGATCGCAAGCAGGTTTATGCTGATATAGCTGCTATGCACTTTCCGCCGACACTGCACTGCGCGGCTGCCCATGCTGACGCGCGGTCACAAGGCCGATAAAGGAAATCACCAGCGCCAGACCGATGGTCGAAGAAACTTCCATACGGTGCTCGGGCGTCACCATCATCACCGCCAACGCTGCGCAGATGAAGGCGATGACCAACCAGGTAAGCCAGGGGAACAACCACATTTTGAAGGTCAGCGTGACATTCTGCCGAAGCAGAATCTTGCGCATGCGCAGTTGCGACACTGCGATAACCAGGTACACCAGCAAGGCAATGGCGCCGGAGCTGGCGAGCAGAAACTGAAACAGTCCGGCGGGCATGAAGTAGCTGAACAAAGTCACGCCGGCACCCAGTACGGTGCTGGCGATCACCGCTGCCCTCGGCACGCCATCCGACGACGTCACCTTCAGCGGCTTCGGTGCATCACCGCGCTTGCCCAGCGAAAACAGCATGCGCGAGGCAATATAGATCGACGAGTTCATGCAGCTGGCCACGGCAATCAACACCACCACATCTACCATTAACTTGGCGTGGGGAATGTTCATCAGTTCCAACGCTCGCTGGTAAGAGCCCACCGACGCCAGCAACGGATCATTCCAGGGCACCACGGAAATGACCACGAAAATGGACAGCAGGTAGAACACCCCGATCCGCCAGATCACCGAGCGTGTGGCTTTGGCGATATTCTGCGCAGGGTTGCTGGATTCGGCAGCGGCAATCGTCACCGCTTCTGTACCGATGAAGCTGAACATGATGGTGATGAATGCCCCGACAACCGCGGACAAACCGTTGGGCGCGAAACCGCCATGTTCCTCCATGAGTCGACTCAACCCGCTGGCTTCGCGCTCGGGAATCCAACCCATCAACACCGCAAAACCAAGGCCGATAAAGCCGATGATCGCCACGACCTTGGCCATCGCAAACCAGAATTCGAACTCCCCGTATTTGGACACGCTGAACAGGTTAGTCACGACCAACAGGATGATCGACGTCAAGGCAAACAACCAGGTATCGATCTGCGGGAACCATTGGTTCAATACATGCCCGGCCGCGAGCGCCTCGATGGGTATCACCAGCACCCAGAACCACCAGTAGAGCCAGCCGATGGTGAAGCCAGCCCAACGCCCGATTGCCTGGTCGGCGTAGGTAGAGAAAGATCCGGTGTCCGGGTTGGCAACCGCCATTTCGCCCAGCATGCGCATGACCAGAACGACCAAAAGGCCGGAAAACAGATAAGCCAGTAATACCGCCGGCCCCGCCGCAGCGATGGCATGTCCGGAGCCAACAAACAAACCTGCGCCGATAATCCCCGCGATAGAAAGCATTGTGACGTGACGCGGCTTGAAACCCT
Source organism: Pseudomonas sp. GW822-FHT02E03 (assembly GCF_058802325.1). Lineage (NCBI taxonomy): Bacteria > Pseudomonadati > Pseudomonadota > Gammaproteobacteria > Pseudomonadales > Pseudomonadaceae > Pseudomonas > Pseudomonas sp. GW822-FHT02E03. The sequence goes on along the minus strand of NZ_JBXAOA010000011.1, from coordinate 132,340 downwards.
GCGCCAACTGACCGTTCGAATCTCTGGAGTTCAGGTTATTCATTGTTTTTTTTTGTTCTCTGGTGATCGACGTTAGGGCGTACTGACTGAGGGTCAGGCGATCATCATTTTTCCCTGTTGCCGCGTCTCGAACGCGGCGCACCTCAACGCTCCGGAGTTTCTAAATCAAGCATCACAGCCGCACCCGACCATGAAGTGACGCGCCACCTTACGCGTCTTGCCTTGGAAGCCAGTAGCCCGAGTGCGCCACTTATGAGTCTGATTTCGACACGTGTTGCGCGTATCGCGTGAGGTGCATTAACCGAAAAAAAATAGAGACCGAAGTCTCTTGTTTTTAGCTGGCCATTAGCACACAGCAATATGGGAATCGGCCTGTGGCTCAGTGCCGCCACACCGTAAATCGATGTTCGGGTGGACACTGAGACAAGGTTTCCTCATCAAGCCGCCAGGTTCTGATCTACGCTGAAAACACAAACGGAGGCTTCCAACGATGTGCGGACGTCTTTCCCAGTACCGAAGCATTCATGACTTTGTTGCGGCGCTGAACATTCCAAACGCATTGATCAACTATGCAGGAGACCAGCCTTTAGAGCTCTACAACGTCGCGCCGTCCGCTCAACTCGCCCTCCTTCACCAGGAAGGTCAGTTTCTGCGAGCCGACATGGTGCACTGGGGATGGCGGCCACGCTGGGCAATGGAGCATGCCGCGCCGATCAAGGCCCGAGTAGACAGAGTTGCCCATAATCCATTCTTTGCAGCGATATGGCCGCATCGGGCGATCATCGCGATCGACAACTGGTTTGAATGGGTGGACGAAGGTGGAGCGAAAACACAGCCATATCTGATCCGGCGCAAGGATCGCGCCCCAATCTTCTGCACCGCGATAGGCCAGTATCCCACCGCCGAGCATGCACCGGAGGCGCATGACGGCTTCGTGTTCATCAGCGCCGACAGCAAGGGTGGCCTGGTAGATATACACGACTGGCAGCCGGTGACGCTCAATCCCGAGCTGGCCCGGGAATGGCTGAATCCAGCTACATCGGAAAAGCGTGCTGAGCAAATAATGCTATTGCAGTGGGAACCTCTGGAGGCTTTCGAGTGGTTCAAGGTCGACCGCGCTATCGGTAATCTCCGCAATCAGCAAAGCGGCCTGATCAATCCCAGCGATCGACTTATCTGAATTCCTGCTGTTTATAGGCGATCTGATCGCGCGACGAATTTTTTTGAGGCGATATCTGTCCGTCTTCCTTTCGCGGGCCATGAATCTTAGAGGCCTAACGTTTGACATGAGAGACTTGGCCAGGCTTGCCAGAACAGCCTTTCGATGGAAGGGGTTAGGCCTCAGGGTGCACACAGCGCTCTCAGCCTCAGGGGCAGGTAGCCAGAGGCCAACCGACGCGCGCTGCACGAAGGAGACTGGCCTTAACCACCAAGCGGTGAAATGGGGCAATAACGAAGATGTAGGCCCGGCCTAGACGGTTGTGGCACTGGACCACGGTTGAAAAAACGAGTTGGCGACTGCCTTCTGGCTCTGTCTCTCCAGAACATAAAATCGATATCCGGAAGTCGAGGTGCTTGTCGTCCTCTCCCAACACGATTTCAGTCTGGTTCGTGCTGTAGATCTTGAAAATTCCAATCCGATTAGCAAGTGATGCCAAATGTTTGGCTGTCTTGAGACCAAAACAGGCAACGATAGTGTCTCGGACTTTCATGAGCCATCCGATCCAGGATGGCTGGTGGGAAAGGATGAATCGAGCTAGCAAATCTGGGTTGCTAGATGTGCCCGCAGGGAGCCGAATCGCAAAAGCGTCCGCTAGGTTCATTGACTTGTAAAGGTGGGTGATGCCGGACCTCGAGGGGACTGGCACGGACATAATGAGCTCAAATTCTCGGGGCATCGGGGATCTCTCCTGAGTTCTAACTACTAATTAGACGACATGCCATGTCGCGTTTCTTGTTGCGATGGTTTGTCGTATAACGCTCCTTGTCGCCCTGTAAGTGCTTGTCTAGCTTAGAAATGACGGTTACCGACTTTCAAGCCGGACAGGAACAACCGCGCGCTCACTGCTCATTCCCAAGCAGACGAGGTATCTGCATAGTGGAGGAATCTCGCTGTACAAGCGGCCCTTTTTCCATATTGCGGCACGCCTACTTAGGCTATCAGGTACGTATTCAAGTGTGGGGGTCACGGCAACTTCAGGTTCCAGGCGCAGTAGCGCACCAGGAGCGGAGCTCCCATGGGTCGTGGCAATGCCGTCCGGAAAACCAATGTCCACGCCTTGATGAGGTCCAGAACCTCGCTGAGCGCGCATGGATTAACTGGATGTCGTTGAGGCGCCAACTTCTCCTTGTCGGATACTGAGCCCGATCAAGGCATCATAGAGTTCTTGCTGCCCAGCTGGCAGAACAGGGAGCAACGTCGCACGGCGCTTGTCGACATCGAACCAGGATTCAACCAACCATCCCACCAGATAGAGCGCCGAAAGGCATCCGCCAGCGGTTGCAACGTTCCCCTGGCATACAAGAGGCTGGTTCACGGACTCAAGCCCCAGAGCTTGCAAGCTCGATCGTGCATCCGGGTGTGTAGTTGCTTGGCCGCTGAGCAGCCCAAGCCGTTCGAGAATGAAAGCTCCGGCGCATATGGAACCGATTCGCTGGCGTCTGGAGTCAAGTTCAAACGACGGCAGGAAATCCGGGGCGGCAAGTGCAGCGGGTATCCCTTCCTTGCCGCTGACGAACAATACCGCGTCGGCACTATTGGCCTCGGAAAGCGGACCGTGCACCGAAACAGGCAGGCCGTGCGCCGATCGCACGATAGAGCTGGAACCCAATATTCGGACGTGCCAGTCCTCAGTGTTGCGGCCTAAAATGTCCCACATCAGGAATAGGTCGATATCAGTGAATTGGTCGAAAGCAACCAGAACGATTTTCTTCAAGGCGAGCTCCATGAAAAGTGCTGGCGTGCAAAACGCAACGGCCATCTTTGCTGGTGTTCGCAGCGTATCAATCGGTTGCGCACCATACACAGTCTGTATGGCGCTAAATATGGAGCGAAATAACTGGTGAGAAAACTAACTCGTAACCATTGGATCGCGGCTGGTTTTGAGGCCCTCGACCAAATAGGACATATTGGCGTTTCGGCCGAGAGTCTATCGCGCCGATTGAATGTGACCCGCGGATCGTTCTATCACCATTTCCGCAATCGCGAAGACTTTGTCCGCACCTTGCTGGCCGCTTGGGAAGAAGACTACACGGAGCGCATGCTCGCTTATGCTGCGCAGGGTCGTAGCGCGGGCGAAACCTTGAAACGCTACTTGAGTATTGCCGCTGAGAAACAACCTGGGCGGGAAATTTCCATCCGAGCCTGGTCGCTGCACGATCCGTTGGTAGGCGAGTTTCAGCAGCGTGTTGACACAACACGACTGGACTTCGCGATACGGACGTGCCGCCGCTTGGTCCATAGACCAGGCGAAGCAGAAGTGATTGGTCAGGTGGCCCATCTGTGCCTGATTGGTGGTCAACAGGCAGGGCTGCGGCGTGATGCCGCTCGCTTCAACAGTTTCCTGCATCGAGCCTTTTCACTTTTCGAAGGGGCTCTTCCACCGTGGCGGGCCTAAGTCATTTTGGGTAACTGATAGAGGTCGCGTGCCACTGCAAATGTGTTTGGGGGTGGGAACGTCGCTACCCATCTGCAGCGCGGAAGTAATGCAACGGATATCATTGAATTGCGTCGCCTACAACGGGAGTCATCCCGTAAGGCTATAAGGTCGACGAACGTCCTACGTCTGGAGCACGACCAATCATGGCCTTTTACACTTGAAGATCATGTGGAGCACTTCCTCCGGCTAGCACCGAAGATGACCCTACCGTCGAATGATGTGCATGTTTGACCGCACCCAATCACCAGGTTGAAAGCGGCCACGGCTATCCTCTATTACTCGATGGACGACTAACGCCTCGGATGGCCTTGCTGTTATCTTTTCGGAAGTTGGCGATGGTCTTGAAGTCGGGAATCAATCAAGGTTTGCGGTGTACGCCGCTTCTGAGTTTGAACCGCGTCCGTTCTTGTTGCTCCTGAGCTTTGGTTCCTACTTTGGCTGCCCCTCATCTATTTGGGCTGGCGTGGAGTCAGTCGACTGTCTTGATAGAGATGGTTAAGCTGGTGTGTTTTCACGTGCATGGGTGGGCGCATGACAGAGGTACACCAAGGAAGCTGCCTATGCGCAGCAGTCAGTTACGAGCTACTCACGCCCCCAAAAGCAGTGAGTCATTGTCATTGCAGCCAGTGCCGCAAAGGTCACGGAGCAGCATTCGCTTCGTACGGCAGCGTTCCCCGCAACGCGCTACGGATACTTGGCGGCGCCACCAGCATCAAAACCTATGCTTCCTCAGGGACGGTGTTACGCGAGTTCTGCGCGCATTGTGGTTCGACATTGTTCTGGTCACGATCTCAAGGCGAATTTGCCGACTGGGTTTCGATAGCATTGGGCACGCTCGACACGGCCTTCATGCCTCAAAAACAAAAACATGTTTATGTCGACGCCGCAGTCCACTGGTACAGGCCATGTCCCCGGGTCGACTGACTGTTTCGGCTCGTTTTTCAGCCGGTCGCGACAGGCAACAAACGGCCGACTCTGTTGAAAAAGTCCGACTTGGTTTCCACGGCAGAAATGTACGCGCCTTAGATTGAAAACCTTGCTTTTAGCAGAGGCTTCAGGTCTCGGATCTCACGTAGCAGCGCGTGCAAAAGAGGACACCAGAAACTCAACCGCGCACCAGGTAGGCCCCTGATGGAACCCGATATCGCAGCTTCTTGCATTTGCCCGGTGCAGGCTGGTGCCCCGGCGGACGATCAGGAAACCAGATTCGGCATTTACCCGGAGGTGGCATATGGCCGCGGGGAATCTCAACCTCACCGTACGCAGGCTCTGGCTCGACATTAACCATTTGCAATTGTCCTTCGGGCCCGGCTCTGCCAGCCGTCGGTGCATCCGAAACCCGATTTGCCTCTGCGCGAGTGAAGTTGTCAGCGTCGCGCCCAGTGTTCTGAGTGGATTGCTCAACAGCCGCCATTTCCGCTTCGCGGCGCCTTTGGGTCTCCTCTGTTAACCCCTTCTGTACTGCGACCAGATTGTTTTGGGCATTGGGTGAGGTACCCGAAGACTGGGCCTGCTGCGCCGCCTGGATCAATTGGAAGTTACGGTTGCGCAATTCGACGTTGCGACCCACCCGCATGTTCGAGCGCACCGCCAAGGTTTCAGCCTGCAGGTACTGCCCCTGCTGAAGACGCAACACCCCGAGGTAATGCAGCGTCGCGGGATTGTTCGGCTGGATATGCAGGGCACGCTCCAGCGTGGCGGCGGCCTGATCCAGTTGGCCATTTTCATACTGCCGCGAGGCGGTTTCGATCAGGGTCGTTGATGCGCTGTTGCTTTGCGCGGGCACTCTTCGCTCGGCAGCAAACGAACAAAGCGACGCGACGGCGCAGAACACCAGAATGAGACCCGGCAGAAAACTCTTGGTTGGCATCAGGGGGCGGACTCGAGTGAATTCGGACGGCACTGCCGTAAAACAGACCACAGCGCTGCTCGGCAATCCAATACCGGGCCGCTATTGACCTGGCCAATACCCTGAAGTTCCTGCGGCAACGGTCGTCGCAACCAGCATCATTTTTACCGTCCCAACATCTAAGCATGAGCTATTGCTGCACTTCGCGCAGAGCAGAAAACGGCCAGAAGCGGGCATCGAGAAAGCAAACTTCAAAGTGGTCGAACACTGAGAGCGTTGGCTATTTAAACCAACGGCCCCCTAGAACTTTTCCCTATTTATCGGTCTATGTGGATAGGTACATTCGCCAGGTAAGCACGCGCTCCGCAGGCTTCCCGCCGCCAGATGGCCACACGCCCTATTGTCAATCAGAGGTTGTCTTCGCTCATGAAATTCCATGTCCCACGGATAGTGCTCTTCAGCCTTTTCGCGTTCGCGGCAGTGGGCTCGGCATCAGCCACACAGATGAAGACCTCAACCCCTGTTTTCGCAACTGAAGCCCCAGCCGTACAGGCTCCTGTCCAGGCCGCCGGCAACCCGTGGCCGACCTTGGCGAGTATGGCCGGCAAGCAGCCAGGGCCGTTGCTTGCCCATGACGACCGATACTGGCATGACGGCCGTTGGCATGATCGTAGGGACAATTGGCGCCGAGACGACTGGCGCAGAGATCAGTGGCGTAGAGAGCAAGCCCGCCGAGAAGCTGAACGCCATCGTGATTGGGAGCGCCACCAGGATCGAGCCATGCGGCACCGTTACAAGGATGCTCACGGTTACTATCGTCGCTAGTGCGAAGCCCCGGAACAATCCATCTGCAACACGGGGCGATACTGCCAGCCTGCAAAACCAAGACTCAAATCGGTCCGAAATAGCAGTGCTCGCCCACGTCGACGAGCTACGAATCAGATGTTTGTTCAGCGCTTCCCAAGTGAAGTCAGACCATCCGCAATGGACTGAGGGTGTGTAAAAACGTTTTTGAGCGCAGGTACTCAAAACTGAAGCCTGAGGGATGAAAATGGAAATTGACCGCCTCCTTCAAAAGCAGCAACTGAATGTGCAAAAGTCGGCCTTGGTTTGCCCAGCAAAAAGTACGCGTCCGAGATTGAAATCTTTACTTTTGGCAGAGGTTTCCGGCCCCGGATTTCACTTGGCAGTGTGCAAAAAAGGCGTTTTCACCGGTAAATGATCAGGCAGCTTGGGCAAACTGACTTTTTCAACAGAATCGGCCATATACGGTCCTTCGAATTACAGTCACTGCTGAGAATGAACGGCTTTGCTCGAACGAAAGACCAGGCAACTCGCCGCCACTAGCACCCACGCTGCAATACCGCCATACAGCATCACCCAGCCAAACCCGTGCGCCAAAGCTGCGTTGGCAACATCGACCGAAATCGTATTCCCCTGGCCAGTCTGCGCCAACACAGCAGTGTTGCCGGCCGAAATATTCTCCGCCAGCAACCGTAGTTGCACCTCATCGGCCGAGCCATTTAACTGATTGCGCAGGGAAGACAGGATGCCTTCCACCAAGATGAATCCCATAAGCGCGATGTTGATGGCAAGACTGATCATACGAGCGCTGATATCGATGCCCGATGCCATGCCAGCACGCTCACTGGGCACCGATCCGGTGGTGGTATTGGTAACCGGCGTATTGGTCAGCCCCAGTCCGATCCCGGCAATCAGGCAGCCTGGAAGCATTGTCAACCAGCTGGCATGCGTGACACTGCTGCCCCATTTCATCAGCAGGAACCCCAGACCTATGGTGAACAAGCCTGCGGGAATCACCACGTCAGGTCGATAGCGCAGCGCCAGCCGTTCGCCTAACGGGGGGACAACCAGCGTCGGCAGCGTGTAGGCCAGCAGTGCCAGGCCGGTGCCGACACTGGCGTAACCCAGGCTATTTTGAAAGTACAGAGGCAGGTAAATCATGAATGGCCAGAAGCTGAAGTTCATGCCTGCCGACCCTAGCAAGGCACCTGAGAAGCGACGGATCCGGAATACAGAGAAGTCGAACATCGGATCGACATAGCGTTGCTGCGCGATGACAAAGACGATGAAGCTGACCATCGCCACAATCAGGCTGGCAATGGCCGAACCGCTGGAGAAACCCACCCCCGCTCCCTGAGTGATGAACCAGGAAAGACCTAACACTGCCAGCGATAACGAAATAATGCCCAACACATCCAGCCTGCGACGCTGCGGATCGCGTGATTCGTCGACACCGGCGATTACCAGCACCAGCGCAAGCACCGCAATGGGTGCATGCACCAGGAACACCCATTCCCAACTCGACAACGCCACGATAACGGCGCCGATAATCGGACCGAACCCCAAACCGATGCCGAACACGATCCCCCAGGCACTGAAAGCTTTTCCGCGCGCAGCTCCCGACTGGAATCGGTGAGACAGCACTGCCACCTGACAGATCAGCATGGCACCACCGGACATACCTTGCAGGAATCGGCTTGCGATCAACACGCTAGCGCTTTGCGCCCATCCACAGCCCAGTGAGGTAATGCCGAAAAGCACCAGGCTGATGACAAACACCCGCTTGCGCCCATACCGATCCGCCAGTGTGCCGGTGGCCATCAGCACCGTGGTGCAGGCGATAGTGTAGGCATTCATGATCCACTGCATATCTTTGAAATCGCTGCGCAGAACCGATTCAAGAGTGGGCAGGATTGCCGGTACGCTCGAGATTTCCAGGCCGAACATCAGCGAGGCCAGGCAAACAGCGGCTATTGTGAAAGCATCTTTTTGCGAAGAAGAGAACTGCATCGTGATCTTCCAGATCAAGTTGATGGGCACTGGCAAGACCGCTCTGAACATCGTCAGGGGGAGACCCGATAGCCTCGCCAGCGTCACCAGACATAACTCCAAGTGACCGGCCGCATTCTGGAAGTAATTAAGAAATGACAGAAATGATTTAATTTCGTAAGTTTTATTAATATTCGTCATGAGTTGACTTAATGGACTTCGACCCAGCTCTATTGCGTGCTTTTGTCGCGATCAAGGAGACCGGTAGTTTCACTCGTGCCGCAGAGCGGCAGCACTTGAGCCAGTCAGCGATCAGTCATCAGATCCGGCGTTTGGAAGAACAGGCCGGTACCGCGCTGCTGATACGCACCACTCGACGTTTGACGCTGACAGAAGATGGCGAAGATTTTCTGCGCCATGCCGAACAAATCCTCAGAGCACAAGACGCCCTCTCCCGGCGTTTCGAAGCGTCGCCGGTATCCGGGGCCGTGCGTTTCGGTGTGCCAGAAAACTTTATCGGCGACGGCCTGCCACCGTTACTGACTCGGTTCGCCAGACAATTTCCCGCCGTACGTCTGGATGTAACCGTCGGCACCTACCTCGATCTGCGCGCGCAGGTCGATGCCGATGGGCTCGATCTGGCCGTGGTCATGGCATTGCCGGGCAGCCAGGCCGGCGGTACCGTGCTGCGCGAAACCCGGTTTGTCTGGGCCGCTGCGCATAGTTTCGACTTTACCGGCGATGCCCCTTTGCCGCTGGCGTTTGCACCAGCGCCCTGCTTGCACCGCCAAGTGGCCGTAGAAGCGTTGGAGAGTTCCACCGTGGATTGGCGGGTCGCCTTTACCTCTCCAAGTCAACAAGGACTGCGGGCGGCGGTACTGGCGGGGCTTGCCGTCACCGCTCTACCGCTGGGCGATCTAGAGCCCGGTATGGTGGTGATTGACGGTCAATATGGCCTGCCACCGCTGCTGGATGCTGATTTCAGACTTATATGGAGTGTCACGGGAAAGACGCCCGCGGCCAATGCATTTGGACAACTGCTGGTGGAGCTGTCTGAGTCGCCATTGATCTAGAACAAGCGGACTGCCATTGCAGCCACCTGCGAGCATTGCTACGTCCAGTAATCGACCTGATGATGCCAGCCGCTCGACAGAAGTCGCAATTCGATCCCGAGCAATCTTGTCATTTGCCAAGGCTTAGGGCAGGGTCGATACCACTGAGATCTCTGCCAAAGGAGTCACTCCATGTCAAAGCTATATCCCAGTATCGATCCCGAGGGGCTGCTCGAGTACTCAGTGGTCTACACCGACCGCTCGCTCAACCACATGTCGCAGTCATTTCAAGGCGTGATGAAGAACATTTCCAGGACCCTGAAACAGGTCTACAACGCCCAGGCTGTTGCGGTGGTGCCGGGCAGCGGCACATTCGGCATGGAAGCGGTGGCGCGACAGTTTGCCACCGACCAGCAATGCCTGGTGATACGCAACGGCTGGTTCAGTTATCGCTGGAGCCAGATCCTTGAGATGGGCAACATCCCGGCGGCCACCACGGTGCTGAAAGCCCGACCGGTCGACACTGGTCGCCAGGCTGCCTACGCCCCACCCCCTCTGGACGAAGTGCTGGCAGCCATTCACGCGCAGAAGCCGCAGATTGTCTTCGCCCCCCACGTTGAAACCTCATCAGGGATTATCCTGCCCGACGAGTACCTGCGGGCCGTCGGCGACGCCGTGCATGCGGCGGGTGGCCTGTTCGTGCTGGACTGCATCGCCTCAGGCACGCTTTGGGTTGATATGCAGAAATGCGCAGTCGACCTGCTGATCAGCGCACCGCAGAAAGGCTGGAGCGCCTCCCCTTGCTGCGCCCTGGTGATGCTCAGTTCTTTGGCCCTCGAGCGCATCGAACAGACGCAGAGCAGCAGCTTCGCCTGCGACCTGAAAAAGTGGCTTCAGATCATGCAGGCCTACGAACAGGGCGGACATGCCTACCATGCGACCATGCCCAGCGATTCTCTCGCACGATTTAACGACGTGATGAAAGAGACGCAAGCCTACGGTTTCGACAAGGTCCGCGGCGAACAACAGGCTCTGGGCGATCGGGTGCGCGCAATGTTGTCCGGCAAAGGCATCAAAAGCGTGGCCGCAGCCGGCTTTCAGGCCCCTGGCGTAGTGGTGAGCTACACCGATGATGCCGACATCAAGAGCGGTAAGAAATTTGCCAACCACGGCCTACAGATCGCCGCCGGAGTGCCGTTGCAATGCGACGAGCCGGCCGACTTCCAGACCTTCCGCATCGGTCTGTTCGGACTTGAAAAGCTGCACAATATCGAGCGCACGGTCAGCACCCTCGAGCAGGCACTGGACGAGGTGATGGTTAACTAAGCCCTCATCTTGCCCGCAGCACCGAACTTGTGAATTCTGGGAAGGCATCCAGCCCTGGGCACTGCCGGCCGATGGCGCTGATCTTCGACGAATATGACGCTGGTCGCCCGGACGTCATGTTAAAACCATAAGGGAAAGCCCGTGCACGCGTCTTACTGACACGTGCGTCCTTAAGCGCTATCAGAAAAGGTTTCCAACGAAGCCTTTCACGTGGCAAATGATTGCGCTGCTTCATGCCGAAAATCACGGAATCTCGCCGCGTTTGGTTCAAGGGCAAGGGTCAGGCTATTGGCGATATACGATACCGTTCGATAGAAGCCCGCCAGCATCAGCAGTTCAAGGATTTGATCGTCATCGAGGTATCGTCGAGTGGCCTGAAATTCCGCTTCAGTCAAGGTAGCGCGATTGTGCAGGGCATCAATAGTAGCCAGCAGCACCGCCTCTTCCTCCGTCCAGTGCTCCGCCCGGAGCGGATAATCCAAGGTGTGCCCGATATCGTCTCTCGTCAATCCGGCCCGCTCTGCGAAAGCCATAACGTGCACACCCCACTCATATTCGCATCCGGTAAGTGCGCAGACCCTATTGATGATTAGCTCCCGCTGACGAAGCGTCAGCAGGTTTCCATCCAGCAGTGAACCAGCCGTGAACTTCCGCCATGCCCTTTCGCTGGTGGCGATGGTGGTGAACAACAACAGTGGTGGGACGCCCTCTCCCATTATTTTGTCGAACGTCGCCTGGAGGCCTTCCGTGTAGGGTTTTTCGAGTGTTTTGATTCGAGCCATGATGTACCCTTCGCTATCAAATGTGTAGCGCTAGTATTTGCTACATTATCTGTAGCGAGCAAGGGCCATATGCATGAATGATGATCAAAGCTTGGGATTGCAAATGATGAGTGGGCGTCGCCCAATCATGGCGCTTTTGGATGTGCTCGGACAGAAATGGGCGTTGAGGATCCTTTGGGAGCTTCAGCACGGTTCACTCAGTTCCCGTGCACTGCGAAGCGTGTGTGGCGATATCTCGCCCACTGTCTTGCAAAGTAGGGTCAACGAACTTCGTGGGGCAGGTTTCATCGAGTCAAACGAGGGCGGTTACGGGCTCACTCCACTGGGTATGGAGCTTTCGGAGTCGTTCTTCCCTCTGTATAGATTCGCCAATAAATGGGCCGATTCATTGGGCAAAAATAAGGTTTGATTCCTGGTGGAATGTCCCCCTTTCGGGGTGTAAGGAGCCAACGGCGAACGTCTGCATTTGGCCGTTATCTGCCAGTCGCGAGAAGCAGAAGAGGACCCATTGCAGTCATTCACAAGATGGCAGCATTCGCCCTCTAAGTGGATCTATACAGCCGATGGAGGGCGACCGAGCGCATTCAGAATGCTGCATCGTGAGCGTCCATGGCTTCCATCAAACTCGGATGCCATTCGCACCGATCACGCGGTGAAATTTCTATAAATAGCTCAATCAACTGGCGATCATGGAAGCTCTGAGTAGAGTCATCCAGCGGTAGACTATAAAAATCAGCGCTCTGTACTGCGTACAGTAAAGTTTGGAGATTCAAAAAGCAGACATATCTCACTGCCGCCGAATCGCTGAGTCGGCGCCATGTGATGATCTGCTGATAGGAGTCTCCAAGAAAACTCATGCTCATTTACCCTCGCTATGCTGAACTGCTGCAAATGAAGGTATAGCAGTTCTAATCAGTCTTCGTCTCTGGGTATGCACAAGCCCGCAGCCCCTCGAACATCAAGGAATGTCTCGACGAAATCCGTTAAGCCTTAACGTCCGCTTCTGGCCGATTCCTGCCTTTCGCGAGAGGCAGGAATCCACAACCCGAAGCGGACTTTCAAGCTTAGTCATCGTGAATTGGTTTTACGAGCAACAGTTCGTAGGTCAAATCTGCTTCATAAAATGTGGTGCACCATTCTTGAAAGCCCGACCGGGGCTCGCACAATAGACGGACGATGAGTCCGGACTCCGTACTAAAAGTTTCTTTGACGACCGCGATATCTGACCGCTTCTGGCCGATCCTGTTGAAAAAGTCGGCCCTGGTTTCCACGTCAGAAAAGTACACGCTTGAGATTGAAATCTTTACTTTGAGTAGAGGGTTTCGGGCTCAGATTTCGCGTAGCTGCGCCCAAAAAGGCTTTTTTCAGCAGTCTGTATGCGGGCAGTCTGGAAGGACCGACTTTTTCAACAGAATCGGCCACTAGCTGACAATCGCATTCACTTTTGTATCAGCGCCCCCGGGCTTGCCGAGCCAGCCCGCCGGCCATACGATTCGACTATTCCTCAGGCGGAGGAGTCATTGTGAAGCCGGTGATGCTCCTGACGCGCATCCTGGCGCCTGCCATCGCTCTGGCGCTGGCATCCGCCGGCCTGCGTGCCGACGATCCGTTCGCGCCGTTGCGCGACGCCATGGTGCGGGAGATCACCAACATGTCGTCCGTCACCCGCGACGAAACCGACAGGGTCGAGTTTGCCGCGCCGGTGATGGCCGCGATGGCCAAGGTGCCACGACATAAGTTCGTCCCGCCCGAGGAGGTGCCCTACGCCTACGAGAATCGCCCGCTGCCGATCGGCTATGGCCAGACCATCTCCCAGCCTTACATCGTTGCCCTGATGACCGACCTGACGCAGGTCGGGCCCGGCGACGTGGTACTCGAGATCGGCACTGGCTCGGGCTACCAGGCGGCGATCCTCGCCGAGCTGGCGCAGGCGGTCTACACGATGGAGATCATCGAGCCGCTGGCAGTACAGGCCGGTGAGCGCCTGGGCCGGCTGGGATATGCGAAGGTGCAGACCCGGCTGGGTGATGGATACCACGGCTGGCCCGAGCACGGACCTTATGACGCCATCCTCGTCACTGCCGCCGCCAGCCATGTGCCGCCGCCACTGATCGCCCAGCTCAAGGCCGGCGGACGGATGGTAATCCCGGTCGGCGCGCCGTTCATGATCCAGTACCTGCTGCTGATCGAGAAGGCCGGCGATGGCAGCGTGTCCACCCGGCAGGTGCTGCCTGTGCGCTTCGTGCCTCTGGCCGGAGGCGATTGAGCATGCATTCGCCGCCGCTGCTCGCCCTGGCGCTGCTGTCTGCCTCCGCGCTCGGCTATGAGGTGCTGCTGCTGCGGCTGCTTTCGATCATCCAGTGGCACCATTTCGCCTACATGATGATCAGCGTCGCGCTGCTCGGCTACGGCGCCGCCGGCACCGCCGTGGCGCTGGCGCGGCCTGTCCTGGCGCCGCGCTTCCACGGCGTGTTCATCAGCGGCGCGGTGCTGTTCGGGCTGAGCGCCATCGCCTGCTTCAGCCTGGCCCAGCAGGTTCCGTTCAATCCCCTCGAGATCCTCTGGGACGCGCGACAGTCGGCGCGCCTGCTGATGATCTACCTGCTGCTGTTCGTGCCGTTCTTCTGCGCGGCGGTGTGCATCTGCCTGACCTTCACCTGCTTTCAAGAACAGATTCATCGGATCTACGCCTTCGATATTCTCGGCGCCGGCGTGGGCAGCCTGGCAATCGTCGCCGCGCTGTTCGCCTTGACGCCCGTCGATGCGCTGCGGCTGCTGGGCGGGACCGGCATCGCCGCCGGGGCGCTGGCCGGCATGGCTTGCACGGGGCATAGGCACTGGCTCGCGCCGTTGCTGCTGGCGGCGGCAGTCGCGGTGCCTGCCGGCGTGCCAGAGCGCTGGATCGCCCTGTCGCCCTCCGAGTACAAGGAACTGAGCCAGACGCTGCGTATCAAGGATGCGTACGCAATCGCCCAGACCTGGAGTCCGCTGGGCCTGCTCACGGTCGTCGACAGCCCGACCATTCCCCTGCACCACGCGCCGGGTCTGAGCCTCAACGCGACGCAAGAACCGCCCGCACAACTGGCCATCTTCACCGACGGCGACGGCCTTTCCGTGCTGAACCGCTATGACGGGCGCCGCGAACCGCTCGCCTACTTGGACTACCTGACCTCGGCTCTGCCCTATCACCTGCTGCGGCAACCCCGCGTGCTGGTGCTGGGCAGCGGCGCCGGTGCCGATGTGCTGCAGGCGATCTACCACGGCGCCAGCGCGGTGGATGCCATCGAACTGAACCCGCAGGTGATCGATCTGGTCCAGCGCCGCTTCGCCGACTTCTCCGGCAAGCCGTACAGCGCGCCCAACGTCCGTGTGCTGATCGGCGAGGCGCGCGGCCTGGTTGCTTCGCGCGGCGAACCCTACGAGCTGATCCAGATCGCCCTGCTGGACTCCTTCGGCACCGCCTCGGGCGGCCTGCATGCGCTGTCCGAGAACTACCTGTACACGGTGGACGCCTTCGCCGAGTACCTGCGCCATCTCGCGCCCGGTGGCCTGTTGGCCATCACCCGCTGGGTCACCCTGCCGCCCCGCGATGTTCCCAGGCTGCTGGCCACCGCGGCCGCAGCCATCGAGCGCGACGGGCAGGCCAGAGCGGCGCGCCGCATCGTCATGATCCGCGGCTGGAAGACCGCGACGCTGCTGGTCAGCAACAGGGATTTCGACGACGCTGGCATCGCCGTGCTGCGGGAGTTCTGCCGAGCGCGCTCCTTCGACCTGGCCTACTACCCCGGGATGACCGTGGCCGAGGCGAACCGCTACAACCTGCTCGACCGGCCCTGGTTCTTCGAAGCGGCGCAGGCCCTGCTGTCCGGCGAGCGCGCGGAGTTCCTGGCACGCTACAAGTTCGACGTGCGTCCGACCATGGATGACCGGCCGTATTTCTTCCATTTCTTCAAGTGGCGCTCGCTGCAGGAACTGCTGGCGCTGAAGGAACAGGGCGGCCTGTCAATGCTGGAGTGGGGCTATCCGGTGCTGATCGCCACGCTGCTGCAATCCAGCGTGGCCGCCGTGCTGCTGATCCTGGCGCCGCTATGGGTGGCGCAGCGGCGCTCTCAGAATGCGGCTTTGGCCAGGTTCGAACTCAGGGTCGTGTCCTACTTCGCCGCCATTGGCTTCGCCTTCATGTTCGTGGAAATCGCCTTCATCCAGAAGTTCACCCTTTTCCTCAGCCACCCGTTGTATTCGGTGGCGGTAACGCTCAGCGCGTTCCTGATCTTCGCTGGCCTCGGCAGCCGTTACTCCGGCCGCCGGCGGGGGGACATTGGAACGGGTGTGGGGCCCCGTCATCCGCTCGCGCGGCCAGTCCTGGCGATCTGCGTGATCGCCCTGCTCTACCTGATCGCCCTGCCCCCGTTGTTCCAGCTGCTGGCGCCGGTGCGGACCCTCGCCAGGTTCGGCATCTGCGCCGCGCTGGTAGCGCCGCTGGCGTTCGCCATGGGCATGCCGTTTCCGCTCGGACTCGCGCGCATCTCCGCGCGCGCCGAAGCACTGGTGCCGATCGCCTGGGGCGTCAACGCCAGCGTATCGGTGGTAGCGGCCGTGCTGGCGACCCTGCTGGCGATCCACCTGGGCTTCACCGTGGTGTTGCTGCTGGCGTTACTGCTGTATCTCGCGGCGGCGGTCGCATTTCCCTGATCGCGGCGGTTCGCAGCGAAACGTCAACAGACCCTGGTGAGACGAATGGCCTATCAGAGGTGACTTTCATCCCATAGCTGCCGGTGGTGACCGGCAGAAATCGGCCGATTCTGTTGAGAAAGTCGGTCCTGGTTTCCACGTCAGAAAAGTACGCGTCTGAGATTGAAATCCATACCTTGGGCGGAGGTTTTCGGGTTCGGATTTTACGTAGCAGCGTGCAAAAAAGGAGTTTTCACCGACCAATGTTCAGGCAGTTTTGGAAAACCGACTTTTTCAACAGAATCGACCCTTGGGAGACGTTCATACCAGAGATGACAAATCCGTCTCTGCCGGGTGATTGCCGGTGAATCTAAGCGTCAGATTCTTTTTTTGCTAGCCTGATGGCTGTAGTCATATGCGGTACAGCGTAGGCCTTGTACCAATGATTCATTCCTGCAATAGCTTTGTGAGCTGGTCCCGTGTCCGCTGCTCCGACCAATTCCGCACAAGCCTGCGCCATTGAGACAAGAATGCGGGCTGCTTCGGGAACGTAGGGAAGGTCATTTCCAGCCTCATGACGCTCACGAATGATCTGGTAGCGAATGTTTTCCGGGAGCGTCCAGGCACTGATTAAAAACTCCTGAACGGAGTAATCGACGCCTTTGATTTCCACGGTCGCGGAGCGATGTTCTTCATTGAATCCTGCCGTTTCGATCTGCTCACAGCTATCGATGACGGTATTCATCATTTCTCGAATTTGTTGCCAATTAGTTTTCATTCGAACTCCTTTTCAATGTTGTCTTCCATCAGGATACGTTGAGTGTCTTTTTGTGGACAGGTGAAAGACAGCTTCTGGCCGTTTTTTGCCTGTCGCGACCCGCGGTGAATTTAAGTATGAATAAATTGTTCGGGACTCTCCAAGGCCGCAAGGAAGTCGTGTTCACCCTCAGCTCCCCACCATGGGGTAGATACAGCGCCGCCAAGGTCTCTTAGCTGCCGCAGTAGCACCAACAATGAGTAGATCTGATCTTGTCCCCACTGAGCCCCCATCCGATAGTCCAGTGTGAGGCTATTAGTGAAAACGAAAACACCGAGATCAGGTATTTGACCCCGGGTGCCGTAAAGCCCACTGAGAACGACATGGAACCCCTCTGCTGCACCTGAGCTTACAAGCAAAGCATCCTGAGGGCCTGAGAATGGCTTTCCACTTTGGGATGCTTTAATCCAAAGATAGCCGCCGTCAACAGTGACATTTTTCGCGCCATGATCGAACAGATATTGAAATGCCTGCGGTACAAGCGACGAGTCTGAATACGTCACCTCGACCTCAGGGAGCGATCCATCGTTAGTTGCAAAGTATTCGGAAAAATTCACGTAAAGTGCCTATCGTTTACACGGGACGGGGCATTTCCGATATGCCGATGCCCCTTGGATGATTGTGCGGTGTGGGCCAGGGTTGAGCCAATCTGTCGTTATTAACCCGACTTAAAACTGGTTGCGAGCGGATGGTCAATGCTTTGGGCAGGAAGGGACAGCTCTGAGGGGGAGCTTTCGACCCCAAGCGGACCTCGAGTCTAGGACTACAGCTAGGGGTTGCCATTGACCACTAATAAACTGGAGGTGGCTCATTACCGACCTTGATATGGTCGAAAACCTGATCTGGATTTTTCTGGCACCAATATCTGAACAAAAGGCGAGGTTCGATGCCTGCGAAATATTCACCTACCATACTGTCGGCGGGCACCGTCAGTTTTGGCTCTAACCATTGCTGAGCTAAAACGCCTATTGGGTTTTCAGACGTACAAATTATCCAGGTAGCCTCGCCACCCCTGATGCCTGGCAAGTAGCCCATGGTTTGCACCTTATCTAACAATACACTTAGCGTTGCGGTGGCTTCGACGTTAATTGACGTCTCATGACTGTGCATATCGTCTCCTGCATGCACGCTATCTCGATCAATGGCAACTTCCAACATGCCTACTCCTTTTTACCGCTGTGCTGTCACTAGATCGACCAGCGTAGAGACATCAGCGGCTACCTGTCCACAGTCTGCTCTTGGCCAGCTTATCGCTGCCGTCACCCGATAAGCGTTCCGCTGTCTTCTCGAGAAAACCGCACGCTACCGCACAAACATCCCAAACAACAGCACACCTGTTCAATCCCGGCCTTGTGGAATGCGTGACCATCTCCCCACGAAAGACCCGATGAATTTTTCATCAGCTCAACGGCACTTGTCGTCGAGCAACCCAAATAACCCTCGCCCAATACTTAAGGAAAAACATCATGGCCCTCGCAAAAGCAGCTCCAGGCAAAACCCTTCTTACCCCAACTGACCATACCTTGATCATGATCGACCATCAGTCGCAAATGTCCTTCGCGACCAAGTCGATTGATGCTGTGACCCTGCGTAACAACGCCGCGCTGGTAGCCAAGGCCGCCCGGGGCTTCGAAGTGTCGACCATCCTCACCACCGTTGCCGAAAAAAGCTTTTCCGGCCCGATCTTCGACGAAATCAAGTCAGTGTTTCCGGACCACAAAGTGATCGACCGCACCAGCATGAATACCTGGGAAGACGAACGCATCGCCGTTGAAGTCAACGCCTTCGGCAAACAGAAAATCGTCCTCGCCGGTCTGTGGACCTCCGTGTGCATCGTCGGCCCGGCGCTGTCAGCTATCGATCAAGGCTTTGAGGTGTACTTCATCGCCGATGCCTGTGGCGATGTCTCCATTGAAGCCCATGAAATGGCCGTGCAACGCATGATCCAGATCGGCGCCCGCCCAATGACAGCGCTGCAATATCTGCTGGAACTGCAACGTGACTGGGCTCGCAGCGAAACCTACGAGGAAACCGTCAAGACTTCGATCGCCAATGGCGGCGCCTACGGCCTGGGGCTGATCTACGCCAAAACCATGTTCCAGGCCTCTGAAGGCCATTAAGCAATGACAGCGGCTGCGCACAGGCGTAGCCGCTTTTTCACGCCTTTCTTATTGCAACCAGGACGCAAGCCATGAGCCTTCTCAAGCACCTCCCCTCCTACTTCAAGGGCTCACTGATGGCCCTGAGTCTCACGCTTACAGGCAATCAAGCCCAAGCCGCGGCGCCGCCGCCAGTGCAAACCCAGGCCCCCGGCTATCAACGCCTGGCGGTGGGTGAATACGAAATCACCGCGTTGTTCGATGGCTACAGCGACCTCGGGCCGACGCTGCTCAAAGGCCTTTCGCAGAAAGACATTCGCGCCATGCTCGAACGCAAGTTCATTTTTACCCCAGGCATGCCGACCGCGTTCAACGCATTCCTGATCAACACCGGTAAAAACCTGGTGCTGGTGGATGCCGGTGCGGGTGCCTGTTTCGGCGAAACCGCGGGCTGGCTGCCCGATAACATCCGCGCTGCCGGTTACCAACCTGAGCAAGTGGATACCGTGTTGCTCACCCACATGCATGTCGATCATGTCTGCGGCCTGATCAATGCCAAGGACGAGCCGGTGTTCGCGAACGCCACCGTGTATGCAGCGAAACCAGAGGCCGATTACTGGCTCAGCCAGGAAAACCTGGACAAGGCCCCAAAAGACGCCCGTGGCTACTTCGAGGTCGCCCGTAAATCCGTGGCCCCCTATGTCGCCGTCCACCGGTTCAAAACCTTCACCCCCGAGCAGTCGCTGGTGCCCGGCGTGACCGCGGTCAGCCTGCCCGGCCATACACCCGGCAGCAGTGGTTACACGTTCAGCTCCAACGGCCAGAGCATTTTGTTCATGGGTGACCTGGTCCACAGCTTCGCCGTGCAGTTCCAGCATCCAGAAGTGAGCATCGGCTTCGATGTGCAGGGTAAACAGGCCGTCGTGACGCGTGAAAAACTGTTCAAACAGGTCGCTCATGACCGTACCTGGGTTGCTGGTGCTCACTTGCCATTCCCTGGTATCGGGCATATCAGCAGTCGCGAAAAAGCCTTCGCCTGGGTGCCCGTCGAATACGGCCCTTACCAGCGACCGAAAAATGTTCCGCTGATCCAGTGATCACACCCCCGGACATAACCCGACTTCACTGCGGGAGTTCCCACTCCCGCCTGCATATAAAGGTTCGTGTGCAGTGCTGATGTATGCATCCAAAAATCTCAACGCGACCGGACCCTGGCATCGGGCCAACGGTGTGGGAACTGGAGGGGCCGATTCCAATCTTGCACAAGTCAAAAACACTGATAGCCATCGTTGATCTCCACGCGCCGCTTTCAGGTTGTCGGGAACCAACCGGATTGTCGGCGTCCGGGATCACCCAAAGGTGTCAGAATTCGACTCTAAAGTGTTCGTCACTACCAATTGCGGGTTGAAGGTCACGTAGCGCCCGCCAATTCGACGCGCGACCTTCCTGCTTATGGTTGTCGGATGTACGTCACAGCGTTCCGTGCAAGTATTGGGCTTTGACGATATGGCCGTCTTACCCCGCTGCGTCGCACCAGCAGCGTGACTCCGTCGCCCATCACTGACTCAACTACGCTTTGAGTGAGGGTTGCAGAGGCTGTCATACCCGCAACTGGAGGTCCCGTGAACAGTCACTGGTGGTGCCGCCTGCTCTTGCTAATCATACTGATCGGGTTACCGACGGGTTCGACGATGGCGGCAGGCAGTGTCGTAGTACTGACCGTCAACGATGCTATCGGTCCGGCCAGTGCCGACTACGTGGAGCGAGGCTTGAAGCGTGCGGTGACCGAGGGCGCGCAGTTGGTGGTCATCAGCCTCGACACCCCCGGCGGGCTGGACACCTCGATGCGCTTGATTATTAAGGCGATTCTGGCCAGCCCCTTGCCAGTGGCAAGTTTCGTCGCCCCCAGCGGCGCACGGGCGGCCAGCGCCGGCACCTATATTTTGTATGCCAGCCACATTGCCGCGATGACCCCCGGCACCAACCTGGGCGCTGCTACACCGGTGCAGATCGGCGGCCTGCCCGGGACTGCGCCCGAACCGCCGGGCCCACCCACCACCGACAAGGATTCTGCGCGTGAGCCGCAAGATACCTTGACTCGAAAACAAATCAACGATGCAGCGGCTTACATCCGTGGCCTTGCGCAACTCCGCGGACGCAATGCCGACTGGGCCGAACAAGCGGTACGTGAATCGCTCAGCCTGTCGGCCCACGAAGCGCTCAAACTCAAGGTGGTCGATTATGTGGCCAATGACGTGCCAGACCTGCTCAAGCAACTGGACGGCAAGAGCCTGAATGTCTCTGGTCAAACCTTGAAGCTGAGCACCGCCGGGGCTGCGCTCATCGACCATGCGCCTGATTGGCGCACACAACTGCTGGCGGTGATCACCAACCCCAGCGTGGCGTTGCTGCTGATCATGTTCGGGGTCTATGGCTTGATCTTCGAATTCATGAACCCAGGGTCGGGCGTTGGTGGGGTGCTCGGTGGCATCTGCCTGTTGTTGGGGCTGTATGCCCTGCAACTGTTGCCCGTGAATTACGCCGGGGTCGGACTGATTCTGCTAGGGATCGCCTTCATGATCGCCGAGGCGTTTCTACCGAGTTTCGGTGTAATCGGCTTCGGTGGGGTGGTTGCTTTTGTAGTGGGCGCAGTGATTTTGATGGACACCGATGTACCGGGCTTTGGCATTCCGTTGACGCTGATCATCGGCACGGCACTGATCAGCGCCCTGTTGCTGATGACGCTGGTCGGCATGGCGCTCAAGGCCAGACGCCGTGCCTTGGTCAGCGGCGATGCGGGCTTGGTCGGCAGCCAGGCTACGGTGACGGGACTGCTGCCGGGTCTGCCGATGAGCGGCTGGGTGCAACTGCAGGGCGAAAAATGGCAAGTTCAGAGCCCCTCGCCCCTGCACCTGGGCCAACAGGTTCGGGTGGTGGCGCGCAAGGGCGTGATGCTGGACGTCATTGCGCTGGATGAAACGCCATCGCGAGGAGATTGATGCGTGTTCGTGCTGCCAGTCCTGCCGTCCGAAGGCCCGCCTTCTGCGGGCTTTTACCCGCGTTTTCGTATCCGCCCTGTCATGCCTTCGTCACACCCACCCTGCACAATGCGGTCAGCCAAAAGGATTTGGCCCCATCGACAGAGCGCTCGGCCAAGTGCCGTTTTTTTTCGTTCCAGCGACATGCTTTTCACGAAGTGCTCACATTACGGAGCGCAGATTGAACGGACAAAAGGATTTGACCCCATACAGAGAGCCCGCCATGCGCGGGCTTTTTGTTGTCAGCCATTCCCACTGCTAAGCTTTCCACTCCCTCGAATGGAGTCGAAGCGATGCCCTACCCTGAATACTCTCTCGCCGATGATCTTGAACGCCTGCATCTCAACCAACTTGCCCTGGAGGCTGCGCTGATGGAGCTGACCTCACTGGTTGAGAAACAAGGTCATGCCGCGGCTGGCAACAACGTCCGCAGCGCGCTTCAAACGATCGGTGAAAACGCCGGACACATCAAACAGGGCTTGGCCAAGCTGAGGGCCCAAGGCCCACATTGATCAAGGCAGCCCCAATGGAAAGGCGGGAACAGCCAAAGAAAGACTTTTCTTTAGACGAAAAAATGGACCTCTTTTCAGAGATCCATTTTTTAATGCTTGGAGCGAGAAACGAAACTCCCATCTAGCGTCCGACATATTGAAACCCAAGGTGTTTCTTTTATTCCTGAAGCAGGAATAGATTTATTTTCAAGGTGTATAAAGATTTTTGAAATCGCCACTACCCCTTTCAAATACATCAGCCAACTTATTTAATGCATAACCCAGCATCAAATCATTGACGGCGATCAACACTCCATCGCGCCGCTCCCCGAACAAACACACACATTCCCCATCATCACATTAAACCCCACCAAACCGTCATTATTAGACGCATTCCAATACTCCACACTTTCCACGAATAACATAACATCTTAATAATACTCAAATTAACATTAACAGGCCTCGCTGACTTTTTATAACAATCATTGACACCCAGACGCCGGCACCCTAGATTAATGGCACTCTGCCAACGCCAAGACGACACATCAACTTTGTTAAGTTAATGGAATGCTGAGTTTCTGAGTTATTTCATTCCTGGTACAACGCATGAAATATGTTGACGACATTACAAAACTCTTTACACGTTTTGGCGCCAATGCGCAGAGTTACCAGGAAATACAACCGAACTATAAAGATTTCAAAGACGACCCGGTTACACCTGTACTGGCTGAGCCAGAATCGTCGGCGGCCTTGTCTCCCCCACCATCAACACTCCCTGTGTTTTTACTGGACGAGGCACAGCCTTCTTTATTGCTTGGCGCGCCCAAATCCCCTCCCCTGACCGAGCCACCTGCGAGTTCTGCTACGGGTGACCGTCAGCGATTGAGCGACCTGTTGCGTGAACTCAATCAGGTTCGTCGAGACGGTCTGCCAGAAACGAGTCGTAAGCGGACCAAGGCGAAGGTCATTGCTATCGTTTCAGCGAACGGTGGGGTGGGTAAAAGCACCGTCGCCGCTGGCCTGGCAAAAACACTTCGGCGCCCTGGCGGGCGCACCATCGCGATTGATCTGGACCCTCAGAACGCGCTGTCCAGCCACTTGGGTATCACCAGGCAGGTTCCCGGGCTGATCCAGCTCAAAGAGCAAGGCGCAGACTGGGACGCTCATCGCCTGCCGGGCTTTCGCGACAGTGAGTGCCTGCCCTTCGGCACTGGCGAGATGAACGATCGCCGCTTGCTCAGGCAGTTGATGCTTGAAGATTCTGACTGGTTGAATCAGCACCTTGCGTCAATGAATCTCAGCGAAAACGATACCGTGATCCTGGACACGCCTTCGGGTGCGACCGTCTATTCGCAACAGGCACTCGACGCCGCCGATCTGGTGCTGGTGATGACGGTCGCCGACGCGGCTTCCTACCTGGCACTGGACACCATGACCCAGTGGCTGGAAACCACCCGACGACGCGCGCAGCGGCACCGGTATGTGCTCAACCAACGGGATGACTCGCGCTCGTTCAGCAGGGACATGGGCGTGCTGTTTGTGCGGCGGCTCGGCGCTGACCTGATCGGGACGATTCGTCTCGATCACCAGTTCAACGAGTCGCTGGCTTATGGTCGGGACCTCTTCCAGTACGCACCTGAGAGCATTGGCTGTCAGGACATTCTGTCGCTGTCCGGCGCGGTCCGTGCCCTGCTTTTCGCGGATGCTACCAGCCAGCAGGACACGCCATGACCGCCCAGCTGAATCAGCTACCCGCGAAGACGTGGTGGTTGCAGGGGCTACTGGATACTTTCCAGGATCGCGTCAGTCGATGGCCCGTGCGTTGGCGCCAAAGCCTGAAGATCTCAGCCGGGCTGATCACGGCATTGTTGGTGCTGGGCATCCTCACAGCGCCGCTGAATCTATATTCCCAGGCCGCGTTTGCCGCCGTCTGTTTTACCGCCAGCCTGATCATCCGCAAGCAAGTCGGGCGCCTGGCGATCCTGACCCTGATCACCCTCTCGCTGATCGCTTCGTTGCGTTACATGTACTGGCGCCTGACCGACACCCTGAACTTCGACAACTGGCAGGATGCCGTATTTGGCTACGGGCTGGTGCTGGCCGAACTGTATGCCTTGCTCGTCCTGGTCTTCGGCTATGTACAGACCGCCTGGCCGCTGCACCGCAAACCGCAGTTTCTGCAACAACCGCCCGCGGAATGGCCGACGGTAGATGTCTTCATTCCCACCTATAACGAAGCATTGGGCATCGTCAAACTGGTGGTGCTCGCCGCTCAAGCCATTGACTGGCCCGAGGGCAAACTGCGGGTGCACATGCTCGATGACGGACGCCGGGAGGAATTCAAGGTTTTCTGTGAGCAGATTGGTGTCAACTACATCACCCGCGACAACAATCAACATGCCAAGGCCGGCAACCTCAATGAGGCACTCAAAGTCACCGATGGCGAGTTCATTGCCATATTCGACGCCGACCACGTGCCCACCCGCTCCTTTCTGCAGATCACCATGGGCTGGTTTTTAAAGGACCCGAACCTGGCGTTGCTGCAAACGCCGCACTTTTTCTACTCACCCGATCCGTTCGAAAAAAACCTCGATACCTTTCGCTCGGTGCCCAATGAAGGCGAGTTGTTCTACGGCCTGGTGCAGGACGGCAACGACCTGT
Organism: Pseudomonas sp. GW822-FHT02E03; assembly: GCF_058802325.1. NCBI lineage: Bacteria > Pseudomonadati > Pseudomonadota > Gammaproteobacteria > Pseudomonadales > Pseudomonadaceae > Pseudomonas > Pseudomonas sp. GW822-FHT02E03. Next base: position 107,102 of record NZ_JBXAOA010000011.1, on the reverse strand, counting down.
GGAACGCGGCCTTCTTCTGTGGCTCCTGCGCGGTCATCCGGCGGACTCATTTGCTGGAAGTCGGCGGCATCGCCACCGAAACCGTGACTGAGGATGCGCACACGGCACTCAAGCTCAATCGCCGTGGTTTCAATACCGCTTACCTTGCCGTTCCACAAGCGGCGGGACTGGCCACCGAAAGCCTTTCCCGACACATCAGCCAGCGCATACGCTGGGCGCGGGGCATGGCGCAGATTTTTCGGACCGACAATCCGTTGTTTGGCAAGGGACTGAACCTGGGGCAGCGCATCTGCTACCTCAACGCCATGATGCACTTTTTCTACAGCCTGCCCCGCCTGGTGTTCTTGACCGCCCCCTTGGCCTACCTGCTTTTCGACGCGCAGATTTTCCATGCCTCGGCATTGATGGTCACGGTCTATGTACTGCCGCATATTTTCCATTCCAGCCTGACCAACTCCAGCATCCAGGGGCGCTTCCGCCATTCCTTCTGGAACGAAGTGTATGAGTCGGTATTGGCCTGGTACATCATGCGACCGGTGCTGTTGGCCCTGATCAGCCCTTCGCTGGGCAAATTCAACGTAACCGACAAGGGCGGCACCCTCGAAAAGGACTATTTCAACTGGAAGCTCGCGCGGCCTTATATCGTCCTGCTGACCTTGAACATGATCGGTCTGGCGATCGGCGTGGTGAAACTGATCGGGAGTGATTCGGCCGAGGCCACTACCCTGCTGATCAACCTGGCCTGGACCGTGTACAACATCGTCATCGTCAGCACCGCCGTGGCGGTGGCCACTGAGTCCTCTCAGGTGCGCAACGAACCCAGGGTGCCCGCGGATCTGCCCGTGCGCATCTATCGCGAAGACGGCACCTGGTTCGATTGCGTAACCCGGGACTTCTCACAAAACGGCGTGGGTCTGGCACTGCCACCGCAGGTTCTGCTCAGCGTCAATGAGAAGCTGCGACTGTGCATTCTGCGCACACCACCCTCAAGCCTCTTTCCCGCAAAAACAGTCTTCAGCAACGACAACGTGGCGGGCGTGCAATTCGAGGCTTTGACCCTGCGCCAGCAAAGCGAGCTGGTGCGACTGACCTTTTCACGGGCCGATACCTGGGCCAACACGTGGGGTAACGGCCGCCTCGACGCGCCAATGTCGGCGTTGCGCGAGGTCAGCAGCATTGGCTTTCGCGCCATCCTGCGCTTGTTCGTTGCAACCCTAAAGGACAGCCAGGCGCTGCTGCGCAAACGCCCGGACACTCCATCACCTATCGACTCCACCGCGGACACGCAACGATCTTGAAGCCTTCCACTCGCCGGACCTTTCTTCCTCGTCGCTCACTCATCCTGATCACCTGCTCGCTAGTGGGCTGGAGCGGCTGGGCATTGAGTGCTGCCGCCCAAATCAGCGCCACAGAGCCGGCGATGATGCCGGTCACAGCGTTGCCCGGGACCGATGCCCCGAGCAACAGCTATACCCGCACCCTCAAGGAGCTAGGCAAAAGCTATTCGATGACCCTTAAAGGCGTGGAGGCTACCGACAGTGTGAACTTCGATGTGCGCGCCGATGAAGTCGTCACGGCTGCGCAGGTCACGCTGCAGTACAGCTACTCACCGGCGCTGCTGGCTGACCTTTCGCAGATCAATGTACTGGTCAACGATCAAGTGGCCGCCAGCCTGCCCCTGCCCAAGGAAGATGCCGGTAAATTGCAGACCCGTACCGTGCAGATTCCGCCGCAGACCATCACCGAATTCAACCGGCTCAGCCTGCAGTTCATCGGTCACTACACGATGCAATGTGAAGACCCTTTGCACTCCAGCCTATGGGCCCGGATCGGCAACGAGAGCCAGCTGAGCCTCCAGGTGTCCTCGATTAAACAGCCCAACGACCTGTCCGCCCTGCCGCTGCCCTTGTTCGATCGTCGAGACGCCTCGCCCCTGAAGCTGCCCTTCGTGTTCGCCACGCGCCCCGGCGGCCCTGAGCTTGAGGCCGCCGGTATCCTGTCGTCCTGGTTCGGCGCCCTGGCCAGCTACCGCGGCGCAACTTTCCCCGCCAGCCTCACCAGCCTGCCGGCCAAAGGCAACGCCGTGGTGTTTGTCAGCGGCAGCGAATCAACGGCCGTGAGTGGCTTAACGATCAAAGAGGCCACGGGGCCGACATTGACACTCGTGAGCAACCCGAATGATGCTCAGGGCAAACTGCTGATTGTCTCCGGGCGCGATGGCGCCGATCTCAAGGTCGCCGCGACTGCGCTTGCCCTCGGTGGCTCGGCCTTTTCCGGGCAGAGCGTAGTGATCGACCGGATCGACTCGCTCAAGCCACGCCGACCGTATGACGCGCCTAACTGGCTGCCCTCCGATCGCCCGGTTCGCCTGGGTGAACTGGCGAAGCCCGCAGAACTCAATGTGTCGGGTTATAACCCGGGGCAAATGACGGTTGCGCTGCGCTTGCCACCCGACCTGTTCAACTGGCGTGAGCCCGGTGCGCAACTTGACCTGAAATACCGCTATACGCCGCAACCGGTCTCCACCAATTCCTCGTTGCTGGTCAACTTCAACGACACCTTCATCAAGTCGATCGATCTGCCTTCTATCGAGAAACTCGGCAACAGCGACAGCCTGCTGGCGATGCTCAAAACCGACGACAGCCTGGCCCGCACCTCGCGCATGCTGTTGCCGCTCAATTCCGTAGCGCTGCAATCACGCCTGCAATTTCGCTTCATGTATGACTACATCAAACAGGGCGAATGCCGCGACATCATCATCGACAACATGCGCGGTGTGATCGACCCGGACTCGACCCTGGACCTCAGCCAATACGAACATTTCATGGCCATGCCCAACCTCGGAGTGTTCAAGGACAGCGGCTTCCCGTTCACTCGCATGGCCGACCTTTCTGAAACCTCGGTAATCCTGCCCAACGAGCCAGGCCCGGCCGATCTGAGCGCCTATCTGACCCTGCTGGGCCGCTTCGGCGACTCCACCGGTTATCCGGCCACCGGCGTGAAGGTGGTCCACGCCGACCAGGTGGCCGAGCAAAGCGACCGGGATTTGCTGGTGCTCGCCTCGGGCAACAATCAGCCGCTGCTTGCGCAATGGCAAAGCCTGCTGCCGGCCAAGGGCGAAGACGCTGCGCAGTACTTTGAACTGTCTGACCTGCCCTTGCGTCTGCGCAACTGGATCAGCCCGGATACGAAAACCAATCTGCGTGAAGCGCGCAGCAGCTTCAGGTTTACCGCTGACGACGGCAGTGCTTATCTGACCGGATTCGAATCGCCGCTCAAGAGTGGCCGCAGTGTGGTGTTTATCGCCAGCGCAAGGCCCAACGGCTTGGCCGACGTAACCAACGCCCTGCTCAGCAGCGAAGAAAACGCCCGCGAGTTGCAAGGCAGTCTGGTGGTGGTCAGGGGCAAGCATGTCGAGTCGCTGGTCGCCGAGCAGGATTACTACGTCGGGAGCCTGGGCCCATTGCGCTATCTGCAGTGGTACCTCTCGCAAAACGTAATGGCGCTCATGCTGTTCACCCTCCTCGGGATCCTGCTGCTGGCTTCGATGGCCTACCTGGCCCTGCGCTTACGGGCCAAACGTCGTCTTGGTCAATGAGCCGCGCATGCCTGTGTCGTCCATGAGCCGCCGGGGTGTTTCACTTCGCCAGTGCCTGCGCGGTAACACGCGCAGGTTGAGCGCCGTGCTTGCGCTTGCCCTGCTGGCGCCTGCGATAGCGGCCGGGAAATCCTGTGAGTCGCCAGCCTGGCCACTGTGGCAAACCTATGCAACGCGCTTCGTCCAGGCCGACGGCCGGGTTCTGGAATCGAGCCAGGAAAACAATCACAGCACCTCTGAAGGGCAGTCCTACGGCATGCTCTTCGCACTGATCGGCAACGATCAGCCACGCTTTGACAAACTCTGGCGCTGGACCTCAGCCAACCTCGCAGGCTCCGCCACCGCCACACGCCTGCCGGGCTGGTTATGGGGGCAAGGCACGGACGGTCAGTGGCGCCTGCAAGACGCCAATTCGGCCGCCGACGCCGACCTGTGGATCGCCTACGCCTTGCTCGAAGCCGCACGCCTGTGGCATCGGCCGGACTATCACCAGGACGCCCTGCACCTGATGGCGACAATTGAAGCGCAATTGGTCGTCAAGCTGCCCGGGCTGGGCCCGATGGTGATGCCTGGACCACAGGGCTTCGTCCAGCCGGACGCTCTCTGGCGCCTGAACCCCAGCTACCTGCCACTGCCACTGTTACGGCGGTTGGCCAAGGAAGCCCCATCGGGACCCTGGCAAGCGATTGCCAACAACACCGCGACGATGATTGCCCAATCCAGCCGCCACGGTTTCGTCGCTGACTGGGTCGGTTATCAAGGCACTTCAGCGCAATCGGGTGCCTTCACAAGCGACCCGATCCACGGCGACACGGGCAGCTACGATGCCATTCGCGTGTACCTCTGGCTGGGCATGAGTGATACCTCTGGACCGCCGGCAGCGCTCCTGCTCAAACGGCTGGACGGCATGGCCCGCAGCACTGTCGCAACGGGTTCTCCCCCAGAAACAGTCCAGGTTCTCCACGGCACTGTTCAGGGTCAGAGCCCGTTCGGATTCTGGGCTGCACTGATTCCCTACCTTGAGGCCAAGGGCCAACCCGGGTTGGCCGATCAGCAGCGACGCCGCGTGGAGCTCGCCTTGCACGAGGCACTGGCCAGGCCTGATGGCGAAGCCGGTCCGCCGCGTTACTACAACTTCATGCTCAGCCTGTTCGCCCTCGGATGGGCAGATAAACATTACCGATTCCGGGAAGACGGAACGCTGAAACTCTCCTGGGAGACCGCATGCACGCGCACCACCGCACGCTAGCCATCGCCGTCATGAGCGCATGGACGGCCGCTGCACACGCTCAAAGTCCGACACCACAGGCATTACTCGTCGAGCAAGGGCAGTACTGGCAGTTGCACAACAACCCTCAACGCGCTGCGGAAGTCTGGCTCAAAGTCCTGCTGCTGGACCCGGCCCAGGTTGACGCACTGTATGGCCTGGGCTTGATTGGCGTGCAACAGGGCAAGCCACAACAGGCGCAGCAATACCTCGCCCGCTTGCAGGCCATCCAGCCACCGCCTCGGCAGGCACTGCAATTGGCGCAGGACATCAGCGTGGCCCAACCGCAGAACCAGCAGCGTCTGGAAGAGGCTCGGCGCCTCGTCGATGCCGGTGAGCGTGACAAGGCAACTGCAGTGTTTCGCTCGCTGTTCGATGGCCGTCCACCTCAAGGTACGATCGGCCGCGAGTATTACAACAACCTTGCCTTCAATCAGGCTGACTGGGCTGAAGCACGCGGCGGATTTCAGCGCCTGCAACGTGAGATGCCCAACGACTCGATCGTCGCGCTGTTTTACGCCAAGCATCTGGTGCGCCGTGAAGACAGCCGTGCCGAGGGCATCCGCGCCCTGGCCGCGCTGACCCAGCGTGCCGACATTGCCGGTGATGCCGACGAAAGCTGGCGCCTGGCGCTGACCTGGATCGGTCCGCCCAATCCGGCACAAGTGCCGTTGTTCGAGGCGTACCTCAAGACGCATCCGGATGACGTGGAAATCCGGGCGCAGATGAACAAGGGCAAGCAACAGGTGGCAACGACGGCCAGCAAGGAATGGCAACCGCCTGCCGAAGTCGCACGCGGCCTGAAGGCGCTCAAAGAAGGCGATCAGGCCACCGCCGAACAGGCTTTTCAAGCACGCTTGAAAACCCGGCCCGACGATGCTGACGCACTGGGTGGCCTTGGGGTTATTCGCCAGCAGCAACACCGACTGGCCGAAGCGGAAAAGCTCTTGAGTCAGGCCACACGACAAAACGACGGCAGCCACTGGCAAGTCGCGCTGAACGAAGTGCGCTACTGGTCAGCATTGCAGCAGGCCCGCGACGCCCAAGCCAAAGGCCAGGCAGCTCAGGCGCAGGTCTTGGTCAACCAGGCGCTGCGGCTCAATCCAAACGGGGTAGATGCTCGCCTCGCCCTGGCGGATATTCAGGCCAGCGCGGGCCAGTTCGATGACGCTCTGCGCAACTATCGGCAGATTTTGAACCAGCGCCGCGACGACCCTCAAGCACAGGAAGGGCTGGTCAATGTGCTGCTCAAGAGCGGCAAGAACGATGAAGCCCTGCAACTGATCAACAGCCTGCCCGCCACCGGACAGGCAAAGATCGGCCAGTCCGTACGCCTGCAAGCCTTGCGCGCGACGCAACTGGCCGCCCTCGCCGAACAACGCAACGACCTGCCCGCTGCGCGCAACGCCTTGCAAGACGCGCTGCGCGTTGAGCCGGACAACATCTGGACACGTTTCGCCCTGGCCCGCCTGAACCTGGCGATGGGCGAACCGCAAAAGGCTCGAGACCTGATCAACGCCATGCTCCAGGCCCGACCCGACAATGCCGATGCGCTATACGTCAGCGCCTTGCTGTCGGTGCAGATGGGTGAGTGGAAAGCTGCCCAGACAACGTTGGGACGCTTGCGCCCCGACCAGCGCACCCCGGACATGGACGCGCTGGCCGCTGATGTCAGCCTCAACCTGCAACTGCACCAGGCGATCGAGTTGGGCAAACGCGGACAGCGCCAGGAAGCCCTGACCTTGCTCGATCGTATTCAGCCGACGGCCAACAACAGTCCAGATCGCACGGCGAGCCTGGCCTCGGCGTATGTCGACATTGGCGAGCCAACCCGTGCGCTGGCCCTCATGCGCGGCCAGTTGCAAAACACCACGGCGCCCTCGGCGGACTTCATCCTGCAATACGCCGCGGTCCTGCTTAAAACCGGAGAAGACGCACAGGTCAACGAGATTCTGCGCGACCTTCAGAACAGGCCCTTGAACGCGCCGGCTCGCAAGCGTTTCGACGACCTGCTCTATCGCTATCGCATCCGCCAGGCTGACCAGTTGCGTGAACGAGGCAATCTGGCCAGCGCTTATGACACGCTAGCGCCCGCACTGGCACAACGTCCCGGTGACAGCGCGGCCGTCGCGGCATTGGCGCGGATGTACTCGGCCAACGGCGACACGGCAAAAGCCCTCGAACTCTACAAACCACTGTTACAACGTCAGCCAAACGACCCACAACTGCTGTTGGGTGCCGCCGACGCGGCGGTGTTGGCACAGGACACGGCCTTTGCCGAACAGGCACTGCAACAGCTGCTCAAGACTGAATCCGGCAACCCTCAAACGCTGACAGAGGCCGCCCGCCGCTACCAGAACATGGGCCAGACCGGCACGGCGACCGATCTGCTGCGCAAAGCGGTGGCCATTGAACAGAGCGAGAAACGCAGGAGCCAGGGAGGCCAACTGGCCGGTTCGTCGGTGGCGCCCAACCCTTTTGCCGGGATTTCGGGTCCACGTAGCGAGGTCAGTCGCGACACCTTGCTGGCAGCGATCCCGCCACCGGTCCAGGAGATGCCGGGCAGCGTGAGGTCTCACACCCCTTTTGGCATCGACGCCCCGCCAAGGCCACAGCAGGCAAGCAATCGATTCGAGTCGCAGCTGCCGCGGGCAGCACTGGTGAGCGAGGACATCAGCCCCGCGCAACTGGCGCTGAATAAAATCCTTCAGGAGCGCAGTGCCTACGTCACCCAGGGCGTGAGCATTCGCAGCAACAACAGTGAGTCGGGGTTGAGCAAACTGACCGATGTTGAAACACCGCTGGAAATCAATATCCCGCTGGATGAAAGCCGCGTCGCCCTGCGCGTGACGCCCGTCTCGCTGAACGCCGGCAGTGTCAGCGGCGATGCACTGCCGCGCTTTGGTAGCGGTGCGCAGAGCGACGGCGTCGGCTCGCAAAAAGCCGAGGGTGTCGGCCTTTCCGTCGCTATTCAACGGCCCGCGGATGGGTTCAAAGCTGATCTGGGCACCACCCCGCTCGGCTTCAAATACACCACCGCCACTGGCGGCATCAGCATTGATCGCCCCGTGAGCGACTCCTCTAACGTCCGTTACGGCGTGAGCGTTTCCCGGCGTCCAGTGACTGACAGCGTCACCTCGTTTGCCGGCACCACGGACAAACGCAGCGGGCAGTCCTGGGGCGGCGTGACCGCCAACGGCGGGCGTGGCCAGTTGAGCTTTGACGACAATGAAGTCGGCGTCTATGGCTACGCCTCCTGGCACCAGCTGTTGGGCAACCATGTCGAGTCCAACAACCGCAGTGAGCTGGGCAGCGGCGTCTACTGGTACCTGCAAAATGCAACGGACAGCAAACTGACCGTCGGCCTGAGCATGACCGGCATCAGCTACGCCAACAACCAGGACTATTTCACTTATGGCCACGGCGGCTATTTCAGCCCGCAGACGTTCTTCGCCCTGGGCATTCCGGTGACCTGGGCACAACGCACCGGACGCTTGACGTATCAAGTCAAGGGCTCGGTCGGCGTGCAGCATTTCGAGCAGGACAGCGCTGACTATTTCCCCAACGACAAAGCCCTGCAAGCGGCCTCGGGCCTGCGCTACGAAGGGCAAAACAAAACCGGGATCGGCTACAGCGTCGCCGCGGCGGCTGAATACAAGGTCGCTTCGAACTTCCTGCTGGGCGCCAATCTGGGCCTGGACAACGCTCATGACTACCAACAGGTCAGCGGTGCCCTGTCTTTGCGCTACCAGTTCGAAGACATCAGCGGCCCCATGAGCCTGCCGGTCAGCCCGTACACCTCGCCTTATTCCAACTGATCATTCTGGAGCTTTCGATGCCCACTTCTGCCCTTGCCGGCCTGTCCCTCCTTGTTCTTGGGGAGAGCCATATGAGCCTCGCGGACCATTTGCTGGAGCCGCTGCACGACAACCTGACTCGTCAAGGCGCCCTGGTTCATTCCATCGGTGCCTGCGGTGCCAGCGCCAGCGACTGGCTGATCAGCAAAAAGGTCGACTGCGGCGCCGAGCGCAAAGGCAACGACAAGATCGTGATCAAAGGGCGCGAGGCAACCACCACACCGATCCAGGACCTGATCGCCGCCGACAAACCCGACCTGGTGGTACTGGTCATCGGCGACACCATGGCGTCCTATGACAAGCCAGTGTTTCCGAAGGCCTGGGCATGGCAAAGCGTCACCGGACTGGCCAAGGCCATCGCGGCCACCGGGACCCGTTGCGCCTGGGTGGGCCCGGCCTGGGGCAAGGCCGGTGGCATGTACCAGAAGAATGATGCCCGCACCCAGTTGATGTCGCAGTTTTTGGCCGCGAACGTGGCGCCTTGCACCTACATCGATTCGCTGACGCTTTCCAAACCCGGGCAGTGGATCACCACCGATGGGCAGCACTTCACCGTCGCCGGTTATCAAGCATGGGGCACTGCGATTGGCGGTGCGTTGGCCAAACTGCCCGCCAACACCGTCAGCAGCACAGGAGCCGGCAAATGACCCGATTCGCATGTGGCTGGGCGCTGTTCGCACCCTTGATGCTGAGCCTGCACGCCCAGGCCGCCGACATTGCCCTGTACCCGACGGGCCCGGATCAGGACTCGGCCTTCCTGCGCTTTATCAATGCTGCTGACCAACCGTTGCAGCTGCTGGCCGAAGGTTCACAGGCCAGCCTAAGACTCGAGGGTTCGAATGCCGTGTCCGACTACCTGCCCGTCCCCGCCAACCAGCCGATCAAGGGCACCCTGGAACGCAACGGCAAAAGCCAGCCGCTGGACATCCAGGTGGCAGCAGGCGAATTCGCCAGCGTGATCGCTTTGCCAGACAACGCTCAAGGTATCCGCCAGGTCGTCATCCGTGAGCAACCCGACGACTTCAATAGCCTGAGAGCCTCGCTGGCGTTTATCAGCGCCGACCCGGCGTGCACCCAGGCTGGTTTGCGCGTTGCGGGGAAGAACGCCGACCTGTTCAAGGAAGTGGCCGACGGCAGCGTGCAACGTCGCGCGATCAACCCGGTCAGCCTGTCGGTTCAATTGGTCTGCGCCCAAACCAACGTCGGTGCCCCGCTTGACCTGGGCCAGCTCAAGGCCGGCGAGCGCTACAGCGTTGTGCTGCTACCTGGCGCAAAGGGTCCGCAGCTGTTGCTCGCGACTGACGTCCTGGCCCACTGATCGGATCGCGCCACCACCATGGTTTTTGCCTCTCTCGAGTTTCTGACGTTGTTCCTGCCGCTGTTCTTGTGCACTTATGCAGTGTGCCCAGCCGCCTGGCGCAACGTCACGCTACTGATCGGCAGCTGGCTGTTCTATGGCTGGTTGAGCCCCCGGTTCCTCGCAGTGCATGTGATGCTGACGATCACGGCGTGGGCCGGCGGCTTGCTGATTGACGCCTTGCGGGAAAAAGGCAAGGGCCGCGTGCGACTACTGGTGATGCTGATCGTGGTCAACACGGCGGTGCTGTGCTGGTACAAGTACGCCAACATCGTCGCCGGCACGTTGATCGATGCCGTCACCTGGTATGGCGCCATGCCGCTGGACTGGCAGCGGGTCATCATGCCGGCGGGGCTATCGTTTATCGTATTGCAGGCGATTTCCTATCTGGTGGATGTACACCGCCGCACCGTGCCGGTCGAACGCAGCTTCATCAATTACGCCACCTATATCTCGATGTTCGGCCACTCGGTCGCCGGCCCCATCATTCGCTATGACTGGGTTCGGCGTGAGCTGAATCAGCGTCACTTCAACCTGCAGAATTTCTCGCTGGGCGCACGCCGGTTCATGGTCGGGATGAGCATGAAGGTGCTGGTGGCCGATACCCTGTCGCCGGTGGTCGATGTGGCGTTCAGTTTGCCAAACCCCAGCTTCTCCGACGCCTGGGTTGGCTGCCTTGCCTATTCCCTGCAACTGTTCTTCGACTTCGCCGGCTACAGTGCCATGGCGATTGGGCTGGGACTGATGCTGGGTTTTCACTTTCCCGAGAACTTCGACCGTCCGTATCTGGCCAACAGCATCCAGGACTTCTGGCGTCGTTGGCACCTGTCGCTGTCCAGTTGGTTACGTGACTATTTGTATATTTCGCTGGGTGGCAATCGCAACGGCATCTGGAAAACCTATCGCAACCTGTTCCTGATCATGGCCATCGCCGGCCTCTGGCACGGTGGCGATAGCTGGAATTATCTGCTGTGGGGCAGCGCCCATGGCATTGCGTTGTGTGTGAATCGTGCCTGGAACAGCTCTACCCTGTCCCCGGTACCGCCGGTGCTTTCCCATGGGCTGACACTGCTGTTCGTTTGCCTGGCCTGGACACTGTTCCGCGCCCCCGATTTTCACAGCGCGCTACGTCTGTATGCCGGACAGTTCGGCCTGCAGGGCATCGCCCTCGGTGATGAACTGTCCGCGACCCTGCGCCCGGTACACGGCCTTGCGGGCTTGCTGGGTGTGTTCGGAATCGTCGCACCGCTGCTGCGCCCTTACTGTGAGAAACAGCTGGGCGGCATTGCGTTTTACACCGCCGCCCTTTGGCCCATCGCCGGTTTAATGCTGTCGTTCGCACTGATCGCCAGTCGCGAAACCGTACCCTTCCTGTACTTCCAATTCTGATGACGAACCTAAAGCACACCCCGCCCCCCACTCCGCCAGATGATCTGGCGACACGCAGCAGTCGGTTGGCAGGCGTGGCGCTGCTGATGTTCCTGTTCGTCGGACTGCTGTCCTCTGGCCGTCTGATTGTCTCAGGGCAAATCTCGCTACCCGATAAAGTGCTGCCCCCGCAGATTCTTGACGGCGATATCACGCATCGGATCGCCAAGGAACTGTCGAACGCTCAACTCCCCACGACCTTCGCCGAGCTGGAGCGCGGTGCCAGTTGGCTGCTCCTCGGTGACACCGGGCCGAGGGTTCGCTCGGGTTGTCCTGAGTGGTTGTTTTTGGCCGATGAGCTCAAGGTCAATGATCAAGCGCAGCGCAATGCCGATGCCAAAGTCCAGGCAGTGATTGATCTGAAGCAGCAGCTCTCCCAACGTGGTATCGGCCTGCTGGTGGTCATCGTTCCAGACAAGAGCCGCATCGCTTCCGGGCAGCGTTGCGCACTGCACCGTCCAGCCGTTCTCGAAGGACGCATTCAGACCTGGGTCTCGAAATTAGATGTGGCTGGCGTGTCGACTCTGGACCTCACCAGTGCGCTGACGCCACTGGGGGCCAGTGCCTGGTTGCGCACCGATACGCACTGGAGCGAATCCGGCGCGAAGGCGGCGGCCGACGCCATCACCCAGCGCCTGAAGACCCTGGGCATCAGCGCAACGCCACGCAGGTCGTTCAACGAAAGTCATGCCCCGCTCGCGGTGCGACCTGGCGATCTGGTCCATCTGGCGGGCATCGACTGGCTGCCGCTCAACTGGCAACCCGCACCCGAAATGGTCGCCCAAACCAGCACCCACGAACTTCCCGTTGCGTCAGCCGACAGCCTTGATACTGAGGCAGACCTCTTTGGCGATGCCGATCTCCCCAACACCGCGCTCATCGGCACCTCATTCTCACGCAACTCCAACTTCGCAGGGTTTCTGCAGCAGGCACTGGGCGCCCCCGTGGGTAACTTCGCCAAAGACGGCGGAGCGTTCTCTGGCGCGGCAAACAGCTACCTCAACAACCCGGCCTTCAAAGAAACGCCGCCCAAGCAAATCATTTGGGAGATCCCGGAGCGGGACCTGCAGACGGCTTACATCGACCCCATTGCCTATTGCTCGTTGCGGTAGGCCAATCGCATCTGGCCGAAGGCAATCTTCGCAAGCTCGCCCCGCGTATTTAGGGTCATTCCTCTCGATTGTTACCAACGCCGCAACAGTGTTTCTCCTTTTCGGTAAATGACAATTTGTCGCAGGGTCTGCTTTTTTTGATATCTTTGCGCAATTAACTAATTAGTTAACAGCTATTTTCAGACTTGCCTTCACTACTCTTAACCCTCCCCACAAACGTTCATGCGCCAGTAGGATCATGCAACATGACTAAGTCTCGACCTTCGGCATCCGTCAGCCGCTGGCCCATCTGGGTCGTCGCCTTCGGTGTGCTGGTATTTGGATTATTCTTCGCAACGGGTGGTGGCTACCTCGCCACGCTGGGTGGCAGCTGGTACTTCCTGCTCGCCGGTTTCGGTTTGATCGTCTCTGCCGTACTGCTCTTCAAGCAGCGTCTGCAAGGTGCCTGGCTGTTCGCGGCGGTGATGGTGCTGACCGTGATTTGGGCGCTGGCCGATGTCGGACTGAATTTCTGGCCACTGATCTCTCGCTTGTTCGCCTTGGGCGTGCTGAGCCTGTTTGTGGCACTGATCTACCCCCACCTGCGCAAGGCCAATAGCCTGGCCAGCGGTCGCAGTGGCTACGCTCTGAGCGGTGTGCTGGCAATCGCCGTGGTTGCAGGTGGAGCCGGTATGTTCGTCCCCCATGCCCCTGTCTCGCCGACCGGTGACGGCCCAGGCCTGACAACGGTCGACCCTGCCAAGGCCCAGAAAAACTGGGAACACTACGGTAACGACGAAGGTGGCAGCCGCTTCGCCGCTCTGGACCAGATCAACCGTAGCAACGTCTCGAAGCTGGTGCCGGCATGGACCTACAATACCGGGGACATCGCGATCAGCGACGGCAATGGCGCCGAAGATCAGATGACTCCGCTGCAGGTTGGCGACAAGGTGTTCATCTGCACCCCGCACAACAACCTCATCGCACTGGATGCCGATACCGGTAAACAGCTGTGGAAAAATGAGATCAACGCCAAGACCCGTGTTTGGCAACGTTGCCGCGGTGTCGCCTACTTCGACGCTACCGCCGCGCTCGCCCAGCCTGCTGACGGCAGCACACCTGTAAAGCCAGTGTCGATACCGGCCGGCGCCAACTGCCAGCGCCGTCTGCTGACCAACACCATCGATGCGCGCCTGATCGCAGTGGACGCCGACACAGGGGAGTTCTGCCAGGGCTTCGGTAACAATGGCCAGGTTGATCTGAAAGCCGGTCTCGGCGACGTCCCTGACTCCTATTACCAGCTGTCGTCGGCACCGCTGATGGCCGGGACCACCGTGGTCGTAGGCGGCCGTGTCGCCGACAACGTCCAGACCGACATGCCAGGTGGCGTGATCCGTGGTTTCGACGTCGTCACCGGCGAGATGCGCTGGGCATTCGACCCGGGCAACCCCGAAGACAAGCAAGCTCCGGCTGCCGGCAGCACGTACGTGCGCAGCACCCCCAACAGTTGGGCACCGATGTCTTACGACCCGGCGATGAACACCGTGTTCTTGCCGATGGGTAGTTCGTCCACCGACATCTACGGTGTGGAACGTACGGCACTGAACCACAAGTACGGCGCTTCCGTTCTTGCACTGAACGCAACCACTGGCGAAGAAAAGTGGGTCTACCAAACCGTCCACAACGACCTGTGGGACTTCGACCTGCCCATGCAGCCAAGCCTGATCGACTTCACCAAAGCTGACGGCAGCAAGGTGCCCGCCGTCGTGATCGGCACCAAAGCCGGGCAGATCTTCGTGCTTGACCGCGCCACCGGCAAACCGCTGACCAAGGTGGAAGAGGTTCCGGTCAAAACGTCGAACATCCCGAACGAACCTTACTCGCTGACTCAGCCGAAATCGGTGGGCATGCCAGAGATCGGCGCACAGACGCTGACCGAGTCGGACATGTGGGGGGCGACGCCGTTCGATCAACTGCTCTGCCGTATCTCGTTCAAGAAAATGCGTTACGACGGGCTGTACACCGCACCAGGCACCGATATCTCGCTGAGCTTCCCGGGTTCGCTGGGAGGGATGAACTGGGGCGGTATCTCGACTGACCCGGTACACGGTTTTATCTTCGTCAACGACATGCGTCTGGGTCTGTGGATCCAGATGATTGCGGCGAAGAAAGATGCCAAGGCTTCTTCCGGTGGTGAAGCACTGAACACCGGCATGGGCGCGGTACCGCTCAAAGGCACCCCGTATGCAGTGAACAAGAACCGCTTCCTGTCGGTCGCCGGTATCCCTTGCCAGGCACCGCCCTTTGGCACACTGACCGCGATCGACATGAAAACCCAGAAAGTCGCGTGGCAAGTGCCGGTTGGCACCGTCCAGGATACTGGCCCATTGGGTATCAAGATGCATCTGCCGTTGCCGATCGGCATGCCGACGCTGGGTGGTACGCTCTCCACCCAGGGCGGCCTGGTGTTCATCGCCGGTACACAGGACTACTACCTGCGCGCCTTCAACTCCGCCAACGGAAAAGAGGCCTGGAAAGCCCGGCTACCCGTGGGTAGCCAGGGTGGCCCGATGACGTATGTGTCGCCGAAAACAGGCAAGCAGTACGTTGTCATCACCGCAGGTGGTGCGCGTCAGTCGCCCGATCGCGGCGATTATGTGATCGCTTACGCGCTGCCTGATAGCCAGTAACCCCGTAACACCTGAAAGCCGCTGCCGCCCTGTGAAGGTGGCAGCGGCTTTTTGTTGTCTGCACGCTTGGCTCGTTGAACTCACTGACTCGGCACTAAGCGGATTTAAAAATCGAAGAACACCGTTTCACCCTCCCCCTGAATACGTATGTCAAAACGATAAGCCGCCTTGCCATCCACCTCGCAACGTTGCGCTATCAGCGTTTCTCGACGCTGCGGTTGCTCGATCAGATCAAGCACCGGGCACTTCGCGTTGGCTTGTGGCTCATCGGCAAAGTACAACCGGGTTTGCAGGTGAATATTGATCCCGCGGGCAAACAGCGACACATTGATGTGCGGCGCCATCGGCACCCCGGCGGCATTCTTCACCACGCCAGGCTTGATGGTATTGAGTGTCCACTCCCCTGCATCGAAGGTGGTGGCGGTTCGGCCAAAGCTGTTGAAGGTTTTTTCCGAGTCGAAGACCGGGTCGTAAACCCCTTCATGATTGGCCTGCCAAAACTCCAGAAATGAGTCTCGCACCAAGTGACCGTTGCCGTCATAGACATGACCGATCAGCAAAATCTGTTCGCCCTCGGCACCCGGCTTGGCCATCTGATTCCAGATTTCCTCCGGCCGTGTCGGGTTGCCGGCAGCCGCCAGGGCCAGACCGATATGTACGTAAGGGCCGGCTGTTTGCGAAGGGGTTTCGGGTAGCAGTTCGATAGGCATGGACGGACTCCTCAGCAGTTTTCGAAGTGGGTCTTGCGCTGGCCACGCAGCACGATGTCGAAGCGATAGGCCAGGCAATCCATCGGATTGGCATTACCCATGTCGAGCCGGGCGATCAGGCTCTGTACCGCCTCTGGATTGGCGATCGACTTGACGATCGGGCACATCGGGATCAGCGGATCGCCTTCGAAATACAGCTGGGTGATCAGGCGCGAGGCAATCGATGGCCCACTGATAGAGAAGTGGATGTGCGCCGGACGCCACTCATTCGGGCCGTTACGCCATGGGTAAGGACCCGGCTTGATGGTGCGGAAGCTGTAGTAGCCATCGCGGTCGGTCAGAGCCCGGCCGACACCGCCGAAATTCGGGTCCAGTGGTGCCAGGTAACGATCATTCTTGTGCCGGTAGCGACCACCGGCGTTGGCCTGCCACATCTCCACCAGGGTATGTGGGATTGGCTTGCCATATTGATCACAGACCCGGCCGGAAACGATGATGCGCTCGCCCACCGGCAAACCGCCGTTGTTGAAATTTAGCAGCAAGTCGTTATCGAACCGCCCCATCTTCAGGTGAGAGAAATCAGGGCCACTGGTTTCGCTGGCCGACTGGGGAATGCTCACCAAGGCTTGGCGTGGAGAACGGGCGACAGAGGTTTTGTAATCAGGGGTCAGGGCTTTGGGGTGCCAATTACGGTCACGAATAACGAAACGACTGCTGTCTGCATCAGACATGTCGATCTCCTGTTGTTTGATTTATGGAGCACTGCCTGCGCAGTTTCAAACAACAGAAGGCTGGGGAATATTGAAAAGCCACCTTCAATACATAACCAAACGGTTATGGATAAAGCCCTTCGCGATACGCCTGCCCTACCTCGCGCAGCACCTCGACACACCACTGGGCCGCCAGGGACAAGGGCAAGCTGGCGTTACTGGAAATCCCCACCGAACCACCCGGTTCGCGCTGCCCCAGATTGATCTCAAACAGTTCGCCGCTTGCCAGATCCAGGCGCACTGCATCCAGTGGCGCGATCCAGATCGCCTCGCTGGACAACACATAACGACGGCTCAGGGCCACGGACAAGGTTTCCAGACGCTGCCGCGACTGGCTGATGCCGCATTGCACGAACAGGCTGTCGGCATATTTGCGAATCGTCGTCCCTGCCAGTGGCAGCACCAGCGGGAAATCTTCCAGGGCGCCACGCTCCAGTGGCTCGGCCAGCAAGGGATGATCGGGGCGCACCACCAGCGTCATGGATTCACTGTACAGATGCTCGAAGGTCAGTCCCTGAATCTCCGGGCTATCGGTCATACGACCGACCACCAGGTCCACGTCGCCCACCCGCAACTGCGACAACAAATAGGCGCTTGGCCCGGTCACCACACTCACCACCAGTGCCGAATGGCGCTCGTGCAAGCGCCGTACAACCTCAGGCACCAGCAAGCTTTCCACTGTCGACAACACGCCGAGTCGAACCTTGCCCGCCGCGTATTCGCCACCGCGCAAGGTATTCACCCCATCACGCAGCGCCTGCACCGAAGGCCCGGCATAACGCAAAAAGGCAACCCCGGCTTCGGTCAGGTTCACACCACTTTTACTGCGTATAAACAGGCTTGCCGCCAGCAGCTCCTCCAGCTCCTTAAGCGTCTTCGACATCGCTGGCTGACTCACTGCCAAGGTATCCGCCGCCCGCGCCAGGCTGCCCTGACGAGCCATTTCAAGAAAGCACACGAGGTGACGGAATTTGATGCGGGTGTCGATGTTCACTACGGAGCCCCGTGAAGTTGCCTCGATGGCGTCGAAACGTTTGCAGGCGATCTTAGCGTGCGCTCAATTTCCTGGCGACCGGATGGTGCTGGATTTCAGAGATTCCCGCCGGAACTGATCCGGGAGCGCTCACAAACCTACAATGGATCCACTAAATCATTAACAAGCAGAATTAATTTGACAATACCGCCAAAAATCACCACTAATGGATCCACTAAATAACAACAAACAACCTTGGAGAATCTCCATGTACCCCAAGAACACCTGGTACGTCGCCTGCACGCCCGATGAAATCGCCGAAAAGCCGCTGGGCCGCCAGATCTGTGGTGAAAAGATGGTTTTTTACCGCGGGCTCGAGGGCAAGGTGGCGGCTGTCGAGGACTTCTGCCCCCATCGCGGCGCGCCGCTGTCCTTGGGCTACGTGGAAAACGGCAATCTGGTGTGCGGCTATCACGGACTGGTGATGGGGTGCGACGGCAAGACCGTGGAAATGCCCGGGCAGCGGGTTCGCGGTTTCCCGTGCAACAAGACATTCGCCGTGGTCGAGCGCTATGGCTTTATCTGGGTCTGGCCCGGCGATCAGGCGTTGGCCGACCCGGCGCTGATCCATCATCTGGAATGGGCGGTCAGTGACGAGTGGGCCTATGGCGGCGGCCTGTTCCACATCCAGTGCGACTACCGCCTGATGATCGACAACCTGATGGACCTGACTCATGAAACCTACGTTCATGCGTCCAGCATCGGCCAAAAGGAAATCGACGAAGCGCCGCCGGTGACCACGGTCGACGGCGACGAGGTGGTCACTGCCCGCCACATGGAAAACATCATGCCCCCGCCCTTCTGGCGCATGGCCCTGCGCGGCAACAACCTGGCCGACGATGTGCCGGTGGACCGCTGGCAGATCTGCCGCTTCACCCCACCCAGCCATGTGCTGATCGAAGTCGGCGTGGCCCATGCCGGCCATGGCGGTTATCACGCTCCCCGGCAGTTCAAGGCGTCGAGCATCGTCGTCGACTTCATCACGCCGCAAACCGAGACCTCGATCTGGTACTTCTGGGGCATGGCGCGCAATTTCAATCCGCAGGATGAAGCCTTGACCGCGAGCATTCGCGAGGGACAGGGCAAGATTTTCAGCGAGGACCTGGAGATGCTCGAACGCCAGCAACAGAACCTGCTCAGCCATCCCGCGCGCAACTTGCTCAAGCTCAATATCGACGCTGGCGGCGTGCAGTCGCGTCGCATTCTGGAGCGCCTGATCGCCAAGGAACGGGCCACGCAGGAGTCAATGGCATGATCGAAGTGCTGGTGGTATCGCGCAACAACGAAGCCCAAGACATCTGCAGCTACGAGCTGGCCAGTGTCGATGACCGACCGCTGCCAGCCTTCAGCGCCGGTGCGCATATCGATGTGCACCTGCCCGGCGGCTTGATCCGGCAATATTCCCTGTGCAATCACCCCGAAGAACGCCATCGCTACCTGATCGGCGTGCTCAAGGACCCAACCTCCCGGGGCGGTTCACTGGCCATGCACGAGCAGATCCACCCCGGCACGCGCCTGCCGATCAGTGAACCGCGCAACCTGTTCCCGCTGGTCCATGAGGCCAGGCGCAGTCTGCTGTTTGCGGGCGGTATCGGAATCACGCCGATCCTGTGCATGGCCGAGCGACTGGCCCACAGCGGCGCGGATTTCGAGCTGCATTACTGCGCCCGATCACGGGACCGTGCAGCCTTTGTCGAACACCTGCAACACTCGCCTTTTGCCCACAGAGTATTCCTGCATTTCGATCAGGAACCCGACACCGCGCTGGACACGGCCAAGGTTCTGGCCACGCCTCAGAGCGACGTTCATTTATATGTGTGTGGCCCCGGCGGCTTCATGCAGCACGTGTTGGACACGGCCAAGAAGCAGGGCTGGCACGAGCAATGCCTGCACCGCGAGTACTTCGCCGCTGTGCCCGTCGACACTGGCGCCGATGGCAGTTTCTCGATCAAGGTCGCCAGCAGCGGTCAGGTCTTCGAGGTGCCGGCCGACAAGAGCGTGGTGCAAGTGCTACAAGACCAGGGCATCGAGATCGCCATTTCCTGCGAACAGGGCATTTGTGGCACTTGCCTGACTCGGGTTCTGGAGGGCGTGCCGGAACATCGCGACCTGTTCCTCACCGAGGATGAACAGACTTGCAACGACCAGTTCACCCCTTGCTGCTCGCGCTCGAAAACGCCGCTGCTGGTGCTGGATATCTGATAAACCGCGCTTATTCCGAGCGGAGAATGACCTTCATCCGCTCGTCAGCCTTCGCTGAGCCGAAGACCTCGGCATAGCGCAACGTGGCATTGGCGTGTTCGCGCATGATCGATTCGGCACGCGCGCCCTGGCGATTGACCAAGGCATCGAACACCGAATGGTGTTGCATGTGGGCATAGTTGAAGCGTCGGTATTCCCGGACCATGTCGTTGCGGTCCACAGCCAGGGCGGTCACCGAAGCGAAGGGTAAATGATCGTTGCGTGCCAGTGCGTCGGCGATCGCCGGGTTATGGCTGCCTTCGACGATCACCTCGTGAAAACGCATGTTGAGGTCGTGATAGACCTCCAGGTCTTCTATGGTCACGTACCCTTTGTCGAACAGCTGATCACCCTGCACCAGGCATTGTTCGAGGGTCGCCCGGGCTTCGTCCGAGAGCCCGCGCTCGGCGGTCTGGCGCGCCGCCAGGCCTTCGAGTACACCCCGCACTTCGACCGCACCGGCAATGTCATCGGGGCTGACCGAACGCACCTGAAACCCACGCCCGCCAAAGCGCACCAGCAAGCCTTCCTGCTCCAGCGTGCGGAACGCCATGCGCACCGGCATCCGCGAGACGCCAAACAGCTGCGCCGTGGGGATTTCCATCAACCGCTCGCCCGCCGCCAGCTCGCCCGAGGCGATCATCTTGCGCAATGCGACCAGCACCGTTTGACCGGGCTTACTCATCCAGGCAACTTCCAGAAAGGTGGGCCTGCATAGTAACGCAAGATAGTGACGCCAGGTTTGGGCAGAGGTCGCGGCGTTCTGCCTCAGCCTTGATAGGCCGGGTTCTCGATCAGCAGCGCCATGCCCTGTCCGCCGCCGACACAGGCGGCGGCTATGCCATAACGCAGATTGCCCTCGCGCAGTTGCCTGGCCAAGGTCAGCACCAGACGCAATCCACTGGCGGCCAAGGGATGCCCCAGGGCGATTGAGCCGCCCCGCCGGTTGAGCCGGTCGCCGTCCAGTTCCAGCACCTGCGCTACGGCCAGCACCTGAGCCGCCTGGGCTTCGTTGATTTCCAGCAAGCCGATGTCGCCAAGAGCCAGCCCGCTGCGTTGCAGCAGCAACTGGATAGCGGGTGCAGGTCCAATGCCCATGAACTCCGGAGCCACGCCCACCACGGAACTGGCCAGCAAATGAGCCAACACCGGACGCCGCGCCGCAGAAGCTCGCCCCACCAGCGCGGCCGCCGCGCCATCGACCACCGCGCAACTGTTGCCGGCCGTTTGCACACCGCCGGCATGCACCGCCCGCAATCGGCGCAAGGCGTCCAGATCTGTAGGCCGTGGATGGCTGTCGCGCGTCACGCGGTCCACGCCCCGTGGCAACAGAATACTTCGTGGCTGATAGCCGGCCAGATCAAAACACTCATTGTCGACCGCCACCAATTCCGGTTCGAACCAGCCGTCGGCTTGCGCCTGCAACGCCAGTTGATGACTGCCGAGCGCGTAGCGATCCACCTCTTCACGGCTCAGGCCATGCCGCCGGGCCAGGTTGTCGGCGGTGGTGATCATGTCTACGCCTGGGGCCGGGTCGTAGAGGGCTTCCCAGAGAAAGTCCTTGAACGCCACCTCGGCACCGAGCCGGAAACCGCTGCGGTGGGTGTAGGCGGCAATCGGGTTGCGCGACATCGATTCGGCCGCCACACACAGGGCCAGCTGCACGCCGTCATCCAGCTGCCTGGCGGCCTGCCGCAAGAGTTCGAAACCGGTGGCGCAGATGCGCTGCACCCCCAGCGCCGGAGTCTCTTGCGGCACGCCACTATAAAGGCCGATATGTCGAGGCAGCAGGTAAGCATCGAAACTGGCCTGAGCCACGGAGCCGGCGAGCACGCTGTCCACCGAGGACGGATCGACAGCGGCGCGGGCCAATACCTCGCGCCCGACCTTGATCCCCAGATCGATCGGCGAGACTTGAGCCAAGGCCCCGCCGAGGTCGACCCAAGGCGTGCGCAGGGCTTCGTAAATGGCGACATCGCCAAAGCTCGAATACTGCCCCGTGCCGCTCACGGCAGAGGCCCGGCACGCAGGATGGAAGGTTCCTCGCCGCGATACAGCGCCTCGACCTTGTCGGCGCGCCACTGCAACACCGCACGCTGGTTGATCGAGCCCTTGTCGGTGATTTCACCACGGTCGATGGAAGCAGGTTCGTCGAGCAGCGCGATCCATTCCAGGCGGCTGGCATTACCGGTGGCGTCACGGTTGAGCCGTTGCAGCCAATCGCTGAACCACTGACGCACCGGCGCGCTGGCCAGAACCTCGGCATCGCTGGCGTGGACACTCAAACCGGCCAGACGTCGGCATTCAAACAACCGGGGAAAGACCAGCGCCCCCAGGCACTCGCGGTCCGGCGCAGCCACCACCAGGTCCTGAACATAAGGAGAACCTTCGAGCACCGCGCGATTGCGCAGCGGGCCGACGCTGACAAACACGCCGGAACTGAGTTTGAAGTCCTCGGCAATGCGCCCGTCGAACATCAGTCCCAGTTGCGGATCACGGGCGTCAGCCAGTTTCAGCGCATCGCCGGAACAGTAGAAACCCTGTTCGTCGAACACCTCGGCGGTCTGCTGCGGCGCACGCCAGTAGCCCGGCATGATATGCGGCCCGCGAAAACGTCCTTCCAGCTTGCCGTCCACCGGTACCAGCCGCACTTCGCAACCGGGAGCCGGCAGGCCAATGTAACCGGCCATGGACAGTGGCCCGGTGGTGAACGTGCAGGACGGGGCCGCCTCGGTCATGCCGAGTCCGGCCATCATGCGAATGCGTTCGCCACAATGCTGTTCGGCGACCCGGTCCAGGCGATCCCAGACCCGTTGCGACAAACCGGCGGCAGCGAAAAAGAACAGCTTCATGCGCGAGAAGAAACGCTCGCGCAACTCGCCGTCCTGCTCCAGGGCGTTGACCAGTTCTTCCCAGCCCTTGGGCACGGTCAGGTAGGCGGTGGGCGATATTTCCTTGAGGTTGCGCAGTGTTTCAGCAAAACCCTGTACGGTCGGCTTGCCGTCATCCAGGTAAAAAGTGCCGCCGTTGTACAGCACGATGCCGACGTTGTGGCTGCCGCCGAAGGTGTGATTCCACGGCAGCCAGTCCACCAGCACCGGGGGTTCTTCGCCGAACACCGGGAAGGTTTGCAACAACATCTGCTGGTTGGCGCAGAGCATGCGCTGGGTGGTGACCACCGCCTTGGGCAATTTGGTCGAACCTGAGGTAAACAGAAATTTGGCGATGCTGTCCGGCCCGGTAGCCGTGAAGGCACAATCGGCCTCGGCACCGCCGGGCTGTTCCAGCAGGCTGGCAAAGCTCACCTGATTGCGCCCAGGAATTTGACCGCGCACGGTGATCAGCGGCGTTTCGGCCGGCAGCATCGCATCGATCGCCCGCTGATAGGCTGCGGCGTCGCTGACGAACACCAGGCCCGGCTGCAGCAGATTGCAGACATGCCGCAGCTTGGCGAAATCCTGGGACAACAACGAATAGGCCGGGGAAATCGGGCTATAGGGAATGCCGGCGTACATCGCGCCCAGGGCAATCTGCAAATGCTCGATGTCGTTGCCCGAGAGGATCGCCAGCGGTCGCTCGGCCGACAGGCCATAACTCAGCAGGCTCTGGGCAATGGCACGGACGCTGGTCAGCATCTCGGCGTAACTCACCCGGCGCCAGTCACCGCCCTCCTGGCGAGCCGCGATAAAGGTCTGTTGCGGGCGCACCCGGGCCCAATGCACCAGGCGATCGAGCAAACGGACGGGCAACTTGGCCAAGGGTTCCAGGGAGCGCATATGCACTATGCCCTGCTCTTCGCTGACCTCGATCGCAGGACGGCCGATGGATACCTGCCGATAGCGCGGCGCACTGGCTTTGGTCTGAGGTGGCGATCTGAATTCGGAACTCACGTGCTTGTTCTCCATCAAGGCACGCCACCGGTCCGCTGCAAAGCGGTTAACTGGGGCATGGCAGCCTTGTTATTGTTATGTCTGGCCTGCGCGCGGGCGACGATCGCTCTCAAGCGTGCGTCGCCCGACGCGGCGACAACTGCTCAGATCGGGTAATGCCGCGGGCCGTTCTGCAAGGTCACCCAGCGCAATTGGGTGAAGTGCTCGATGGACGCCTTGCCGCCAAAACTGCCATAACCGCTGGACTTGACCCCGCCGAAAGGCATCTGCGCCTCGTCGTGCACGGTCGGACCATTGATATGGCAGATGCCCGACTCGACTCGCTGAGCCAAGGCCAGAGCGCGGCCGGTGTCGCGGCTGAAGATCGCCGCCGACAGGCCGAATTCGGAATCGTTGGCCAGGCGCAGCAGATCTTCGTCGCCCTCACCGCGCAGCACCACCGCCACCGGGCCAAAGGACTCTTCGCGGTACAGACGCATGGCATCCGTGACACCGTCGAGCAAGGTCGGCTGCAAAATACTGCCCGCAAGCTGGCCACCCGTGACCAGGGTTGCGCCGTTGTCGAGGGCATCGTCGATCAGCAGTTTGATCCGTTCGCCAGCGTTGCTGTCCACCAGGGAACCAAGCACCGAACCTTCGGCGTTGGGGTTACCGGCGGGCAAGGTGGCGATCTTCGCCGCCAGTTTGGCGACAAAGGCATCGGCCACTTTGGCATCAACGATCAGGCGCTCGGTAGACATGCAAATCTGCCCCTGATTAAAGAAAGCGCCGAAGGCTGCGGCCTCCACCGCTGCATCCAGGTCGGCATCCTCCAGCACCAGGAACGGCGCCTTGCCGCCCAGTTCCAGCAACGCCGGTTTGAGATGACGCGCCGACAATTCACCAACGATGCGCCCGACATGGGTCGAGCCGGTGAAGTTGACCCGACGCACCGCCGGGTTGGCGATCAACCGCTCGACAATCGCCGCGGCATCCTGGGGCGCGTTGCTGATGACGTTGACCACGCCATCACCGAGGCCGGCGTCCTGCAACACCTGGCCGATCAGCCGGTGCACCGCCGGGCTCAGTTCCGACGCCTTGAGCACCACGGTGTTGCCGCAGGCCAACGGCATGGCGATAGCGCGTGTAGCGAGGATGACCGGGGCGTTCCAGGGCGCGATGCCCAGCACCACGCCGCACGGTTGACGCAGGGCCATGGCGAAGCTGCCGCGTACATCGGAGGGAATGACTTCGCCGGTGATCTGGGTGGTCATGGATGCCGCTTCACGCAGCATGTTCGACGCCAGATGCACATTGAAACCGTACCAGTTGGCCATGGCACCGGTCTCGCCGGCGGCGGCGATGAATTCCGCGCTGCGGGCCTGCAACTGCTCGGCCGCACGCAGCAACCGGGTGCGTCGTTCATTGGGGGCCAGGGCCGCCCAGGTGGGGAATGCCGCTTTGGCCGCAGCCACCGCGGCGTCGGCATCTTCCAGGGTGGCAGCGGCAACCCGCGACACGATTTCGCCGGTCACCGGATTACGCCGTTCGAAGGTTCGACCGTCTCGGGCGGGGCGCGACTGGCCGCCAATCAGCAGGGGCACATCCAGCATGGTGATTCCTCTTTATTGTCTTTATCGGGAATACAGTCGAGGGTTCACAGTAGCGCCTGGGCGCCGGGGCGAACAGCTGGCGGACGCTCGATCGCCCAGCCAGCTCGCCTTGATCTCAACGCGGGGTTCAGCGTTTGTAAGCCTGCAGACCGGGCTTGATGCTCTTGTCGTCGAGGAACTGCTTCATGCCCTGCTCGCGGCCACCTTCGGTGTCCAGCAGGCGCGACTGATCGAGCTTGGCGTAGAGGTAATCTTCGTTCTGCTCCCAGGTCAGTTCACGGCAACGCTTGAAGCCGTGCTTGGCCGCCCGCAGCACCACCGGGTTTTTCTCCAGCAGGTTACGCGCCAGCTCGATCGTCACTTCACGCAGTTGCGCCAGGGGTACGCTTTCGTTGACCAGGCCCATCTCGGCGGCTTTCTGCCCGCCAAAGGTTTTGCCGGTCATGATGTAGTACAGCGACTGGCGATGGCCCACGGTGTCGGCCATGGCCTTGCTCACCAGGTTGCCTGGCGGGATGCCCCAGTTGATTTCCGACAGGCCGAAAGTCGCTTCATCGGCGCAGATCGCCAAATCGCAGGCCACCAGCGGGCTGAAACCGCCACCGAAGCACCAGCCGTTGACCATGGCGATGGTCGGCTTGGCGTACATGCGCAGCAGTTTCCATTGCCATTGAGAGGCTTCGCGGCGGATTTTTTCCTGAAGAATTTCCGGGCCGGCGTCCACTTCGCGGAAGTATTCCTTGAGATCCATACCCGCGGTCCAGGCTTCACCCGCCCCCGTCAGCACCAGTACACCGGCGTCTGGATCCTGCTCCAGGGTTTCCAGAACGTCGATCATCTCGCGGTTCAGGGTCGGGCTCATGGCGTTGCGTTTTTCCGGGCGATTGAGGATGACCCAGGCAATGCCTTCCTCGATTTCCACTTTGACCGTTGTCCAGCGACCTTCGTAATTGCTCATGGCGTTGCTCTCTTGTTCTTGGCTTGACGATGGGTAAAAACTAAACTCCAATATTAGTTATGTCAATTAACTATTAATTAAATTAACCGAATATTTTTTGTCCCTAAAACAGGCGCAACGCCCGGAGATCTGAAAGAGGTCATGGCTATCCCCGGCCAATCTCGGCAAACTAGATAGTCTTCTTAACCGCCAGCCTGAGGATTCCCCCTGCAATGGCCAAGTCTTCCAAGATTGCCGCCGCCCCCGAGGCCCCTGCCGACAGCGCCGAAACCCAGGCGCCGCTGGATTCCGCCCTGGACGATCTGATCGGTTACGCCATGCGCCGAGCGCAGCTGAAACTGTTCCAGAACCTCATTGGCCGGCTCTCGGCCCATGACTTGCGACCGGCGCAGTTCTCGGCCCTGGCGATCATCGACCAGAATCCCGGGCTGATGCAGGCCGACCTGGCCAAGGCCTTGACCATCGAGCCACCGCAAGTGGTGCCACTGCTGAACAAACTGGAAAGCCGGGCACTGGCTGTGCGGGTGCGCTGCAAACCGGACAAGCGCTCCTACGGGATTTTCCTCAGCAAGACCGGCGAAGCCCTGCTCAAGGAGCTGAAACTGATCGCGGCCGAGAGCGACATGGATGCAACGTCCAACCTCGACAGCCAGGAACGCGAAGAACTGCTCAGGTTGTTGAAAAAGGTCTACCAGGCCTGAAGCGCCAACGCCGGCGCGCTCCAGGGGAACGGCCGGCCTCGTGACAGGTAAAACGACTTACCAGATCGGTACGGTGTAGAGCACCAGAAAGCGGGTCTGGTTTTCATCGCGAAACGCTGCGCCAGCGGGGAAGTCATTGCGATAGATCGACTTGCGCGCCATCAGCCCGACGTTCTTCAGCGGACCGCTCTGGATGACATACCCCAGCTCCATCTGGAATTCTCGCTCCTTGCGGTCGTCGGCATTCAGCGCCGTCAGCTCGATATGGTCACCGCGCACATAACGTAGCCGGCTCTTCAGCCCGGGCACCCCGACGGCGGCAAAGTCATAGTCGTACATCGCTTGCCAGGTCCGCTCCTTGGCATTGAGGAAGTCCGAACTCATGGTCAGCTCACTCATGCCCATCAACTCGGTGCCCGACACATAAGGCGTTGCTGTGTCGCCACTGGCGTGCATATAGCCCAGGCTCAGGCGATGACCGCCAAAGCGATAGCCGAACAGCGCCGACAGGTTTTGGTTATCCACCTTGCCGGCCTTGGCGCTGCCATCTTCGTCACTGAAAAAACTGCGCAGATCGGTGGTCAGCGTGCCCTCGCCCACCTGCAGATTGTGCAGCAAGGCCAGGGTGTTCTGCTGGTACAGGTCCGCCACTTCGGCGTGATAGGCACGCAGACTGAGGTCCTTGTTCACCTGATAATCGCCGCCGACATAGGCCATGTGCGATGAAGTGGCCGCGCCGTTGAAACGCCGGTTCGGGGAGGCGATGCTCATCGGCTGGTAGTTAGTGGAATCACGCTTGTTGATGCGATCGATGTAGCCCGTGTTGAAGGTCAGTCCGTCGATGTCCTTGGAACTGAGGGTGGTGCCGCGAAAAGTCTGCGGCAGCAGCCGTGACGGGCTGGCGAAAGCGAACGGCAGGAAAATCGATACATCACCGGTCTTCACTGTGGTCTGGGCAAAACGCATCTTGGCGGTCATGGCCAGGCGCGAATATTCGTCCGCCGCGCGCTTGTCACTGGCGGACACCGGCAGCAACTCAGTACCGCTGCGGTCCGGCGACGAGTCCAGCTTCACCCCCATCAGCCCGCGGGCATCCAGGCCGAAGCCGACAGTCCCCGGGGTAAAGCCCGACTCCACATTCATGATGAAACCCTGAGCCCATTCCCTGGCCGCGGTTTTCGCCCCGTCATCCTTGTAGTCGCGATCCAGGTAGTAATTGCGCAAGGTCAAGGTGCCGTGGCTGTCGTCGATAAAGCCTTCAGCCAGCGCCGGGGTGGCAATCACACTCAAGCCCAACAGGACCAGGCGGGGTGCGCGAACAGGTAAGGCTGAAGTCGCCGCAAGGGCGTTCCAAGGGAGCTTTGGCATGTTCGATGTCCACTTATTGTTGTTGTTTTTTGAACGGGATCGCCAAGGTTGCCCCTGGGATCTCAGGCCAGAGAATGGAAAGAGCTGAGGGTGGCGTCAATCCACAATGACCGATAAACGAACATTAATATTATTATCTATTTTTTAGATCCATCTTAAGCCATACGTCATCACATTGATTTAAATGGAATTAATGACTTTTTCTAGCGAATATCCTTGACCGTTCATTTTTTAGTTATCTTTGTTAATCTTAATTCCAACCTGTCACCGCTTGAGGCGAGCAGGCTCGCGTTCACCGTCAGCACACCCACAAAAACAATAAATGAGGTTCGCCATGGACACCCCATCACGTCGTACGACGCTGACCATCGCCCTGTGTTTTATCGTTGCACTGATTGAAGGCTTCGACCTGCAAGCTGCCGGCACTGCCGCCGCGGGCCTGCGTCAAACCTTTGCCCTGGACCCGAAAATGATGGGCTGGGTGTTCAGTGCCGGCATCATCGGCTTGCTGCCGGGCGCCTTCTTCGGCGGCTGGATTGCCGATCGCATCGGTCGCAAGAAAATCCTCATCGGCGCCGTGTTGCTGTTCGGCGTGTTCTCGCTCAGCACTGCCTACGTCAGCACGTTCTCCAGCCTGCTGCTGGCGCGTTTCATGACTGGCCTTGGCCTGGGCGCCGCCCTGCCCAACCTGATCGCCCTGTGTGCCGAAGCCGTGGGTGAGCAGCGCCGGGGTACCGCCATCAGCATCATGTATGCCGGCGTGCCGTTGGGTGGAGCACTGGCGGCGGTGGTCGCCATGCTGTTCACCGATCATTGGCAGGCGACCTTCATCATCGGCGGTCTCGCACCGCTGCTGGTGGTGCCGCTGATGATCCTGCTGCTGCCCGAGTCCAGCGCCTTTCGCCAGCAGCAAGGGACTGTCAATGTGGCGCGCGCTTCAACCGGCCAGGCACTGTTCGGCGAAGGCCGGGCTCGCATTACCCTGGCGTTATGGCTGAGTTACTTCTTCACCCTGACCGTGATGTACATGTTGCTCAACTGGCTGCCATCACTGCTGCTGGAACAGGGATTCAGCAAACCCCAGGCGGGCCTGGTGCAGATGCTGTTCAATATCGGCGGCGCCCTCGGCTCCCTGCTCGGCGGGCTGCTGCTGGATCGCTGCAACGGCATCAAGGTGGTGCTGTTTGTCTATGCCGGGTTGCTGGTGGCGCTGGCCGGAGTCGGCCTGTCGGTGGGCATTGTCCCAATGGGCATCGCCGGGTTTGCTGCCGGGTTGTTTGTGATGGCTGCGCAACTGGTGCTTTATGCCCTGGCACCGCCGTCGTACCCGACCTCGGTGCGCGCCACCGGCGTCGGCGCGGCGGTGGCCATCGGTCGCCTCGGATCGGTGGCCGGGCCGTTGGCCGCGGGGCAGATTCTGGCGGCCGGAGCTGGCACCACCGGGGTATTGCTGGCGACCTCCCCCGGGTTGGTGATTGCAGCACTGACCATCATCAGCGTGATTGCCCGTTCGGTCCCACTGACTGTATCGATGGAAAAGGCCAAGGCCTGATGTGCGAGACCTGTGGGAGCGGGCTTGCTCGCGAAGGCGGCGGTACAGGCAACATTGATGTCGTCTGACACTCCGTCTTCGCGAGCAAGCCCGCTCCCACAGGGTCCGGCGTGCCGAGCCCTACAGCCCTTCAGCCCTCCTTGACCCACTCCACAAGCAAACTCGCCTCAGGCTTTTTTGCGAAGACCTTCTGCGGCAGCAGCAGCCAGGCCAGTGCCGGCAACAGGATCAAGGCACCGAGCATGTTCACCAGGAACATGAAGGCCAGCAGGATGCCCATGTCGGCCTGGAATTTGATCGGCGAGAAGGCCCAGGTCGATACCGCGACCGCCAGTGTCATGCCGGTCAGCAATACCACTTTGCCGGTGAACAACAGCGCTTGGTAATAGGCCTGGGCCAGGGTGTCACCGGCACGCATTCGAGCCAGAATCACACTCAAGACATAGAGCGCGTAGTCGATGCCGATGCCCACGCCGAGCGCGATGACCGGCAGTGTCGCGACTTTCACCCCCATTCCCAGACCCACCATCAGCGCCTCGCACAGAATCGAGGTGAGCATCAGCGGCAGCATTGCGCAAAGGGTTGCACGCCAACTACGGAAAGTCAGCAGGCATAGCAGGCTGACCGCGCCGTAGACCCAGAACAGCATCTCGTGCATGGATTTTTTCACCACGATATTGGTCGCGGCTTCGATACCGGCGCTGCCGGCGGCCAGCATGAATTTGACCTCTGGCACCTGATGCTCGCTGATGAATTTCTCACTGGCCTGCACCACCCGATTCAAGGTATCGGCCTTGTGATCAGACAGGTAAACGTACAGCGACAGCATCGAACAGCCCTGATTGAACAGCTCTCGCGGTGCACGGGTCTGCACGGCGCCCAGCGCGCCGTCATTAGGGATCAGCTCATACCATTTGAAGTTGCCTTCGTTGTAACCGGCCGTGGCGATTTTGCTCAGCGCTGCCAGCGCGGCGGCACGCTCACCGTCGAGTTGCTTGTGCCAGGTTTCGCCACCGTCCTCGGTGTGCAACACCACCCCCAGATGACCGACCGCCCAGCCCTGCTCGGCATCGACGAATTGTACCGCGGTCAGGCTGACGCTGACCGGCACACGGGCCTGGCGCCAAGTCATTCCAAAGTCATCCGAGAGCAATACGATGCCGCGTTCGCCGACCGCCACCAGGCGCTCGCCAGCCCGGGCCAGCCCAAGCAATACCGCGCGCGCGGCCTTGGCGGCCGGCAGTGCCGGCTGCTGTAGCACAGCAAACGTTGCGGCCTGCGCAACCATGGACGTGCTCACCAACAGACACAACGCCAGCGCGCAGGCACTCCATCGCAGACCGTACTCGCAAAGATTTTTTCAACGCTCATGTATTTATCCCGCCTGGAAAATCGCCAGCGACCGCGACGAGTTTTTCGCTCGTCACGGCGCTCCATGGTTCAACGCATGTTTTCGTTGGCCATGGCATCCGGTGTGTAAAAGGAAGCCGAAGGTTTTGCGATCGTCTGGTACTGGACCGCCAGATCGTTGCTCGAAGAGTTAAGGAAGTAGGCGCCGGTATCGAGGTTGTAGCTGCCCCACATGACTTGCGCAGTGAGCGCCGGCAGGTCCGGTGCCAACAGCGTCAGCGAATACATCTGCCGACCCAGTTTGCCGCGCGACTGCTGGGGTTGAGTCGTGCGCAGTTTGCTTATCGACTGAAAAAATACCGACAGGCATCGGCTTGATTCAGGCGGACCAATGCACGCTGAACAGCGCGCAAAAGATTAATAAAATTAACTATAAAGCCTGAGGACTCTCGCCACCCGTCAACGAGACTTCTCGCTTCCGGGATAAACGCGCACTACAGAAATTAGCGCTTTAAAAATTTTACCCGATTAAGTATTTTGCATGGATGATTGGGCGACATGCGCCCCCTTTATTCATAGCGACAAGGGATCTACCGTGAGCGGACTGCGTGAACGCCAGAAAGTCGAACGACGCCAAGCCATCAGCAAGGCGGCGATCGAACTGTTCGAGCGTCAAGGTTTCCAGAACACCACCATCGAACAGATCGCCAACCAGGCTGGGGTGTCGGCGCCCACCGTGTTCAAGTACTTCGGCAACAAGCAGGAAATCATCCTGGAAATCCTGCACGACGCCGACCAGCGCGCCCTCAAGGACACCCGCAACCAGATCCCTGAAATTGAGGATCCGGTCGACGCCCTGTGCTACCTGGAACGCCTACTGACCGGTTACGCCCTGGAAGTCATGCATCCCAGTCTTTGGCGTGAACTGCTGCCGTTGATTCTGTTTGGTGGTGATAACGGACTGCCCGAAGGTTATCGGGCCATGAACGATGCGCTCAGGGCTGAAATCAGCGGGTTGCTCAGAGAACTGCAGCAGGCCGGCAGGCTGCGCGCCGACCTCAACGTCGACCTGGCCGCCTTCCTGTTGAACGACTACTCACACCTGCAGTTGTTCAGGCTGGTCAACCAGGAACAGCCTGACATCGAGTCACACTCCGCTCAGGTAAGGCGTATCACCGAGCTGCTCTTTTACGGAATGCAGGCCTGAGAACGCCAGCCTCCTCCCAGACTGGCTTCATGCTCTAGCCGAGACGGGTCGTTGCTGGCGAGCCCGGCGTCACGACGCCGGGCCACGACGATCAGCGATTGGTCTTGATGGTGGTCCAGGTGCGGGTGCGGATCCGCTCCACGGCTGCCGGCATGGGCTGCAGAGCGAACAGTGTTTTGCGCGCTTCGTCCGGCACATACATGTTGGGGTTATTCCGGATGTCGGCGTTCACCAGCGCGGTGGCGTCCTTGTTCGGATTGGGGTAACCGATCTTGTTGCTGATCCGGGCAATGACGTCAGGGCGCAGGATGTAGTTGATGAACTCATAGGCCTCTTTGGTATGGGGGGCGTTGGCCGGCACCATCATCACGTCCGACCACATCGGCGCGCCTTCCTTGGGTAACGCCATCTCCACCTTGACGCCCTTGCCAGCGGCATCGGCCAGTTGCTTGGCCAACGCGATGCCCCCAGACCAGCCCACGGCTACGCAGATGTCACCGTTGGCCAGGTCCATGCCGTAGCGTGAGGAGTTGAAGTAGGTGATGTGCGGGCGAATCTTCATCATCGCCGCCTGAGCCTGCGGGTAGTCCTCGCGCTTCTGACTGTTAGGGTCGAGGCCCTTGTAATGCAAGGCGATGGGCACGATTTCGTTGGCCGCGTCGAGGAAACCGACACCGCAACTGGCCAGCTTGGCGAGGTTCTCTTCCTTGAAGATCATGTCCCACGTGTTCATCTGCACATTGGCGCCCAAGACTTGCTGAACCTTGTCGACGTTGTAGCCAATCAGCGTGGTGCCCCACAAGTACGGTGCCGCGTAGCGGTTGCCCGTGTCACCCGCAGCTTCCAGGGTTTTCATGAATTCCGGGTCCAGGTGCTGCCAGTTCGGCAGCTGGCTGCGGTCCAGCGGCTGGACCGCACCAGCGGCGATCAGGTGACTCAGGTTGGCGCTGCCCGGGTACACCACGTCATACCCGGAATTGCCGGTCAGCAGTTTGGACTCCAGGGTTTCGACACTGTCAAAAACGTCGTAGATCGGACGGATGCCTGTTTCCTCCTGAAAGCTCTTGAGCACTTCAGGTGGCAGGTACTCGATCCAGTTGTAGATCCGCACCGTGCGTTCTTCAGCCAGGCACACACCGCTGGCCAGCAACGACACTACAGCGCCCAATAAGGTGTTACGCAAAAACGTGTTCATGGTTAAGCACTCCTGCGCGGCCGCGAAGGCTCGCGGCACTTAATAGCGGTAGGTGAAATACAGTTCCAGCGCACTGAAATTCTGGTCATCGCCGAACACCTGCTTGGCAGCGGCCAGTGGCTTGACCCAGTTATAGGAGAGCGACGTATAGAACGACGGCGTCGGGGTCCAGTCGAGGAAAACCACACTCTCATCGGCAAAGCGTCGATCGCTGACGGGTGCCCCCATGTAGTTTTTCTCGTCCAGCCAGAACTGATAGTGGATCGCGCCGAGAGTCAGCGTTTCATTGAGGTGGGTCTTGAGCGAGAACTGTTGAACGTTTTCGTTGCTGTTGAACAGCAGGTAGTTGCCGACGACATCCCCCACCAGCCAGGTGCTCCAGTCGACGAAGCCCTTGCTCAGCGAGTCCCAGGCTTTCTGCCGGTTGTCGGTGAGGTTGTCGTCGCCGGAGAAACTAGCGTAGCGATAGCCGAGCACCGGGGTCAGCGGTAACGTGTTGAAGGCGTATTCCGCCTGGCCGTACCAGGCGTTGGCATCGTAATCCACGCCTTCACCACTGCCCCGCTCCACGGCGTATTCGGCATTCAGCGTCAGGTCCGGCACGCCCGGTACTTTGGCCTTCAACGCACGCACGTTGTACACCTGCATCCCGTCCCGGCGTCGTGGCAGTGTACTGCCCTTGGGCCCCAGCGCATTGACCTTCATCGCCATGGCCCCCAGCGTCACCTGATCGTCGAGGTTGTAATCCAGGTTGACGCCGGTCATGCGGAAATCACCCAGATCGTCGTCGGTGCGCAAGGTGAAGGCCTGGGTCTTCAACGCGCCATGATCCCAGGCCAGAATGGCCGAATCCTTGAAGGCGGTTCTGGGGCCAAGCCAGTAGGCGCCGTCCTTGAGTTGGTCGAGGTTACCGTCCATGACGATGAAGCCCGTCCCGATCATGTAGTTCTGACGACCGGCAGTCAGCGTCCACTCGCCGGCCCGGAAACCGCCGTAGAGTTCTTCGGTGGCCACGTCGCCATCAGAGCTTCGAGTGAAGCCGCCGGCATCGCCATCGCCAAAGGTGGTCGCCGCCACCAGCGAGCCACCGGCCAACAGGCTGAAGTCTGGCTGCAGGGCATATTCCAGCTTGACGCCGGGCTTGACGTAGAACTCCTGCCAGTCGATTTTCGTACCGTCCTTCTTGCCACTGCGCGCATCGACGCGGCCGCTGCCGAAGTTGACGTTACGGGTGGAAAGAGTCGCACCGCCGGCGGTGAAGTTGACCTCACCCTTGAGGTTGCCATCCTCGAAGGTGTAGCCCGCCAGCGCGACTTGGGCGGTCAGGGGTAAGCCGACCGCTAAGAGCGTTCGAGAGAAACGCGTCATGAAAACCATATGAAGCTCCTGTGTGATTATTGTTGTTACAGGGCAGTGAATGGCGGCGCAGAGCGCCGCCAACACCTGGCCGAGCCAGGTGAAAAGGACGCAAAATTCTTGTCTTTATGGGGTGTTTCAGTGGCTAAGATGCGCGGCGATAGCACGCAGCATGCGCACGCTGTCAGCATCGAACGGGCTGACGGCCTCGGTCAGCGATGACTGCTTGACGATCACCACACCGGACGGCTTATCGACGAACAGGTATTGGCCATGAATGCCACCGGCCATGATCGCCTGGCTGTGGTCGTTGAAGACGTACCACTGGCTGCGGTAGGAAGCGCCGGGGGTCCAGTCGGAGAATTCGGAGTTTTTGGCGTAGATCGCCGGATCGGAGCCGGCGGCGATGCGTGCAACCGTCTCGGTCGACAGCAACTGCAGCCCATCATGACGACCGTCGTTGGCGAGCAGCCGACCGAACCGCGCCATGTCTCGCAAGGTGGCGTTGAAACCGGCACCGGCAACGCTACGCCCCCAAGGGTCGGCCATGAAGTAGCCGTCGCGCTCACACCCCAACTGGCTCCAGAGGTCTTGCAGCAATTGATTGCAAGCCTTGCCCGAAGCGCGCTCCATGACCCAGGCCAGGGCTTCGGTGGTGGCGGTCACGTAATGGAAAAAGCCGCCGTGGCTGCCGCGTTTTTTCAGCGACGGCAGGTACTGATACAGCGACTCGAACTGAGCGTACTGCGCAGGTGCCGGCTGGAAACCGCAGGCGTAGCCGTACTGCGAACTTTCAGAGTTGGGATCGTCATAGACTTCGCTGTAGTCGATGCCCACGGCCATGTCGAACAGCTGGCGCACCGTGGCATCGCCAAACGCGCTGCCCGACAGTTCGGGCACGTAATGCGCCGCCGGCAATTGCGGATTGAGGATGCCATCGCAGACCAGTTGCTCCCCCAGGGTGCCGATCAGCGACTTGGTCACCGAAAACATGATATGCCGGTCGCGGGGACGCTGGCCGTTGAAGTAACGCTCGAACAGCACCGTGTCGCCCTGCATCACCAAGAAGGCGTCGGTCTGACTGGCCACAAGGTGATCGATGACACTGACGCTCAGACCACATTCACTGTCGAAGTGCAGTTCATCCAGCGCTTGCGGAGCTTCCTTCAGGACACTGACGGGTCCGCTACCCGCCTCCACATCAATGGAGGGACGCAGGCGCGCCAGATTACGGAACCCCCACTGATTGAACGGTGGACGCATCCAGTTGTTCCAGGTGACGCGGCGTTTTGGCTCGGCCGGAAAGCCCTGCATAAACAAAGGCGCCAAGCGCCTGTCGAGTGACGATTCATTCGTCTCGATATAAAGACTGGCCAGCAACGGCACGGTGTTCTGACTCATCGGGTTTCCCCTGCAAAATGACTCTGCGTGAAAGCAGATGCAGGGAAATAATTACCCGGTATTATTTTTTAGTCAATAAAACTTTTTGCAGATTAAAATTATTACCGCTGTGTTTTGATGGGGCAAACACGGCACTCAGCGCCCGTTGCTCCTGCGCCAGCCCTGCCAACCGGGATGGTGATTGGGCGCTAGATGCCCTCGCGGAGTACTGATACCAGGCGTAGGATCGATACGATGACTGCTAATCACGCGTCGTTGGAAGGTGACTTCCAACCAATCTGCATTCACGCGCAAACGCAAGACATTTACCGCCGCACTGTAAGGCCGCGCGACCCTTCGCAGTACAAGGGCCGTGTTCTCACAACAACAAAAGCGAGGTGAAATCATGTCTGGTAATCGTGGTGTCGTGTATCTCGGCGCAGGCAAGGTCGAGGTGCAGACCATCCCCTATCCAAAAATGGAAGACCCGCGCGGCAAGCGCATTGACCATGGCGTGATCCTGCGCGTGGTTTCGACCAATATCTGCGGCTCCGACCAGCATATGGTACGTGGCCGGACCACGGCCCAGGTCGGGCTGGTGCTTGGCCATGAGATCACCGGCGAGGTCATAGAGAAGGGCCGTGACGTGGAAAACGTGCAGATCGGTGACCTGGTATCGGTGCCGTTCAACGTCGCCTGCGGCCGTTGTCGCAGTTGCAAGGAACAGCACACCGGCGTCTGCCTGACGGTCAATCCGGCGCGCCCCGGCGGGGCCTATGGCTATGTGGACATGGGTGACTGGGTTGGCGGCCAGGCCGAATACGTACTGGTGCCGTATGCCGACTTCAACCTGCTGAAGCTGCCCGACCGCGACAAGGCAATGGAGAAAATCCGCGACCTGACCTGCCTCTCCGATATCCTGCCGACCGGCTACCATGGCGCGGTGACCGCCGGCGTCGGCCCTGGCAGCACGGTGTATATCGCCGGTGCCGGCCCGGTCGGACTGGCTGCTGCCGCCTCCGCCCGTCTGCTGGGTGCGGCGGTGGTGATAGTCGGCGACGTCAATCCGCTGCGTCTGGCGCATGCCAAGGCCCAAGGCTTCGAGATCGCCGACCTGACCCTGGACACTCCGCTGCACGAGCAAATCGCCAACATGCTCGGTGAGCCGGAAGTCGATTGTGCGGTCGATGCGGTCGGCTTCGAAGCCCGCGGCCACGGCCATGACGGCGCGCAGCACGAGGCCCCGGCCGATGTGCTCAACGCGCTGATGGGCGTGGTGCGGGTCGCCGGCAATATCGGTATCCCCGGTCTGTATGTCACCGAAGACCCGGGTGCGGTCAACAAAGCCGCCAAGCATGGCAGCCTGAACATCCGTTTCGGCCTCGGCTGGGCCAAATCCCACAGCTTCCACACCGGCCAGACCCCGACGATGAAGTACAACCGTCAGCTGATGCAGGCGATCATGTGGGACCGGATCAAGATTGCCGAGGTCGTCGGCGTGCAGGTGATCAGCCTGGACGACGCGCCACGTGGTTACCACGAGTTCGATGCCGGGGCGCCGAAGAAATTCGTCATGGATCCGCACAAGCTGTTTACCGCGGCCTAGGGAACAGGTTGGGAAAAGGGCAGCCTTGAGCTGCCCTTGTTTATGGCCGAGTGTCCCGTCCTGAACCTGTTTCAGGACGGGAGACCTATGTCATGCACCCCAATGGGATCACGCTGTCGACTTGAGCGATGACTGGGCTCATCGCACCTTGTTCGTGGGGGTCGCAAGTCAGGCGCAACTGGCGCCGGAAGCGGCCAAGCTGTTTGAGTATCTGAGCAGCGTGCATGGCTGATACTGTCGCAGGGGCAGCGCTGTTCTTTTCACACCAGCCGAATGAGCAAAAACACCAAAAGCACATTCAATACGGCCAGCGAACTCAGGCCCGCTAGCACACCGCTAGCGCCCCAGGTCTGCAACAGATAACCGCCCGCGAGGGGAGTCAAGGCTTGTCCAATGAGCGAAGGCCGAGCCATGCGTCCCATCAGCAAAACATAATGGGTGGACGACATCAGGGCCAGTGGCAGCAGGCCTCGCACGATCGCCCGCAAACCATTACCCGCGCCGTAGATCACCAGCCCCAGAGCGGTCATTGCCGGCGCGATGGTCACCAGCAACAGACCGATTGCCACGAATACCACGCTGATCAATGTCGTCCAGATAGGGTGTCGCTTTCGCGAAAACACTTGTAGAACGCGTGAGCCGACCTGGCTCGGCCCCAGCAAGGCGCTCAGTCCGATGGCGGCTGCAAGCGAGTAACCCTGCCCCTGCAACAATGAAATCAGCTGGACAGATATCGCCGTCATGATCACTGCACCCAACGCAAAAATCAGCGTGAGCAACAGGTAGATCCGCCGGTCGACAGAGAGGTTTTCATCACTCATGGCATGGCTTTTTGCGAGTTGCCCCGCGCCAGGCGCCAGCACCCAGAGATAAAGCGGTGCCACAGCAATGACCAATAGCCCCCCATAAGCCACGCACGTCGCGCGCCAGCCAATGTGCTCGATGACCAGCGCGACCGCAGGCCATGACAGCGTTGTCGCAAACCCTGAAATAAGCGTGATCCCGGTAATCGCACTGCCCGCCCGCTCCCCGTATAAAGAACCTAAAGCGGCGAATAGCGCTTCATACAGCCCCAGCGCCATACCGACGCCAATCACTGCCCAAGACAAAAGAAACATCGGCAACGAGGTCGAGCTGGCCATCAGAAACAGCCCGATGGCGACGCCCAGGCCGCTACTGGCCAGGATGGGGCGGCCGCCATAGCGAGCAATAAGCCGGCTGGTCAATGGCGCCAGCATTGCGGACACCAGAATGCTCAGCGACAGCGCGCCATACACCCATTGGCTGGCCCAACCGGTCTCTCTCATGATCGGATCGGCCATGACGGCCATCAGGAAGAACGAACCTCCCCAGACCAGCACTTGCAGCATCCCCAATACAAAAATGCCGAATACGCTTGGCAGTCGCGTTTGATGGTTCAAGACAGTGTCATCAGTGGTGAGAAAAAGCAGAAGTCGTGAGCAGTTGCGCAACTACGGGTAGGGGTTAACCGATTGGCCAATGGTTCAAAGCAGGTGTCCAGCCCAGATCTTGCGATTGACCAGGTCGGCAGCAATTTCGATGAAGGCGTCTCCGACGAATTTGGCAGCCGGGCTGACGCGCCTGTCCGCCGGAAAAACCTGAACCAGTTTGCGCATGGGCACCGGATCGATCAGCGGCGCCGCACACAGCACGCCGGCTTCGACTTGGGCGTAAATCGACGCCAGTGGTAACGCCGTCATACCGAAGCCATTGCGGACCAGATCGATCATCGCGCCGAACGAGTCGGCCTCAACACTGGTCTTGAGCTTGATCCCGACTTCTCTGGCACAGTTATCCAGAATGACCCGAAGGCCATGTCGGGCGCTTGGCAATACCAGTTGCTGCTCGGCCAGGGAGGCAAAGGTTACCGGCGTGTCGATGCGCAGGTTGGCACTGGCGGGGCCGACCAGCATCAGGTTTTCCATCATCACCGGCACAATCCTGAGCGTATGCAGGGGTTGCGGATCGTAGGAAATGGCCAGTTCCAATTCGCCGCGCTGCACCCAATCCAGCAGATAGCCGCTGTAGGCCGAGGAAAATCGGACGGCCAGATTGGGATGCGCCTCGCGGATCTTGCGCACCAACGGTACGGTGACAATCTCGGCAACCGTCGGCGTCGTACCGATGACCACCGTTCCACGAAAAGACGATCGGCCACCGACAACCGAGCTTCTGATCGATTCCATTTCTTCCATGATTCGGGTGGCATGGGCCAGCACTTCCCGACCGACGTCGGTAATTTCCATCCCGCGCCCGTGCCGTTCGAACAGGTAGGCGCCGAGCTCTTTCTCCAACATTCTGATTTGTCGGCTAAGGGCCGGTTGCGCGATGTGAAGCCGGTCGGAAGCCTTGCTGAGACTGCCCAGCTCGGCCACATGAATCAGGGTTTTGAGTTGAACGACATCCATTACCAGGCCAGTCAGCATCGGGCTCGGCGCGATATGCGTCGAAAGTGCTGTGAGTGTAATCGCATTTGCGCACCTTGGAATGCCCCGCGAACCGCGTGTCGTGAGGCCTCAAGGCTTTCGAGCCGCCTGTATGCCCCGGCCCGCCGGGGCTGTACGCCAAGCTATAGAATTTAGGTATATCAGTTAGGCCCGCCTGACGGCTTATTACCCTCCTCACTCTGCGGTAGCGTGCAATCAACGTCGGCGCCAAAGAGCGCTCGGCTCACTACAAGAATAAGATTCGAGGGCTCGCGCCATGATGTTCAACACTTCGTCTTACCTGACTTGTCCGATTTCCCCGGGCCACGTACAGCTCACCACGCTCGTGCATCCTCCCTCCTCCTTCTCTTCAGAAAATCCGGCCGTGGGCGGGTTCGCGCCTCTTCGTTAAGCCCAACAACCCATCGAGCCAGTCACGTTCGGACACGCATCAGCGTGCTCCTCGTATCGCCTCGCCTTGAAGAAAGGGTGAACAACATGTCCGCATCAATCACAGACGCCAAAGACCACGCCGCCGAAACCGCTCCGATGAAAGCGCCAAACCGCGTAAAAGCCATCATGGGTGCCTGCTCGGGCAATCTGGTGGAGTGGTACGATTTTTTCATTTACGCCTACACCGCCATTTACTTTGCCGCTTCGTTTTTCCCCAAGGGGGACACCACCAGCCAACTACTGGCAACCGCCGGGGTTTTCGCCGTCGGCTTTTTCATGCGCCCGCTCGGTGGCTGGATTTTCGGCTGGATCGCTGACACTCGCGGCCGCAAGGTTTCCATGATCATCTCGGTGTTCATGATGTGTGCAGGCTCGCTGCTGATCGCCGTCATGCCGACCTACGCGACTATAGGGGTCGCGGCACCGATTCTGCTCGTGGTGGCCAGGCTGATCCAGGGCCTGTCCGTCGGTGCGGAGTACGGCACCGGCGCCACCTACATCAGCGAAATCGCGACACCGGGCCGCCGCTGTTTCTATGGATCGTTTCAATACTTCACCATCATTGCCGGGCAGCTGCTGGCCTTGATGACCGTGGTCATTCTCCAGCAAACCCTGACCGGCGAAGAGTTGCGCGAATGGGGCTGGAGGATTCCGTTCTTCATCGGCGCCCTGAGCTCGATCGTGGTGGTGTATCTGCGGCGCGCCATGCATGAAACCGCGACCAAAAAAGACATGAACCGCAAAGATGCCGGGTCTCTGCGCGGCATGTTCAAACACAAACGGGCGGTCGCCCTGGTCGTGGCGTTCACCATCGGCGGTTCGCTATATTTCTACACCTTCACCACCTACATGCAGAAGTTCCTGGTGATCTCCGCTGGTTTCAGCCCTGAAACGGTCAGCTTCATCATGACGGCAGCCCTGGTCGGTTTCATGTTCTGCCAGCCACTGTTTGGCTTGCTCGCTGACCGTATCGGGATCAAAGCGCACATGCTGATGTTTTCCGGATTGGCCATGCTGCTGGTGATCCCCCTGCTCTATTCGCTGCAGTCAGTCAGCAGCCCGTTTACGGCGTTCCTGCTGGTGTTTGGCGGCCTGGCCATTGCGTCGCTCTACACCCCGATTGCCGGGATCGTCAAAGCTGAACTGTTCCCGCCTGCGGTGCGTGCGCTGGGCGTAGGCTTTCCGTATGCCGTCGGCAACGCGGCATTCGGTGGCACTGCCGAGTACGTGGCCCTGTCGCTCCGATCACAGGGTGTCGAGGCGTATTTTTTCTTCTATGTCGCGGCGGTAGTGACCATCACCTTCATCGCTGCGATGTTGATGCCGAATCTTTCGCGCTACGGGTACATCAGCGGTAGCGGTGAGATCGAAGAGCGCACAGGACTCAAGGGTTGTTCAAAACCGAGTGCTGCCAGGGTCTGAGCATTACAACGGCACGATTGAAAAGCGCCCATTGGGTACCCGGCCATGGCCGGGTTTTGCTGTTTGTCAGTCGCGCTAACTCGATGCTCTTAGTCATTAATGGAGCACTTTTTCTCAACTGAGCCCGAGTGATGATCGCTGGCGCCATCGACCAGTCATGGCTGGACAAGGTGCTGGAAAAGGCCAGCCTGGCGAACTGACACCTTCGCAAATCACTTTCCGCACAGACTCCACAGCGCCATCCAACCGGACCCCCAGCCTAATGCCGGTAAGTTAAGAGGCGACGAAATCCTGTGGGAGCGTGGCTTGCCCGCGAAGAATGCACCGCGGTCTTTCAGGTACTGCGCGTCATCGTTCTTCGCGGGCAAGCCACGCTCCCACAGGTTCTGCGTCTTAACTTACCGGCATTGGTACCCAGCCCGGTTTTTTATGTGCTGTTGCATCCAGCGCCTTTGCGAAACAAGTGGCCGCCCCTTACGTTCGAATAAACGACAAAGGGTGAGCAGCCACGTGTGTGAATGCTCACCCTTTGATCTTGAAGACGCACCGATAACAGGTCAGACCGTCAGCGGTTTTTCTCCTGTGTCACCCTGAACATCCAGCGCAGCGGCATGACGCTCAGCCTCGTCCTCACTCACCAACTCGCCCTCCCATTTGGCCACCACCGCCGTGGCGATGGAGTTGCCCACCGCGTTGGTGGCC
Source organism: Pseudomonas sp. GW822-FHT02E03 (assembly GCF_058802325.1). Lineage (NCBI taxonomy): Bacteria > Pseudomonadati > Pseudomonadota > Gammaproteobacteria > Pseudomonadales > Pseudomonadaceae > Pseudomonas > Pseudomonas sp. GW822-FHT02E03. The sequence continues at coordinate 63,881 of NZ_JBXAOA010000011.1, read as the reverse complement.
GAGCGGCCCATGTCGAGGAAGGTGTCGATTCCCAGAATCAGCAGCAAACCGGCTTCGGGAATATCGAACTGGGTCAGGGTCGCGGCAATCACTACCAGCGAAGCGCGCGGCACGCCGGCCATGCCTTTGGAGGTCAGCATCAACGTCAACAACATGGTGATCTGCGTACCGATGGACATCTCGATGCCATAGGCCTGAGCGATGAACAGCACAGCAAACGTGCAGTACATCATCGAGCCGTCGAGGTTGAAGGAGTAACCCATGGGCATGACGAAACTCGAGATCCTGCGCTTGACCCCGAAACGATCCAGCGCATGAAGAATCTTCGGGTAAGCCGACTCGGAACTGGCCGTGGCGAAAGACAGCAGGAAAGCTTCCCTGATCAGCACCACCAGTTTGAACACGCGCCGCCCCAGGAACATCCAACCGGCAAACATCAGCATTGCCCAGAGCACGATCAGCCCGAAATAGAAGTCACGCATGAAGACCGCGAACTTCACCAGAATGTAGAGTCCGTTGACCGCCACGGTCGCGGCCATGGCCGCCATCACCGCCAGCGGCGCGAGTTTCATCACGTAACCGGTGACTTTCAACATCGCGTGAGACAAATCCTCTATGACATTGATCAGTCCTTGGGCCTTCTTGCCTAGAGAGGCCAACGCCACGCCAAAAAACAGCGAGAACACCACGATCTGCAGAATTTCATTAGTGGCCATGGCCTCCGCGAAAGACCTGGGCACCAAATGCGTCGCGAAATCCTTCAGGGTGAACACTGACGTTTGCAGGTTGGTCGCACTCGTCACCTCTGGTAATGGCAAGCCCAGGTTGTGCCCGGGTTGCAGCAGGTTGGCCATGACCAACCCCACCGACAGCGAAATCAACGACGCGGTGACGAACCAGCCCAGCGCCTTGCAAAAGACCCGGCCCACAGCGCTTGCGTCGCCCATGTGAGCGATGCCCACCACCAGCGTCGAAAACACCAAGGGGCCGATGAGCATTTTGATCAGACGTAGAAAAATATCGGAGATGATCGAGATGTAACCGGCGACTCGGGTCGCCGCCGCTTTGTCCGGGAAGTTGAGGAAAATCATGTAGCCGATAACGATCCCCAGCAGCATGGCGATCAAGATGCCTGCCGCAGCCGGTAGCCTGTTTTTCATAACGCACCTGTTGTCGTATTTTCTGGAAAGTAGCCTGGACAAGCGCCCGCGTGATCACGCGATGGCGCTGCAAAACGCAAGGTCAGCCGCCGTGCTACGGAATGAAAAAGGCAAGTGCAAAGTGCCTGTAACGGCAGGTCGAGGATGGATGCGGGTGGAACAGGTCATGGACAGAGGACAGGACGGGGCAAGCCAACTGCAGGAAGCTGTCATACATAGGTGCAATCCTCGGATCTTATAGTTGTGGTTGCGTCGGTTACGCGCTGTACCGACGTAGCCGGAAAACTACGCTAGTCCCGCTCCCCCAATAAGAGCCGATCGCGCTCTACCAGATATGCCCAAAAGCTATGGCGCCGTGCTCAAGCTCAGCGTTTTCGTGAATGGCAAACACTCAGTTTTCCTCTTCCCATAATTCGTGGTTATCGCCGCTCACTGCTGCGCACGCATCCGCCGTCCAGCTATACAAAACGGGCATATCTCAAAGACAAAAACGGTAGTCGTCGTTCTCCTCCAGCGCTCCCAGAATGAGTGAAAACACAAAAGCAGCACTGCTTGGGAGATAGGCATGTCAACAGAAGCTGAACAAACCGTGGGGCAGGATTGGCAGGAGGACGTGTTCCGCGTGCTCAAGGCCCACGACGTCAAACACGTGGTCTTCGTACCGGATGCAGGCCATTCGGCGGCGATCCGCATGTCGTACGCAGACCCGGACATCAAGGCCGTTGTCCTCACCACTGAAGAAGAAGGCATCGGCTACCTCGCCGGCGCCTGGTTGGGTGGTGAACGTGGCGCCCTGCTGATGCAATCGAGCGGTGTCGGTAACTGCATCAACACTCTGGCACTTCAAGTCTGTGCCGGTTTTCCGCTGTTGATGGTGGTCACCATGCGCGGTGACTGGGCCGAATTCAATGCGTGGCAGAACCCCATGGGTCAGGCCACCGAAGCCTCCCTGAACCTGATGAAAGTCATGACCTGGCGTGCCGACGTTCCCGAAGACGTCGCCCCGTTGCTGCACGGTGCCGCGACCATGGCCTTCAACGGTGATTCCGCCACTGCCCTGCTGCTCGGCCAGCGCCTGATTGGAGAAAAGAAATGGGTCAAGTAAGCGCAAACCACACCCTGTGCCGCCGCGAAGTGGTCAAAGCCTTGTTGGCCGATCGCAACGACGTGCTGGTCGTGACCGGCCTGGGATCGGCGTCCTATGACGTCATGGCGGCCGGTGACAATGATCTGAATTACTACCTCTGGGCCGCCATGGGCAGCGCAATCACAGTCGGCCTGGGCCTGGCCAATGCCCAGCCGGACAAATCGGTGGTGGTCGTCACGGGTGACGGTGAGTTGCTCATGGGCTTCGGCGCACTGGCGACCGTCGCGCTGCAAAAGCCCGCCAACTTGACCATTGCTGTGTTGGACAACGGTCACTTTGGCGAAACCGGCATGCAGGTCAGCCACGCCGGATTTGGCATCTCCCTGGACCAGGTGGCGAAGACTTGCGGCTTCAGCTGGACCGATGAAATCCGCGACATGGAAGGCGTACACAACTTGCGCGAGCGCTTTGCAACCCGCGATGGCGTCAAGCTCGCAACGATCAAGATCAAAGCGGAAAACCCGCCGCGGGTGCTGCCTCCGCGCGATGGTCACTACATCAAGAATCGCTTTCGTGCTGCCTTGGGTTTCAACCCGATCTGATTGCTCTATGCCGGACCCGGTCACGCAGGGCAAATGCCGTGCGTGACGCACTAAGGAGAATAATAATGACCGACCGCAACGCTGAAGAACTCAATGCCATCCGCGAAGGCGTACGCGCTCTTTGCGCTGAATTCGATGCCGCCTACTGGCGCAAAGTCGACGAAGAAAAAGGCTTTCCGGAAGCATTCGTCAAGGCCCTGACCGACGCCGGTTGGCTGGCTGCGATGATCCCTGTCGAATATGGCGGCTCCGGCCTGGGGTTGGCCGAAGCTTCGGTGATCCTTGAAGAAGTGAACCGCTGTGGCGGTAACTCCGGCACCGTGCACGGGCAGATGTACAACATGTTCACCCTGCTGCGACACGGCAGCGAAGCGCAGAAAAGCTACTACCTGCCGAAACTCGCCAGCGGTGAATTGCGCCTGCAATCGATGGGCGTGACCGAGCCCACCACCGGAACCGACACCACCAAAATCAAGACCACCGCCGTACGCAAAGGCGACAAGTACGTAATCAACGGGCAGAAAGTATGGATCTCGCGCATCCAGCATTCCGACCTGATGATCCTGCTGGCGCGCACCACACCGTTGGCCAACGTACAGAAAAAATCCGAAGGCATGTCGATCTTCCTCGTCGACCTGCGCGAGGCCATCGGCAATGGCATGACCGTGCAGCCGATCGCCAACATGGTCAATCATGAGACCAACGAGTTGTTCTTCGACAACCTGGAAATCCCCGCCGACAGCCTGATCGGCGAGGAAGGCAAAGGCTTCAGGTACATCCTCGACGGCCTGAATGCCGAACGCACCCTGATCGCTGCCGAATGCATCGGTGACGGTCGCTGGTTCATCGAAAAGGCCAGCGCTTATGCCCGCGACCGTGTGGTGTTTGGGCGGCCGATCGGGCAGAACCAGGGTGTGCAGTTTCCGATTGCCGAAGCGCACATCGAAATCGAAGCGGCCGACCTGATGCGCTGGCGTGCCTGCGAGGAATACGACAGCGGCATCAACGCCGGGGCCAGTGCCAACATGGCCAAGTACCTGGCGGCCAAGGCCTCCTGGGAAGCCGCCAACGCCTGCTTGCAGACCCACGGCGGTTTTGGCTTCGCCTGCGAGTACGACGTCGAGCGCAAATTCCGTGAAACCCGGCTGTACCAGGTCGCGCCCATCTCCACCAACCTGATCCTGTCGTACGTGGCCGAACACCTGCTCGAGCTGCCGCGCTCGTTCTAATAACAAGAGAGATAACACCATGAGCCAGCCCAAAGGCCTCCGCCCGCTCGATGGCATCACCGTCATCAGTCTTGAGCATGCCATTGCCGCGCCCTTCTGCACCCGACAACTGGCCGACCTTGGCGCCCGTGTGATCAAGGTCGAACGTCCGGGCACAGGCGATTTCGCCCGGGGTTACGACCAACGCGTCAACGGCCTGGCCTCGCACTTCGTCTGGACCAATCGTTCGAAGGAAAGTGTGACCCTGGACTTGAAGCAAGACTCGGCCACCGAGGTACTGGACAGTTTGCTGGCCACCGCCGATGTGCTCGTGCAGAACCTGGCACCCGGTGCGGCCGCGCGAATGGGGCTGTCATTCGAGGCTTTGCATCAGCGCTTTCCGCGGCTGATTGTCTGCGACATTTCCGGCTATGGCGTCGGTGGTCCCTATGAAAAGAAGAAAGCCTACGACCTGTTGATTCAGAGCGAAGGTGGTTTTCTGTCGGTGACCGGCGGCCCGGGCGAGGAAGAAATGGCCAAGGCCGGTTGCTCGATCGCCGACATCGCGGCCGGCATGTACGCCTACACCGCAATTCTGTCGGCGCTGTTGTTGCGTGAACGTACCGGCGAAGGCAGCCACCTGGATGTGTCGATGCTGGAAAGCCTGGTCGAGTGGATGAACTACCCGATGTACTACGCCTACGACGGCGCCCCTCCGCCACCTCGCGCCGGCGCCGCGCACGCCACTATTTACCCCTACGGTCCCTTCCCCATCGGCGACGGCACCACCGTGATGCTGGGGTTGCAGAACGAGCGTGAATGGCAGCTGTTTTGCGAAAAGGTGCTCCTTGCGCCCGAACTGGCCAAAGACGAGCGTTTCTCGGCCAACTTCAAGCGGGTCGAAAACCGTCACGCGCTACGGCAACTCATCGTTGAAGCGTTCTCCACGCTCAATTTCGATGCCGTGTTCGATCGGCTGGAGCATGCGCAGATCGCCAATGCCCGGGTCAATGACATGCAGGGGGTTTGGGACCATCCACAACTCCAGGCACGTGATCGCTGGCGGGAAGTCGAGACCTCTGCCGGCAGCGTCCCGAGTCTGCTACCGCCCGGCAGCAACAGCGCTTTTGAACCGCGCATGGATGCTGTGCCCGCCCTTGGCCAACACACCGAACAGGTGCTCAGGGAACTGGGGCTGGGAACGGACCGCATCGAACAAATGCGCGCAGCCGGGGCTATCTGACAGCAACGATCAACTATTTTCGAGTGAACACTGCCCAATGAAGATCCTGGTAGCTGTGAAACGCGTGGTCGATTACAACGTGAAAGTTCGCGTCAAGGCGGACAATTCCGGCGTCGACCTCGCCAACGTCAAGATGTCGATGAACCCGTTCTGCGAAATCGCCGTGGAAGAAGCTGTACGTCTGAAAGAGAACGGTATTGCGACTGAAATCGTCGTCGTCTCCATCGGCCCATCCACCGCTCAAGAGCAACTGCGCACCGCGCTGGCTCTGGGTGCCGATCGCGCCATCCTCATCGAATCCGCTGAAGATCTGACGTCCCTGGCGGTCGCCAAGTTGTTGAAAGCTGTTGTCGACAAGGAACAGCCGCATCTGGTGATCCTCGGCAAACAAGCCATCGATAGCGACAACAACCAGACTGGCCAGATGCTCGCTGCACTAAGCGGCTACGGTCAGGGCACCTTCGCTTCGAAAGTCGAAGTGTCCGGCGACAGCGTTGCCGTGACCCGCGAAATCGACGGCGGCGCGCAGACGGTTTCCCTGAAACTGCCGGCCATCGTCACCACCGACCTGCGTTTGAACGAGCCGCGCTACGCGTCTCTGCCAAACATCATGAAAGCCAAGAAGAAGCCTCTCGAAGTAGTGCCTGCGCACGCTTTGGGCGTTTCCACCGCCTCCACCCATTCGACCGTGAAAGTCGAAGCGCCGGCTGCACGCAGCGCGGGTATCAAGGTCAAGTCGGTGGCTGAACTGGTCGAGAAACTGAAGAACGAAGCGAAGGTGATCTGAATGACGATCCTGGTGATTGCTGACTATTCCAAAGACGCGCAGGACAACAAAGTGCTGGCCCCGGCCACGCTGAACACTGTGGCGGCTGCCGCCAAGATCGGTGGTGATATCCATGTGCTGGTGGCTGGCGCCTTCGTAGGGTCCGTAGCTGAAGCCGCCGCGAAAATCGCTGGCGTGGCGAAAGTGTTGGTGGCCGACAACGCTGCCTACGCGTATCAACTGCCGGAAAACGTTGCCCCGTTAGTAGCAGGTCTGGTTATCGAGCAGCGCACGATTTACAGCCATGTGCTGGCCTCGGCTACCTCCAACGGCAAAAACATCCTGCCACGCGTTGCCGCTCAGCTGGACGCTGACCAGATCTCCGAGATCATCTCGGTCGAAAGCGCCGACACCTTCAAGCGCCCGATCTACGCCGGTAACGCCATCGCTACCGTACAGTCCAACGCTGCGGTCAAAGTGATCACCGTGCGTGCCACCGGTTTCGACCCGGTTGCAGCTGAAGGTGGTTCGGCGGCCGTTGAAGCGGTTGCGGCTGCTCACGATGCGGGTATTTCCACCTTCGTAGGTGAAGAACTGGCCAAGTCCGATCGTCCGGAACTGACCGCTGCCAAGATCGTCGTTTCCGGCGGTCGCGGCATGCAGAACGGCGACAACTTCAAACACCTGTACGCCTTGGCCGACAAGCTGGGTGCTGCCGTCGGTGCTTCCCGCGCCGCGGTCGACGCAGGTTTTGTACCCAACGACATGCAGGTCGGTCAGACCGGCAAGATCGTTGCGCCACAGCTGTACATCGCCGTCGGTATCTCCGGCGCGATCCAGCACCTGGCCGGCATGAAGGACTCCAAGGTGATCGTTGCGATCAACAAGGATGAAGAAGCGCCGATCTTCCAGGTGGCCGATTACGGCCTGGTGGCGGATTTGTTCGAAGCGATTCCAGAAATGGCCGCCCTGGCCTGATCACCGACCGACAGGAGCGAAATGTATGAGCGATATCGATTTTTCAGCGTGGATCGGACGTCGTCAGGAAAGCCAGGACCGGATCAGCTTCAACCTGGTTAAACGCATTGCCGCAACCTTGAGCGAAGTGGCACCGCTGCCTGGCGAAGCGCTGCCGCCGCTGTGGCACTGGGCGTTCTTTCAAGAGCCGGTCGCAGCCAGCGAACTGGGCCCGGACGGTCATCCGGCGCTGGGTGGTTTCTTGCCTCCGGCGCACAACCGCAATCGCATGTGGGCCGGCAGCCGAATCGAGTTCTACCAGCCTTTGAAGGTGGAGGCTGATGTGACCTGTGTTTCGACCATCCTCAACGTCGAAGAGAAGCTCGGCCGCACCGGTTCACTACTTTTTGTCACGGTGCGCCATGAGTATTTCCAGGACGGCCAACGCGCCCTGCAAGATGAGCAGGACATCGTCTACCGCGAACCGACTCCACCCAAACTGAGCGGCACCGAAACGCTCCCCGAGGGCCAATGGCAGGAACCGGTCGAGCCGTCCTCGACCCTGCTGTTCCGCTACTCCGCGGTCACTTTCAATGGCCACCGGATTCACTATGACTGGCCTTACGTCACAGAGACCGAAGGCTATCCGGGACTGGTGGTGCATGGTCCATTGATTGCCACGTTGAACCTGCGTGCCTTTACCAAAGCACACCCGTCCGCGCGCTTGAAGCGCTTCACCTTCCGTGGGGTCCGACCGCTGATTTCGCCGCAACCTTTCGAGGTCGGCGGACGCTTGATTGACAGTGGCAAGGCGCAGGTCTGGGCAGGCAATCAGGACGGCACCGCGCAGATCGGTGAAGTCGAGTTCAGCCTGGGAGAAACACCATGAGTCCATCGATTGTTCGCTCCGCCCTGTTTGTGCCGGCCACCCGTCCAGAGCGCATCCCCAAAGCCATCGCCAGCGGCGCGGACCGAGTCATTGTCGACCTGGAAGATGCCGTGCAGGAAAACCTCAAGGAGCAGGCCCGGGATAACCTTGAGCGCTTCTTGAGTGAACACCCCGCAGCTCAGGTGTTGGTTCGGGTGAATGCGCCGGAGCACTGGGCGCACGCCGCGGACCTGGATCTTTGCCGTCGGCATGCCGGCGTGACCGCTATTCTGCTGCCCAAAGCAGAAAGCGCGGCGCAGGTGTCCACCGCCTTTAGCACCGGCAAACCGGTCTGGCCGATCATCGAGAGCGCCAAAGGCTTGGCGGCACTCAGCTCGATTGCCGGTGCGAAAGGCGCTGAACGCTTGTCGTTCGGCAGCCTCGATCTGGGCCTGGACCTGAACCTGACCACCGGCAGCTCTGCCGCTGAAGAGATCCTCAGTCACGCCCGCTACGCCGTGTTGCTCTGCACACGTGTCGCTGGACTGGCCCCGGCGCTGGATGGTGTCTTTCCCTCAATCGCAGATACCGCAGGCCTGCACAATGCTGTTCAATTTGCCCGCGACATGGGCTTTGGCGGCGCACTGTGCATCCATCCGAGCCAGGTGGCGATCATCCATCAGGCGTTAAAGCCCAGCCCTGAAGAACTTCTCTGGGCGCAACGCATCATCGAAGCCGCCAGCGCAGGTGACGGCGTCTTCGTGCTGGATGGGCAAATGGTCGATGCACCGGTCATTGGTCGCGCGCATTCCATTCTGGCTCGCGCGACTTGACTAAACAGAGGGACTTTTGTTCTGAAGCTGCACTTTCATTCACATTTCGCAGGACGGTGTCATGACTAACGTTTCCAGCCTCACCCATGCCATTTCGATCAACCCTGCCAATGGCGAGCAGATCGGCTACTACCCATTCGAGTCCGAGTCGGCACTGGAAGCTGCCCTTTCACGCGCCGTTGCCGGGTTCTCCCTCTGGCGCAGCAAACCTGCAGAAGAACGTTCGCAGTCGTTGATTACCCTAGCGAAAGTATTACGCGGCAATGCAGAAACGATGGCAAACATGATCACCCTGGAAATGGGTAAGCCCACCACTCAGGCGCGCGGTGAAATCGAAAAGTGCGCGCAGCTCTGCGAGTGGTACGCCGAACACGGCCCCGCCATGCTGACCGCCGAACCCACCCAGGTCGAGGGTGGTAAGGCGCGCATCGAATATCGCCCACTGGGCCCGATTCTCGCCGTGATGCCGTGGAACTTCCCCATCTGGCAGGTGCTGCGCGGCGCGGTTCCAGCGCTGATCGCTGGCAACACTTACGTCCTCAAGCATGCGCCCAACGTGATGGGTTGCGCCTATCTGTTGCGGGAGGCCTTCAAGCAAGCCGACTTCCCCGAAGGTGTCTTTGAGGTCATCAATGTCACGCCGGACGGCGTCTCCACCGCGATCGCCGACCCACGCATTGCTGCGGTGACACTCACCGGCAGCGTGCGAGCCGGCATGGCCATCGGCGCTCAAGCCGGTGCTGCCTTGAAGAAATGTGTACTGGAACTGGGCGGCTCCGATCCGTTCATTGTGCTCAACGATGCCGACCTCGACGAAGCGGTCAAAGCCGCCGTGATTGGCCGCTACCAGAATACCGGGCAAGTCTGCGCGGCCGCCAAACGCCTGATTGTCGAGCAAGGCATTGTCGAAGCGTTCACCCGCAAGTTCGTCGAGGCCACACGCGAGTTGGTCGTCGGCGATCCATTGGCCACAGACACCTACATCGGCCCCATGGCTCGCTTCGATCTACGTGATGAGCTGGATCGTCAGGTCCAGCAGACGCTGGAAGAAGGCGCGACATTGTTAATGGGCGGCAAGAAGGCTGAAGGCTCTGGCAACTTTTTTGAGCCCACCGTATTCGCAGATGTCACCGACCGGATGACCTCGTTCAAACAGGAGTTGTTTGGGCCGGTGGCCTCGATCATCACCGCGCGCGATGCAGCCCACGCGCTAGAGCTGGCCAATGACAGTGAGTTCGGACTTGCCTCAACCATTTACACTCGCGATGTCGAGCTTGCCCATAAGCTGGCGGGCGAACTGGAAACCGGCGGTGTGTTCATCAATGGCTATTGCGCAACCGACCCACGTGTCACCTTCGGCGGCGTGAAGAAAAGCGGGTTCGGCCGGGAGCTGTCACATTTCGGGGTCCGTGAGTTCTGCAATGCACAGACGGTGTGGCTGGATCGCCGCTGATTGCATCGACGATCAATGTTTTGCGAGTCAATCCATATCCCAACGACTCAATCTTTCGTGTTAACGAAAAAGCGAGGGCCGTCGATGCCAAGGAAGATGCAGGCCTGGGATTTTCTTTGACGCAAAAAAAATGGACCTCTTTTCAGAGGTCCATTTTTTATTATTTGGAGCGGGAAACGAGACTCGAACTCGCGACCCCGACCTTGGCAAGGTCGTGCTCTACCAACTGAGCTATTCCCGCGTCTTGGTGAGGCGCATTCTATAGAATCCACATCCCCCGTCAACCCCTTGATTCAAAAAAAGTTTATTTCTTTTCCACGTCCGTCTTCAGATGCGGCCAGGCAGCCCGCAAGTATTGGACCATGGACCACAACGTCAGGCCAGCGGACACCAGCAACAAGGCATACCCCATCAGAACCCAGAAGCTGAAGTCCGAAGGATTGGCCAGCAGGATCACCAGCGCCAGCATCTGCGCGGCGGTTTTCCATTTGCCCAGGTTCGACACCGCTACATGGGCGCGGGCACCGAGTTCGGCCATCCACTCACGCAGTGCCGAGACAACAATTTCACGACCGATGATAACGGCGGCCGGCAGCGTGAGCCACAGATTGCCATGCTCTTGCACCAGCAGAACCAGAGCAACGGCGACCATCAGCTTGTCTGCAACAGGATCGAGGAAGGCCCCGAACGGTGTGCTTTGTTCCAGACGACGGGCAAGATACCCGTCGAGCCAGTCGGTCGCGGCGGCAAAGGCGAAGACCGAGGCAGACGCCAGATAGCTCCAGTGGTAAGGCAAGTAAAACAGCAAAATGAAGATCGGGATGAGCAGGACGCGTAGAACGGTAATCAGATTAGGGATATTCATCGGCACAACTGGCTACGAGGTGAGTTGGGCATTCTACTCGCTGTGCAGATTTGCATAAATCAACTCTGCGAGCTTTTTGCTGATTCCGGGTGCTTTGGCGATCTCTTCGATGCTGGCACGAGACAGCTCCTGCAATCCACCAAAATGTTTTAACAAATCGCGCCGACGTGTCGGTCCGACACCGGCAACGCCCTCAAGCGTAGACGTGCGGCGAGTTTTCCCGCGACGTGCGCGGTGCCCCGTAATGGCGAAACGGTGCGCTTCGTCGCGTATCTGCTGGATCAGATGCAGCGCGGGGGAATCGCCGCGCAAGGTGAATTCATGGGCTGCATCGTTGAGGTACAGGGTTTCAAAACCGGCCTTGCGCGTCGCGCCCTTGGCAACACCCAGCAAAATCAGGTCGGGCACAGCCAGTTCGTTAAGCACATCACGGGCCATGGATAGCTGACCTTTGCCGCCGTCGACCAGCAGGATGTCCGGTAACTTGCCCTCGCCGTCCTTCAATTTACTGAAGCGCCGGGTCAAGGCCTGGTGCATCGCGGCATAGTCATCGCCCGGGGTAACGCCTTCAATGTTATAGCGGCGGTAGTCGGACTTGATCGGGCCTTCCGGGCCGAACACCACGCAGGACGCCACAGTGGCCTCGCCGCTGGAATGGCTGATGTCGTAACACTCAAGACGTTGCGGCGGCTCGTCCAGGTTCAGCACTTCGGCCAGCGCATCGAAACGGGCCGCAACGTGTTGCCGGTTCGCCAGTCGCGCACCCAACGCCTGCTCGGCATTGGTGACCGCCAATTGCTGCCAGCGTGCTCGCGTACCACGGACTCGATGACTGATGGTCAATTCACGACCGCGCAGCTCTTCAATGGCCGCGATCAGGGTCGGAAAGTCTTCATGCACCACGTTGACGATCAGCTCGCTCGGCAAGTCCCGTTCAGGGCTGCTGATGAAGTATTGGCCGAGAAACGCTGCCATGACTTCAGAAACGTCTTCCTCGATACCCACCTGCGGAAAGAAGTTCTTGCTCCCCAACACCCGACCACCGCGCACGCTGATCAGGTGTACGCAGGCGCCACCTGGGTTGACGAACGCCGCAATCACATCGACATCGCCCGTCCCGCCTTCCATGCTTTGCTGGTCCTGGACCCGACGCAGCAATGAGATCTGGTCACGCAGCTCGGCGGCGCGCTCGAATTCGAGGTTGACCGCCGCCTCCTCCATGGCCGCAGACAACTCGTCCGCCAGAGCGTTGCTGCGCCCTTCAAGAAACATCACCGAATGGCGTACATCTTCGGCATACACCTCGGGCTCCACCAGCCCCACACACGGCGCCTTGCAGCGTTTGATCTGGTATTGCAGACAAGGTCGAGCGCGGTTCTTGTAAAAGCTGTCTTCACACTGACGAACGAAAAACGCCTTTTGCAGCAGGCTCAGGCTTTCGCGAATCGCCCCGGCGCTGGGATAAGGGCCGAAATATTTGCCCTTGGCCTTTTTCGCCCCGCGATGAATGCTCAAGCGTGGGAACTGGCCATCCGAGAGAAAGACATAAGGGTAGGATTTGTCGTCGCGCAGCAAGATGTTGTACGGCGGACGCCATTCCTTGATGAGCGTCTGCTCAAGTAGCAAGGCCTCGGTTTCGTTGGCCGTGATGGTGGTTTCGACCTGGGCGATACGGCCTACCAGCGCGGCGGTCTTGGGAGCAAGACCGGCTTTGCGGAAGTAGCTCGCCAAACGCTTCTTGAGATTTTTCGCTTTGCCGACATAGAGCAGGCGCGCATCACTGTCGAACATGCGATAGACGCCCGGCCGACCACTGACTGTCGACAGAAAAGCACTTGGATCGAAGATTTCAGTCATTTTCAGAGGCTGGCATCAACCATGCCGTGACGAACCGCCAGCAGCGTCAATTCGACATCGCTGCTGATCGAAAGCTTCTCGAAAATACGGTAACGGTAGGTATTCACTGTTTTGGGCGACAGGCACAGTTTGTCGGAAATGATCTGCACCTTCTGACAGCCGACAATCATCAACGCAATCTGGATTTCCCTCTCCGACAAGGCGTCGAAGGGCGAATCATTGGTTGGCTGGAACGACTTGATCGCCAGTTGCTGGGCAATCTGCGGGCTGATATAGCGCTGCCCGGCAAACACCAGGCGGATGGCCTGGACCATTTCCGGCAATCCAGCGCCCTTGGTCAGGTAACCTGCGGCACCGGCCTGTAACAACCGGGTAGGAAACGGATCTTCTTCGCACACGGTGACCGCGACGACTTTGATGTCCGGATGACTGCGCAATAATTTGCGCGTGGCTTCAAGACCGCCGATCCCGGGCATCTTGACGTCCATCAGCACCACATCGGGTTTCAACTCACGCGCTTTAAGCAGGGATTCCTCCCCTGACTCAGCCTGGCCGACTACTTGCAGGCCATCGATGTCAGCCAGCATTCGTGTAATGCCTGTACGAACGAGATCATGGTCATCGACTACTAGCACCCTAATCAAGCAGACACCTCGCGAATTGGTCTTATTGGGTTGTCGGACACCTTAGCAAAAAGCAACTGGCAGACCTAGCGGCAAGCAGCATATAAAAAGTGTCAAATCTTCTTGCGAGGCTTGCCGCCAGTGTGTTTCAGCGATGCAGTCCATTGATATCACGCTGCATTCTCAGGAAACACTGGTCTTTGCCGACCACCTTCAGGCCCTTTCTTTCGTAAAGTATTTTTGCCGGATTATTTTCAAAGACGGTCAGACGCAATGCCGGACGTCGTTCCTTGCTCGCCATGGCGAATACCTGATCGATCACCCAGGAACCAGCGCCCTGCCCCTGGTACGCTTCGAGTAAATGCAATTCGCGGATATACAAGGCTTTAGCGTCGCGGCTCAGACTGACATACCCCATCAATGTGTCATCACGCACAATCAGCCAGTTTTCCCGTCCTTCCCAGGCGACATCGAAGGCCTCGTCCAGCCACAACAGCTCATGTTGAATGTAGTAGCGAAGCATATTTCGACAAGTCAGGTCACGGGCAAAGTCCAGGTCCCGCGAGGTTGCCGGACGCAATTCGAAACCCATTCAAGCCTCCGCCACAGCCACGATTTGCCCTTTCCAGCCGTCAGCATTGCGGCGAGCAACGACCATAAGGTTCCCCGTACCCGGCGCCGCCACAATCAACGTCCCGTCCGCCGCCCAGATTGCACTGCGCCCTGCCGACTCCCAGCCACCCGTTGCGCCACCATGATTGGCCATCAGAACCGCCATCGAGTGAGTGCAAGCATAGCCTTGCAATAGTGCGGTATCCGGAGCGTAGCCGTTTTCTGTGATCAACACGCCCGCGGCGTAAAGATCAGCGCCCTGCCGTGCCGCGGCTGCCGCGTGACTGGCGTGAGAAAAATCGGCGCAGACCGCCAGCGCGACGGTGTCGGCACCGATCTTTAATGTCGAACCGCCCGTTCCCGGAGCAAACGCCACCTCCTCGCCCGGGTGCAGATGCTGCTTGCTGTAAACCCCAAGCGAACCATCGGCGCCCAATACCAGAGCTCCGATCAATACCGGCGAATCGTCCGACAGACGAATCGGCATCCCGACGACACTGGTCACACCGACTTCCCGCGCAAAATCGCGCAGCGGTTGCAGCACCCTGGCGTCTGGCGCTATGGCCAGCTCCGCCGCCAGGCCGCGTTCGTACCCGGTCAGTGACAGTTCTGGAAACACCAGCAATTGCACGCCTTGCTCTGCAGCAACCTGCATGAAGCGCTGATGCCAAGCCATATTGGCGGCAAGATCACCGGCGATGGAGATCGATTGAGCGGCGGCAATGGTCAGTGTCGTCATGGTTCGTCCTTGTGGCGTTGTGGTTGTTGGGCGCAACGCAAAGTGTGTCACAACCCCCGACGTACTCAAGCGATAGAAAAGCCTGTGATGATCGATAGCATTTTCTGATTGAATCCGCGTACCGGCCTCTAGTAAGCTCGGCGCATTCATCGGAGACAGACCATGCTCAATGCCCTCTCACAGCTTCGTACCGCTAGCGCCCCGCGCTCGGTTGCGGCTGCCCGGGTGAATGACGTTTGTGCTTTGGTCAGCTTTTATTTTGGGTATTGGTTTAGCCACTGGCGCGCCTGATACCCACACGGCGCCCACTTTAAACGGGTCGCCACCAGAGAATTCTCAACCCCCGGTCGGCCTCCCGACCGGGGGTTTTGTTTTTTCAGCCCTGAACATTTTTAGCGTCACACCAGACAATTTGAGGATTCACGACATGAACTACGCCACTTATTACCGTTACGACAGTTTTGCCGCCTGGCGATTTACCAGCCTCCGCTCGGGACAGCCTGCCGCCTCCGATCGGTCACCCACAGGTGGCAAGCACACACACGCAGCCAATCCGGCCAATTGTCGAACACCCCAGTAGGGCCGAGCGCGCGGGAACGAAACCCGCCGCCAGCCCAGGAAGCCCGAATATGAACTCGTCCGTCTCTGCTCTGCCGCTGTCCACCTTGAACCCTGCCAATGAAGCGCTGACCTTGCGTCTGCCCAGCTCATTGCAGCTCAAACAACAATTACCCCTCAGCAATGCCCTGACCCGGCAAGTCGCCGCCCACCGTCAAGCGGTTCGCGCGATCCTCAACGGTGAAGACTCCCGTCTGCTGGTCATTGTCGGTCCGTGCTCGATTCACGATCCCCGTTCCGCCCTCGAATACGCCACCCACCTTGCCCGCCTGGCTGCCGAAGTCAGCGACGAGATGCTGCTGGTGATGCGCGCCTACGTCGAAAAACCGCGCACCACGGTGGGATGGAAAGGCCTGGCCTACGACCCGCATCTGGATGGCAGCGACGACATGGCCGGCGGCTTGACGCTGTCCCGCGAGTTAATGCGCGAAATGCTTCAGCTGGGCTTACCCGTTGCCACCGAGCTGCTGCAACCGATGGCCGCCGGCTACTTCGACGACCTGCTGAGCTGGGTCGCGATTGGCGCCCGTACCACCGAATCACAGATCCACCGGGAGATGGCCAGCGGCCTGAGCATGCCGGTTGGGTTCAAGAATGGCACCGATGGCGGTGTGGCTGTCGCCAGCGATGCCATGCGCTCGGCCGCCCATCCGCACCGCCATTTCGGTGTCGATAGCCAGGGGCATCCTGCGATTATCCAGACACCAGGCAACGCCGATACCCATCTGGTATTGCGTGGCGGCCATCGCGGGCCGAACTACGACCGTGACAGCATCGCTCAAGTGCACAGCGATTTGACCCGGCTCAAGATTCCGGCGCGGATCATGGTCGATTGCAGCCACGCCAACAGCGGTAAAGACCCATTGCGTCAGCCAGCGGTGTTCAACGACGTGCTTGAACAGCGCCTGCAGGGTGATCGATCGTTGATTGGCATGATGATCGAAAGCCATCTGTTCGAAGGTTGCCAAGCGCTGAGCCCGTCGCTGCGTTACGGGGTGTCAGTAACGGATGGCTGCCTTGGCTGGATCGGGACAGAACGGTTGTTGCAGCAGGCAGCCGAGCAACTTCGTGCTCAGCGCTGCACCCAACAGCCGAAGTGACCGGTGCCCGCCTTCCAGTTCTCCAAACGAAAACTGGAAGGCGGTTGCCTTAAACCGGTTACGACTGCACTTGTACCAACGTGACTTCGGACTGTTGGCTCACATCGTCGAGACGTTCGACCGAATAGGCTACCCGGACCGTCAAATCCCGATGTTCGCGCCAAAACCTGTAGGGAACGATAAATACCAGCGGTTGACCGGCCATTTCCCTTGAGATCTCACGATCATCGCGATGATTGAAATGCTCCCCGTCACATTTCAGATAAACCAGCTCACCCTCTTCTGCCTGGGCATTGTCGATCACGACGGTGACACCATCGATCGCATCTTGCAGATCCAGCCAACCCTCATCGGCCTCCAGCACAGAGGGAGGCAACAGCGGTCCTCGCTCCAGAGGGCCGATCAACAACTGTGCAGGCTCCGAGAAGCGAGGCTCTTGGCCTTCTTTCTCGACGCAATAGCTGATCGTAATGGTTGCACCAAGGTTGGGAGCAATAGACTCGGGACTTACCCAGAACGACAGTTCGCCACCCACTGCAAAGGATTCGATTTTCAATGTGTCATTGAAGCTTGATTGTGGCGTACCGCCGGCCCAGGACAGCAAGACCCGATCTCCAGCCGCCATCCGGGAATACGGCCTGATCGTAACGCGCGCGCCCTCGGCGACCCTGTCGGGATCAAGTGTGCCACCCACCGCATCGTTCACAATCACAGGCAGCAGATCCGGCCGGACATCACCGACGCTCAACTGTAAACGCCCGGACTCCAAAGGCTCACAATGGAGCGCACTGTACAGCGTGTAGTAAACCTCAAGCGACCCGCCGTCCAGTGCGGCGATGTGTACGTCCGACACAGCAAAGACAATCACCCTGTCCACCTGGGCTTCGCTGACGAACCGCGACACTTCATGCCGATACGCCGCACCCTCTGCATCGATACCTGACCAGGACAAGACCAGCTTGTCTCCGCAGGCCATGGCCTGATAAGGCGCAACAGTGACAATGGCCTTTCTTTCGGATGGATCCAACATGGCGTTCTCCGCCTGGTCCAGCCGTGGTGCCGCCATGTATTGCTCTACAACATTCAGGTTTGCCGCTTCATAAATAGTCATTCATACGCTCCAGTCCTTGGAATAAATGCCGCCTTGAAAGTCGGCATCGAACGAAGCCTATTGAACCCCACGAAGCTGATTCGTGATGCAGGGCAAAGGCGTCGGCTTGCGCGGAAAAATGACGTTTCACAAGTAGGTCATTGCGAGAAAGCGTTCAACCATCGTTAAAAAGATGTCCAGATATTCCGACCAAGACCTCAGGTTCATCTGAACTTTCGCACTATTTCTATTCCGTTTTCATCGGGTTATAGCGGCTTTTTCATACATCGCCGAGCAGCTGGTGTGCTTTAGAGTGCCCCCTTGAACACACACCTGACCTACTGCGAAAAAGGAATCTACATGCTACGGAATGCAGCCACTCACTATCCGATCCTGCTGGTCCACGGGCTCTTCGGCTTCGATCGCATCGGCAACCTGGAATTGTTCCATGACGTCAAACTGGCCCTCAGAAGCGCCGGCGCCAGGGTCTTCATCCCGCATCTGTCGGCTACCCATAGCAATGAAACCCGCGGCGAGCAACTGTTGGCGCAGATCGATCGGGTACTGCTGGGAACCGGTGCAAGCAAAGTCAATCTGATCGGTCACAGTCAGGGGGCGCTTGCGGCACGGTATGCAGGAGCGCTGGCACCCGAGGTGGTCGCCTCGGTGACATCGGTCAGCGGGCCGAATCATGGCTCGGAACTGGCCGACTTCCTGCGTAAGGCGCTGATCCCCGGACGCCTGCCGGAACACGTTGCCGGAGCGGTGGCCACGCTGTTCGCCGATTTCCTGTCATTGCTCAGTGGCAACCGGCATCTGCCGCAAAATGCCATTGCCGCGCTCAATGCACTGACCACCGAAGGCGTCGGCGCCTTTAACGACAAGTACCCGCAAGGGTTGCCAAAAACCTGGGGCGGCAAGGGTCGCGATCAGGTCAATGGCGTGCGCTACTATTCCTGGAGCGGCACTTTGCAGGGAGCCATCCTCGATGAGGGACTCCATGCACTCAATCCGCTGCACGGGTTTCTGCGGGCCTTCTCCCACTATTTCACCACCGAAGCCGAGCAGAATGACGGCATGGTCGGTCGATTCAGTTCCCATCTGGGCAAAGTGATCCGTTCGGATTATTCGCTGGATCATCTGGATAGCCTCGGCCAGACAACCGGTCAGGTCCGCCAGGGTATCGATCCGATTGCCCTGTATGTGCAACATGCCGAACGCTTGCGAAATGCCGGCCTTTAAAACGCGGCATGAAACAGACGGAACTTTGGGGAAGAAATAGCCCACTGAATCCGGTAGGCTCCGCACTTTATTGAACATTGAATGGAGTATTTTCCCATGGCCAAAGCCACTGCCCGTCACATCCTGGTTTCCAGCGAAGAAAAGTGCAACGAACTCAAAGCCCAGATCGAGGCCGGTGCCGACTTCGCCGAAGTCGCCAAAGCCAACTCCAGCTGCCCGTCCAGCCGTCAGGGCGGTGACCTGGGTTCGTTCGGCCCGGGCCAGATGGTCAAGGAATTCGACACCGTGGTCTTCAGCGCACCGATCAACGTGGTGCAAGGCCCGGTCAAGACCCAGTTCGGTTACCACCTGCTGGAAGTGACCAGTCGTCAGGACTGATCAACGCTTGAGTTTGCTACACAACGGCCCGCCTTTTGGTGGGCCGTTGTGTTTTCGTTACGTGATACGGCTGGCGAGGGACGCGCCGCTAGCGTACAAATTGTGGTTATCGACCACCCGGCTCTAAGGCTGACAATGCGACTGGCTTTCCCCACTTTGTTGTTCACTGCCGTGGCGCTGCTATTAAGTGCCGCTGGTGTGAACGCTGCACCGCAACATGCGTTGACCGTGTACGGTGAACCGGCGAAGTATCCCGCTGGCTTCAGCCATTTCGCCTACACCAACCCGCGCGCGCCCAAGGGCGGCACGATGCGTCGCTCGGCGATGGAAATCGGTCATTTCGACCATATGCTGCCGTACATCGACAAGGGCACGGGTGTCACGCAGATCGACGGCTTGATCTACTCGCCCCTGGCCCAGCGCTCGCTGGACGAGCCCTATACCGTTTACGGCCTGGTCGCCCAACGGATGGAGCGTTCCGACGACGGACTGTCCCTGCATTTCTACCTGAATCCGAAGGCCCGCTTCGCCGACGGCAAGCCGATCACCGCCGAAGACGTGCGCTACACCTTCAACCTGCTGATGACTCAGGGCAGCCTGCGCTATCGCACGCAATTCGCCGACGTCAAAGGCGTCGAAGTGGAGTCACCACTCACCGTTCGGTTCGACTTCAAGAGCAACGAAAACCGTACCCTGCCGCTGGACCTCGCGACCTTGCCGGTGTTTCCCGAGCACTGGTGGAAAACCCGCGACTTTGCCAGCGGCGGTGGTTACGAGCCACCGCTGGGCAGCGGGCCGTATCGCGTGAGCAAGGTCGACTCCGGGCGCAGCATCACCTTCGAGCGTAACGCCGACTGGTGGGCCAAGGATTTACCGGTCAGCCGCGGCCTCTACAACTTCGATCATTTCAGCATTGAGTACTTCGGCGATACCGACGTGGCCCGTCAGGTTCTGCGTGGCGGCGCCTACGATTACAACCGCGAATTCTCCGCCACCGCCTATTCCATCGGCTACGAAAGCCCGGCCCTGAGCGACGGTCGCCTGCAAAAGGCCCACCTGGCCAAAGAGGCACCGCAATCGGCCCAGGGCTTTGTGTTCAACCTGCAAAACCCGATGTTCCAGGACCGTCGCGTGCGCCAGGCCCTGGCCATGCTCTGGGATTTCGAGTGGAGCAACCGGCAGATGATGCGCGAGATGTACATCCGCCAGCAGAGCTACTTTTCCAACACCGACCTCGCTGCCCGAGAACTGCCCGACGCAGGTGAACGGGCGATTCTCGAACCGCTGCGCGGGCAGATCCCCGACGAAGTCTTCACCCAGGTCTTCGAAGCACCGAAAACTGACGGCAGCGGCGTGATTCGCGACAAACAGTTGCAAGCCCTGGGTTTGCTCGAACAAGCCGGGTGGAAACCCGATGGCGATCAACTGGTCAACGCCCAAGGCCAATCGCTGAGCTTCACTTTCCTGGTCAGCCAGAACGGCATGGACCGACTGCTGTTGCCTTATAAGCGCACCCTGAAACAAATCGGCATCGACCTGAATATTCGCCGCATCGACGCGTCCCAGTACATAAACCGCCTGATGTCCCGGGACTACGACATGATCGTCACCGGCTACCCGGTCACCACTTCGCCGGGCAACGAGCTGTACAACTACTTTGGCTCGGCGGCGGCCAACGATCCCGGTTCCAACAACTACATGGTGCTGAAGAACCCGGCGGTCGATACGCTGGTCAACGGCCTGGTTCGCGCCACCACCCAGGCTGACATGCTGCGCTACGCCCATGCCCTGGATCGTGTCCTGCAATGGAACTTCTATTGGATTCCCAATTATTACCCGCCAGGCAGCTCGACCGTGTGGTGGAACCGCTTCGGCATTCCCTCTGTACAGGCGAGCAATGACGAAGCTATCGAGAGTTGGTGGGAAGTGAGCACCACGCCCCTGACTAACGAACAGATGACCGCCGAACTGATCAAACGCGGCCAACCCGGAGGGCCGCGCTGATGTGGGCTTACATACTGCGGCGTTTGCTGCTGATCATTCCGACACTGGTGATCATTCTTCTGGTCAATTTCGTCATCGTCCAGGCCGCGCCCGGTGGCCCGGTGGAACAGGCCATCGCACAATTGCAGGGCATTGGCGGTGCGAGTGTCGGTGGCGGTTCCAGCGAAACCATGCATGGCAGCTCACGGGCCAGTCGAGGGCTCGACCCGCAGCTGATCAAGGAGATTGAAAAGCAATATGGCTTCGACAAACCGGCCCCGGAACGTCTGTGGCTGATGCTCAAGAGCTACGCCCGCCTCGACTTCGGCAAGAGCTTTTTCCGTGGTGCCACGGTCACCGACCTGATCCTGGAAAAAATGCCGGTAACCATTTCTCTCGGGCTCTGGGCCACGTTGATCACTTATCTTGTGTCGATTCCCCTGGGCATCCGCAAGGCCGTGCATCATGGCAGCCATTTCGATATCTGGAGCAGCACTGCGATCATCATCGGTTACGCCATGCCGGCGTTTCTGTTTGCGATGTTCCTGATCGTGGTCTTCGCCGGCGGTACTTCGTTGAACTGGTTCCCGGTGCGCGGGCTAGTCTCGGACAATTTCGAGTCGCTGTCGACCCTGGGCAAAATCACCGATTATTTCTGGCACCTGGTGCTGCCAGTGACAGCGCTGGTGGTTGGCGGTTTCGCCACCCTGACCATCCTCACCAAGAACTCCTTCCTCAATGAAATCACTCGCCAATACGTGGTCACCGCCCGAGCCAAGGGCTTGAGCGAACGCCGGGTGCTTTACGGCCATGTGTTTCGCAACGCCATGCTGCTGGTGGTGTCAGGAATTCCGCAGGCCTTCATCAGCGTATTTTTTGCCGGCTCACTGCTGATCGAAGTGATTTTCTCCCTCGATGGCCTGGGTCGCATGAGTTACGAAGCCGCGGTTTCACGGGACTATCCGGTGGTATTCGGTTCGCTGTTCATCTTCACCTTGTTCGGCCTGCTGATAAAACTCATCGGCGACCTGTGCTACACCCTGGTCGACCCACGCATCGACTTCGCCGCGAGGAACGCCTGATGTTCAAGTTCTCGCCGCTGGGCCGTCGCCGTTTCGAGCGTTTCAAGAAAAACCGCCGTGGCTGGTGGTCGCTGTGGTTATTTGTCGGCCTGTTCCTGCTGACCCTGGGCGGCGAGCTGATCGCCAACGACCAACCGCTGGTGGTCAGTTATCAGGGCTCGCTGTACTTCCCGGCGTTCAAGCGCCACACCGAACAGGAGTTTGGTGGGCAACTGCCGTTCCAGGCCGATTACCGCAGCGATTACGTGCAGAAGCTGATTCATAAGGACGGCGGCTGGATGCTGTTTCCTCCGATCCCGTTCAGCGACGACACGCCCAATTACGACCTCAATCAACCCGCGCCGAGCCCGCCGTCGAAGGTCAACTGGCTGGGCACTGACGATCAGGCCCGCGACGTGCTGGCCCGGGTGATTTTCGGGGCGCGGGTGTCGATTCTGTTCGCGCTGGCGCTGACCTTCATCAGTGCGTTGATCGGCATCGCCGCCGGTGCGCTGCAAGGCTACTACGGCGGCTGGGTTGACCTGCTCGGCCAGCGCTTGCTGGAAGTCTGGTCGGGGCTGCCGGTGCTGTACCTGCTGATCATTCTGTCGGGCTTCGTCGAGCCGAATTTCTGGTGGCTGCTGGGGATCATGGCGCTGTTTTCCTGGCTGGCCCTGGTGGACGTGGTGCGCGCCGAGTTCCTGCGCGGGCGTAACCTGGAATACGTCAAGGCCGCCCGTGCGCTGGGCCTGACCGACCGCAAGGTGATCGTGCGGCACATTCTGCCCAACGCGATGAACGCCACCCTGAGTTATTTGCCGTTCATTTTGACCGGGGCGATTTCCACCCTCACGGCGCTGGACTTCCTCGGCTTCGGCATGCCGGCCGGCAGTGCGTCTCTGGGCGAATTGATCGGTCAGGGCAAGCAGAACCTGCAAGCGCCGTGGCTGGGCCTGACGGCGTTTTTCACCCTCGCGCTGATTCTTTCTCTACTGGTGTTCATTGGCGAGGCATTACGTGATGCCTTCGATCCACGATCATGACGCGGACTGTTGATATGAGTGACAACCTGATCGAAATCCGTGACCTCAACGTGGCCTTCAGCGGCCAGACAGTGGTGCGCAACCTGTGCCTGGACATCCGCCCCGGCGAATGCCTGGCGCTGGTCGGCGAGTCGGGCTGCGGCAAGTCGGTGACCGCCCACTCGATCCTGCAACTGCTGCCCGAGACCGGCACTGAAACCACCGGCAGCATTCGCTATCGCGGCCAGGAGTTGATCGGCACCGACATCAAGACCTTGCGCGAGCTGCGCGGCAACCGGATCGCGATGATCTTCCAGGAGCCGATGACCTCCCTCAATCCGCTGCACAGCGTTGAAAAGCAGATCGGCGAAACTCTGCTGCTGCACCGAGGGTTGGGCGGCAAAGCGGCGCAAGCAAGGATTCTCGAGTTGCTGCAACTGGTAGGCATCCAGAAGCCCGAAGAACGGCTCAAGGCTTATCCCCATCAACTCTCCGGCGGCCAGCGGCAACGGGTGATGATCGCCATGGCCCTGGCCTGCGAGCCGGAATTGCTGATCGCCGACGAGCCGACCACCGCACTGGATGTGACGGTGCAACGCAAGATCCTGCTGCTGCTCAAATCCCTGCAACAGCGGCTCGGCATGTCGCTGCTGTTGATCAGCCACGACCTCAATCTGGTGCGCAGTATCGCCCAGCGGGTATGCGTGATGAAGGCCGGGGAAATCGTCGAACAGGCGCCTTGCGAGACACTGTTCACCGAGCCGAAACATCCTTATAGCTGCGTATTACTGCACGCCGAACCGGAAGGTGAAGCCCTGCCCCGGGACGAGCGTGAAAAAGTGCTGGAAGTGGATAATTTGCAGGTGCATTTCGCCATCGGTGGCGGCCTGTTCCAGCGTAAAACATACCTGCGCGCGGTGGACGGTATCAGCCTGAACGTCCAGCGCGGCAAGACGTTGGGCATCGTCGGTGAATCAGGTTCGGGCAAGTCCACCCTTGGTCAGGCGATCCTGCGCTTGCTCGATTCCGAAGGCAGCATTCGCTTTCAGGGCGAGGCCCTGGATGGCTTGACGCAAAAGCAGCTGCGACCGTGGCGCAAGAAGATGCAGGTGGTGTTCCAGGACCCCTTCGGCAGTCTCAGCCCGCGAATGTCCGTGGCGCAGATCATCAGTGAAGGCCTTGAGGTTCATAGCCAATCCACCCCGGACGAATGCGAAGCCCAAGTGATCCGGGTGCTGGAAGAAGTTGGGCTCGACCCGCAAAGCCGTCATCGCTACCCGCACGAATTCTCCGGCGGCCAACGCCAGCGCATCGCCATTGCCCGCGCACTGGTACTGAAACCGGCGCTGATCCTGCTCGACGAACCGACCTCGGCGCTGGATCGCACGGTGCAAAAACAAGTGGTCGCCCTGCTCCGTCAGCTTCAGGAAAAATACGGCCTGACCTACCTGTTCATCAGTCACGACCTGGCGGTGATACGCGCCCTGGCCCATGACATGATCGTGATCAAGGACGGCAAAGTGGTGGAAAGCGGTGCCAGCCACGATGTGTTCGACTCGCCGCAGCATCCCTACACCAAAGAGCTGTTGGCGGCGGCGCATCCGGGGTAGGCATAATCCCGTGTACACCGATGAACCGCGTCGCGGCCATCGCGGGCAAGCCCGGCTCCCACAGGTTTTATGTCGCGCCCAAATTCAGCGGCAACCCCAAATCCTGTGGGAGCGGGCTTGCCCGCGAAGGGGCCAGCACAGGCAATACTTAATCAGGATCAGCCCCCATGAACACCACCGAAAGCCTCAAGGACTACCAGCGCGTTCGTACCCTGGCGATCCGCTCGCTGTTCGAAATCATCGAGCAATCGAGCGAAGGCACGGTGATTGTCGACCGCGACGCGAACATCGTCTGGATGAACGAGCGTTATGCCCGGCGTTTCGGTCTCGAATCGGCCGCCGGTGCGATCGGCCGGGCCTGTGAAAGCGTGATCCCCGGCAGCCTGTTGCGCGAGGTGGTGCGCACCGGACGCCCCATCCTGCTGGACATGCAAGACACTCCCAAGGAACCGCTGGTGGTGATGCGTTTGCCGATTCACGACGATGCCGGCGCAGTGATTGGCGCTATCGGCTTTGCCCTGTTCGATGAGTTGCGCAGCCTGTCGCCGATGCTCAAGCGCTACCTGAGCATGCAGGAAGAACTCGCCTCCACCCGTTCGCTGCTGCGGGCACGGCAGACCAAGTACAACTTCGCCCATTTCATCGGCACCAGCACCGCCAGCCTGGAAGTCAAACGCCGCGCCCGGCGCAGCGCCAGTGCCGAATCACCGGTGTTGCTGCTCGGCGAAACCGGTACCGGCAAGGAGCTGCTGGCCCAAGCGATCCACGGCGCCTCGCCTCGGGCCCACAAAGCGTTCGTAAGCATCAACAGCGCGGCGATCCCCGAGTCGCTGCTGGAAGCCGAGTTCTTTGGCACCGCCCCCGGCGCGTTCACCGGCGCCGATCGCAAAGGCCGTACCGGCAAGTTGCAAATCGCTCAGGGCGGCACGCTGTTTCTCGATGAGATCGGCGACATGCCGCTGCCGCTGCAAAGCAAGTTGCTGCGGGTGTTGCAGGAAAAGGAATTCGAGCCCGTAGGCTCCAACGAAGTGATCCAGAGCGATGTGCGGGTGATCGCGGCCACCTCCACCGATCTGGAAGCGGCAATCAAACGCGGCGAGTTTCGTGCCGATTTGTATTACCGCCTCAATGTGCTGCCAATTCAGGTCCCGCCCCTGCGTGATCGCCTCGACGACCTGCCGGCCCTCAGCGAAGCGATTCTCGAAGAGCTGCGCAGTCAGCACGAACTGAACCCCGAAGCCCTGGATTTGTTGAGTCAACACGCCTGGCCGGGGAACATCCGCGAACTGCGCAATGTTCTGGAGCGAGCGGCGTTGCTTAGTGATGATTTGATGCTGAACGTGGGGGATATCCGCGCGGCGATTGGCAGTTTTATCCCGGTGCAACGTGTGGCGCCCTTGGCCATCGAGCCGGTTGCCCATGAGACTTTCAGTGAAGCTCGCGAACGGTTTGATCGGCAGTTGATTGAAACCGCCCTCGCGCAATGCGGTGGGAAGGTTATTGAAGCGGCGGCGCGTTTGGGGCTGGGGCGGTCGACGTTGTACAAGAAGATGGTGGCGTTGGGGATTGCAGAGTCCCCATAAGGAGACACATATCTCATTTGGTAGACATGGCATCCTGAGCGCTGCGCGCTCTTCGCGAGCAAGCCCGCTCCCACATTCGACCGCATTTTTCCGAGCGACTCGGTCAAACTGTGGGAGCGGGCTTGCTCGCGAAAGGGCCAGACCTGCCAACGCAAGTCTCTAAATAGAGACGAATCATTAAAACTAAACGCACAAAATAAAAAATATTCTTTTATTTCAATTACTTACTTGCATGGCACGAAACTCGCTATAGCCCTTCCCACAAAGCTTCACCCTACAAAAATAACAATCGAAGGAGACACACCATGAGTGTGATCATTGCCTTGGCAGCCCTCACGCTGCTGATGGTGGCTGCTTACCGTGGCTACAGCGTTATCCTCTTTGCCCCGATCGCCGCCCTCGGCGCCGTCCTGCTCACCGACCCTTCCGCCGTTGCCCCCGTCTTCACCGGGGTGTTCATGGAAAAAATGGTCGGCTTCGTCAAACTGTATTTCCCGGTGTTCCTGCTCGGTGCCGTGTTCGGCAAGCTGATCGAGTTGTCGGGCTTCTCCCGTTCCATCGTCGCAGCAGCCATTCGCTTGCTCGGCACTCGCCAGGCGATGCTGGTGATCGTGCTGGTCTGCGCCCTGCTCACTTACGGCGGCGTGTCGCTGTTTGTGGTGGTGTTTGCGGTCTACCCGTTTGCCGCCGAAATGTTCCGCCAGAGCAATATCCCCAAGCGCCTGATTCCGGCGACCATCGCCCTAGGCGCATTCTCGTTCACCATGGACGCCCTGCCCGGCACGCCGCAGATCCAGAACATCATCCCCAGCACCTTCTTCAACACCACCGCCTGGGCCGCGCCGTGGCTGGGTGTGATCGGCACGATTTTCGTGTTCTGCGCCGGCATGCTGTTCCTGCAGAGCCAGCGCAACAAGGCCCAGCGCAGCGGTGAAGGGTATGGTTCAGCGCTGCGCAACGAGCCGGAAACCGCGCCGGACATCAAGCTGCCCAACCCGTGGATCGCGCTCTCGCCGCTGTTGATGGTGGGCCTGATGAACCTGCTGTTCACCCGCTGGATTCCGCTGTGGTACGGCAAGACTCACAGCCTCTCGTTGCCAGGCATGGCAGCACCGGTGACCACCGACATCGCCAAACTGACGGCGATCTGGGCGGTCCAGGCAGCCTTGCTGGTGGGTATCGTCATGGTACTGGTGTTCGCCTTTCAGACGATTCGCGGCAAGTTGGCCGAAGGCAGTAAAAGTGCGGTCAGCGGCGCGTTGCTGGCGGCGATGAACACCGCGTCGGAATATGGTTTCGGTGCAGTGATTGCGTCGCTACCGGGTTTTCTGGTGCTATCCGGCTGGCTCAAAAGCATTCCCAATCCGCTGGTCAACGAAGCAATTACCGTGACCCTGCTGGCTGGCATCACCGGTTCGGCGTCGGGCGGCATGAGCATTGCCCTGGCGGCGATGTCCGAGACGTTCATCAGCGCTGCCCATGCCGCCAATATCCCGCTGGAAGTGCTGCACCGGGTCGCCGCGATGGCCAGTGGCGGCATGGACACCCTGCCGCACAACGGCGCGGTGATTACGTTGCTGGCGGTCACCGGTTTGACCCACCGCGAAGCCTACAAAGACATTTTCTGTATTACGCTGATCAAGACACTCGCTGTTTTTGTGGTGATCGGTACTTTCTACGCCACTGGCATTGTGTGAGGTATTCATGACGACTCTTTTGGGCAAGACCGCACTGGTCACCGGTTCCACCAGCGGCATCGGCCTGGGAATCGCCCTGAGCCTGGCCAAGGCCGGCGCCAACCTGATCCTCAACGGTTTCGGCGATGCGTCCAGGGTGATTGCCGAAGTCGAACAATTCGGCGGCAAGGTCGGCCATCACCCCGCCGACGTCAGCGACCCGGCGCAGATCGCCGACATGATCGAGTACGCCGAGCGTGAGTTCGGCGGCGTGGATATCCTGGTCAACAACGCGGGCATCCAGCATGTGGCAGCGGTGGAAGATTTTCCGGTGGAGCGCTGGGACTCGATCATTGCGATCAACCTGTCGTCGGTGTTTCACAGTACCCGTTTGAGCTTGCCGGGGATGCGCACCAAGGGCTGGGGTCGGATCATCAACATCGCGTCAGTGCATGGCCAGGTCGGTTCGGTGGGCAAGGCCGCGTACGTTGCGGCCAAGCATGGTGTGATCGGCCTGACCAAGGTGGTCGGTCTGGAAACCGCCACGACGAACGTCACCTGCAATGCCATTTGCCCGGGTTGGGTGCTGACGCCGCTGGTGCAAAAGCAGATTGATGATCGCGCCGCGACCGGGATCGACCCGCAGCAGGCGCAACATGATTTGCTGGCCGAGAAGCAGCCGTCGCTGGAATTCGTGACGCCGCCGCAGCTGGGTGAGTTGGTGCTATTTTTATGCAGCGAAGCCGGTAGCCAGGTGCGTGGCGCTGCGTGGAATATTGATGGTGGGTGGTTGGCGCAGTAACCCGCCGCTAGCCCCCTGACACTAATCGTTCCCACGCTCTGCGTGGGAATGCAGCCCGGGACGCTCTGCGTCCCAAAGCGGACGCGGAGCGTCCATTGAGGCATTCCCACGCAGAGCGTGGGAACGAGAGAGGCCAAGCCATGTCCGACATCCTCTGGCAACCCGGCACCGAGCGCATCGGTAAGTCCCGCATGGAGGCCTTTCGGCGCTCGATCAATCAGCGACACAACCTCAAGATCGCCGACTACCCTGCCCTGCACCAGTGGAGCATCGATCAGCGCGAAGCTTTCTGGCAGGCCATCGTCGATTTCTTCGACATTCGTTTTCACGATCAACCAGACGCGGTGCTGATAGAGGGCGCGCAAATGCCCAGCGCCCAGTGGTTCCCCGGCGCCACGCTGAACTTCGCCGAGCACTTGCTGCGCCGTCGCGACGACGCCGTGGCGGTAGTAGCCATCGGCGAAAACGGCCAACGGGAACAACTGACCTGGGCCGAACTGGCGAGCCATGTCGCCGGTTTTCAGAACGGCCTGAAAGCCGCCGGCGTCGGCCTCGGCGACCGCGTGGCCGCGTGCATGCCAAACACCTGGCAAACACTGGTGGCCATGCTCGCCACCACCAGTCTGGGCGCGATCTGGTCTTGTTCCTCGCCAGATTTCGGTACTCATGGGGTGATCGACCGCTTCGGCCAGATCGAGCCGAAAGTGCTGATCACCTGCGCCGGTTACCGTTACGCCGGCAAAGAGATCGACCAGACCGCCAAGGTCAACGAAATCCTCGGGCAACTGCCGTCCTTGCAGCAGTTGATCGTTGTGCCTTATGCACGACCCCAAGCGCGTATAGAGGACTTCCGCAGCCAGGCCAACGTGACGCTATGGGACGATTTCTACGACCCGGGCGGCGAGCCGCAATTCATTCCCGTGCCCTTCGCCCATCCGCTGTACATCCTTTACTCCAGCGGCACCACCGGCGTGCCGAAGTGCATTGTGCACAGCACCGGCGGCGTGCTGTTGCAACACGTCAAGGAACATGGCCTGCACACCGATCTCGGCCCCGGCGACCGTTTGTTCTACTACACCACCTGCGGCTGGATGATGTGGAACTGGCTGGTTTCGGCCCTGGCCGTCGACAGCGCCGTGGTGCTGTACGACGGCTCGCCATTTCATCCAGGCCCGGAGCGTTTGATCGACCTGATCGACGACGAACGCATCAACGTCTTCGGCACCAGCCCCAAGTTCCTCACCGCGCTGGAAAGCAATGGCCTGAAGCCCTGCGACAGTCATGACCTGAGCAGCCTGAAAACCGTGCTGTCCACCGGTTCTGCGCTGTCGCCGCAAAGCTTCGATTACGTCTACCGCGCGTTCAAGTCTGACCTGTGCCTGTCCTCGATGTCCGGCGGCACCGACATCGTTTCGTGCTTCGTGATCGGCAACCCGGTCCTGCCGGTGCGTCGTGGCGAAATGCAGTGCAAGGGCCTGGGCATGGCGGTCGAAGTATGGAACGACGCCGGTACGCCTGTGATCGGGGAAAAAGGCGAACTGGTGTGCACCCGGCATTTTCCGGCCATGCCCATCGGTTTGTGGCATGACCCTGATGGGGAGAAACTACGAAAGTCCTATTTCAGCCTGTTCCCCGGTGTCTGGGCCCAGGGCGATTACGCCGAACAACTGCCCCACGGAGGCCTGTTGATCCACGGGCGTTCCGATGCCGTGCTCAACCCCGGCGGCGTGCGCATCGGCACGGCGGAAATCTATCGTCAGGTGGAGAAAATCCCGCAGGTGCTGGACAGCGTTGCCATCGGCCAGCAATGGCAGGATGACGTGCGGGTGGTGCTGTTCGTGAAGTTGCGTGATGGTGTCGAGCTGGACGAAGCACTGCAACAACAGATTCGCCAGGTGATACGCGCCAACACCACGCCGCGGCATGTGCCGGCGAAGATTGTCGCGGTGACGGATATACCGCGAACCATCAGCGGCAAGGTGGTCGAGCTGGCGGTAAGGAATGTGGTGCATGGCCAGAAGGTGAAAAACACCGATGCACTGGCCAATCCCGAGGCATTGGAGCAGTTTCGCGACCGCCCTGAATTGAATGACTGAAACGAAGATCCACTGTGGGAGCGGGCTTGCTCGCGAAGACGATTTCACATTCAACATTGATGTTGGCTGATAGACCGCTTTCGCGAGCAAGCCCGCTCCCACATTTTGATCGTCGTTGCCCTAGTCCACCAATCCCCACTCACCCGACGGTGTATGGGGCCCAGGCGTGGCCTCGGCGTGCATTTTCAGACGCAGACGCAAGTTGTTCACCGAGTCCGCATGTTTCAACGCCTCTGCCTCATCAATCGCGCCCTCGGCAAACAGCCCGAACAGCGCACCATCAAAGGTCTGCATTCCCGCTTCTGACGACTTTTCCATAATCCCCTTGAGCTCGCCAAGCTCATTGCGCCGGATCAGGTCGCCGATGGTTGGCGTTCCCAGCATCACTTCCACCGCCGCCCGGCGCTGCCCATCCCGGGTACGCACCAAACGCTGGGAAACAAAGGCCTTGAGGTTATTGCCCAGGTCATGGAGCAGTTGCGCCCGGCGTTCTTCGGGAAAGAAGTTAATCACGCGGTCCAGTGCCTGATTGGCGTTGTGCGCATGCAAAGTGGAAATGACCAGATGACCGGTATCGGCAAACGCCAGCGCGTGTTCCATAGTCTCGCGGTCGCGGATCTCGCCGATCAGCACCACGTCCGGCGCCTGGCGCAGGGTATTTTTCAACGCTGCATGAAAACTGCGGGTATCGACGCCGACCTCACGCTGGTTGATGATCGACTTCTTGTGCCGATGGATAAACTCGACCGGGTCTTCGATGGTGATGATATGCCCGCTGCTGTGGCGGTTGCGGTAATCGATCAGCGCCGCCAGCGAGGTCGACTTGCCCGAACCGGTCGAACCGACGAACAATATCAGCCCCTGTTTGAGCATGATGGTTTCAAGCAGCACCGGTGGCAGCTTGAGGTCTTCGAAGCGTGGAATGTCGAGTTTGATGTTGCGCGCCACGATCGACACATCATTGCGCTGCTTGAAGATATTGAGCCGAAAGCGCCCGACCCCGGCCAGGGAAAGCGCCAGGTTCATTTCCAGTTCGCGATCGAACTCCAGGCGCTGTTCGGCGTCCATGATGGACGCGGCAATGGCTGCGATTTCTCCGGGCTTGAACGGTTGCTCGGCCAGGGGTTTGAGCACACCGTCGAATCGCGCGCTGGGTGGCGCGCCCGTGGACAAGTAAAGATCGGAGCCATTGCGGCTGGCCAGAATTTGCAACAGTGCATCGATTTCCATGGCAAAAAACACCCGCGAAGCATTCAATTGAAAAAATGACCCAAAACGGATCATCCAGCGTCTACCGCCATGCAAGGATAGTAGACGCCGCCACACCGACTGACGCGCAGGACATTGTGATGAACGCACCACCGACCGCCAGCGACGCCCAGGCCTTGATTGCCCGACTGGACTGGACAAACAACCCGCTGGGCGCTGCTGATCACTGGCCGCAGAGCCTGCGCACCGCCGTGGACATTGTGATTCACTCGCCGATGCCGATGCTGTTGCTGTGGGGCCCACAGCTCACCCAGATCTACAACGACGGCTTCGCCTTCCTCGCCGGCAGCAAACACCCTCATGCTTTCGGACAACCGACGCACCTGATCTGGCCAGAACTGAAAGACTTCACTGACCCGATTTACAGCGCCGTCCTACAGGGCCAAGTGCGGACCTACAGCGAACAGCGCTTTACCTTGCAGCGCGACGGACGAGATTCCGACTTCTGGCTGGATTTGACCTACAGTCCCATTCGCAATGAAAGCGCCGAGGTCGCCGGGATTCTGGTCACGGCCATCGAAACCAACGAACGCCGCCGCATCGCCCTGGAACTAGAACAACGCTCCGCCGCCAGCCTCAAGGCCCAGCACGAAACCGAACAGCGCCTGCAACTGGCGCTGGCCGCCACCGATGCCGTCGGCACCTGGGACTGGGACATCGGCGAAGACCGTTTCATCGCCGATGCCCACTTCGCGCAATTGCATGGCGTCGATCCGGCCATGGCCAGCCAGTTGCCCATCAGCGAATACCTCCACGGCGTACACCCGGAAGACCGGGCGATGATTGCCCGCAGCATCAAGCACTGCATCACCCATGGCAGCGAGTACGCCGAGGAATATCGCTTGCTGCAGCCCGACGGCCAATTGCGCTGGGTGTTTGCCCGAGGCCGCTGCTACAAGGATCATCACGGTCGGCCGATTCGTTTCCTTGGCGCCGCACTCGACCTGACCGAACGCAAACACATCGAACAGGCCTTGCGCCAGAGCCAGACCGAGCTGCAACTGATCATCAACGCCATGCCGATCCTGATCAGTTACGTCGACAGCGAGGAGCGTTTTCGCCTCAACAATGCCGCCTACCTGGAATGGTACGGCCTGACGCCCCAGGAGCTTTACGGCCGCACCGTCCGTGAAGTGCTGGGCGATGAAGCCTATGCCCTGCGCGCCGAATACATTGCCGAAGCGCTGAAAGGCAAGGCCTGCAGTTTCAGCATCAGCGCCGCGCACCGCGATGGCAGCACCCGCCAGGCCCTGATGAACTACCTGCCGC
Organism: Pseudomonas sp. GW822-FHT02E03; assembly: GCF_058802325.1. Lineage (NCBI taxonomy): Bacteria > Pseudomonadati > Pseudomonadota > Gammaproteobacteria > Pseudomonadales > Pseudomonadaceae > Pseudomonas > Pseudomonas sp. GW822-FHT02E03. The sequence goes on along the minus strand of NZ_JBXAOA010000011.1, from coordinate 30,209 downwards.
GTCATGGCGCGGACGGCGCGGTAAACGGTTTCTACATCTTCGTGATCGACGAAACCGAGCGCAAACAGACCGAAGAAGCCCTGCGCAATCTCAACGAAACCCTTGAAGAACGCGTCAGCGCCCGCACTCAACAACTGGCCGAAGCCAACCAGCGGCTGCAGAACGAGATGTTCGAGCGCGAGCGCGCCGAAGACGCCTTGCGGCATGCGCAGAAAATGGAAGCGGTGGGACAGCTCACCGGCGGCATCGCCCATGACTTCAACAACATGCTCACCGGGATCATCGGCAGCCTCGATTTGATGCAGCGCTACATCGCCGACGGGCGTGCCGCCGAGATCGGGCGCTTCACCGAAGCCGCGGTGTCCTCGGCTCACCGCGCCGCTGCCCTGACCCATCGCCTGCTGGCGTTCTCCCGGCGTCAGTCGCTGGATCGCAAGCCGCTGAATGCCAACCAGTTGGTGCACTCCCTGGAAGATTTGTTCCGCCGGACCAAGGGCGACCATATCGAGCTCAAAATGCAACTGGCCGATGAAGTCTGGCCGGTCAGTACTGACGTCAGCCAATTGGAAAACGCCCTGCTCAACCTCGTGATCAATGCCCGGGATGCGATGCCCGAAGGTGGCGAGCTGCTGATCGAAACCGCCAACGTTCATCTTGACGGTAGCGACATCACCCCCTTGGAACCGGTCACGGCCGGGGATTACCTGATGATTGCCGTCAGCGACAACGGCGCCGGCATGACGCCGTCAGTGTTGGCCAAGGCCTTCGACCCGTTTTTCACCACTAAACCCATCGGTCAGGGCACCGGCCTTGGACTGTCGATGATCTATGGTTTCGCCCAGCAGTCAGGCGGGCACGTCAGCCTTCATAGCCTGCCGGGCCAGGGCACCTGCGTTCGCCTGTATTTGCCACGGCTGCACGTCGCGGTGCCGGAGCACACTCTGGAACCGCTCACCGGCGAAACACCGGCAGCGGTGGCCGGTGAAACGGTGGTGTTGGTGGAAGACGATCCGGCGGTGCGCATGCTGGTGCTCGATCTGCTCAATGAACTGGGTTATCACGCCCATGAAGCCGAAGACGCGAAGGCCGCCCTGCCCTTGCTGGAATCCGATCTGCGGGTCGATCTGCTGGTGACCGATGTCGGGCTGCCGGGCATGAATGGTCGGCAACTGGCGGAAATCGCGCGTCAGCATCGCCCGGATCTGAAGGTGCTGTTCATGACCGGTTATGCGGAGAAAGCCGCCGAACGCCAAGGGTTCCTGGAGGAAGGCATGGACATGGTGGCCAAACCTTTTTCCATTGATCTGTTGGCCAACAAGATTCGCACGATGATCGGCCAAGCGGACTGAGTTAAGGCATAATCGCGCGCCCCACGCTGGCACCAACATAGCCACCACCGTTGCAAGGTACTGCCAATGAAAGCCCAAGCCCGCCATATCCTGGTGAAAACCTCGGAAGAAGCCGAGCAGCTCAAACAACGCATCGCCAAGGGCGAAGCCTTCGATGTGCTGGCCAAAAAATACTCCACCTGCCCGTCCGGCAAACGCGGCGGCGACCTGGGCGAAGTACGGCCCGGGCAGATGGTCGGCGTGATCGATGCGGTGATCTTCAAAAAACCATTGCGGGTGGTGCATGGGCCGATCAAGAGCAAGTTCGGCTATCACCTGGTGCAGGTGTTTTACCGGGATTGATGGGCTTGCCTTTAGGGCCTCATCGCGGGCAAGCCCGCTCCCACAGGGATTGTGAATTGCCACAGATTACAGCCACACCAAAAAAACCTGTGGGAGCGGGCTTGCCCGCGATCCGGTTGCGCAGCAAGCGGCCATCCACCGCTTATCTCGGGATCAGTGCCCCAGGCACCTGAATCACTCGACTCGCCAACCGATGCCCGGCCTCGGCAGCCTCGACCGGGCTGCCACCCTTGAGCCGACACGCCAAGTAAGCCGCACTGAACGAATCCCCCGCCGCCGTGGTGTCCACCACCCGTTCGACCACCTGCGCCGGCACTTCGAACGACTCTCCATCGCAGTGAATCAGACACGCCTCGGCCCCGCGCTTGAGCACCACTTCCGGCGTGCCCATTTGCTCGTAAGCGGCAAACACCGCCGCGCAATCGGAAAAATGGAACAGCGCCTGCTCGTCGTCAACCGTCAGCAACGCCAGGTCGATATACGGCAGAACATTGCGATAAGCCGCCTGTGCCTCTTCAATCGAAGCCCACAAGCGTGGTCGATAATTGTTGTCGAACACAATTCGCGCATCCCGTTGCCGGGCTTCGATCAGGGTTTCCAGAAGTTTTTCCCGCCCTTGCACACCGAGCACCGCCAGGGTGATGCCGCTGAAATACAACACGTCGTAATCCGGCAGCGCCGCCAGGATCGGCGCGGCCGCCGGGGTGGTGAAGCAATCGCGCACTGCCGCTTCGTTGCGCCAGTAGAAAAAACGTCGCTCGCCGGCCGCATCGGTCTGGATGCAATACAGGCCAGGCAGGCGACCGGGCAAACGCTGGACCATGTCCAGCCCGATATTTTCACTGGCCCAGCTCTGGCACATCGCATCGCTGAAACTGTCATCGCCCAAGGCGGTGACGTAATCCACCGTGCCGCCATCGCCCAGCTCACGGGCCAGGTAGACCGCGGTGTTCAGGGTATCGCCGCCGAAGCTTTGCTGCAGCGTGCCATCGGCGCGCTGCTGCAATTCGATCATGCATTCGCCGATCAGGGCGATGCGCGGGGTGTTGGGACCGAGGGGGCTGATGCTGTTCATTGATGTGGTGTCTCTGGTGTTTCGGTGGTGTCTGGGTGGACGTCTTCGCGAGCAAGCCCGCTCCCACAGGGGTCTTGTGAACACTGAAGATCCGATGTGGGAGCGGGCTTGCTCGCGAAGGTCGCGACGCGGTCTCAAACCTTAAAAACAGGTTTCCATGGTTTCGATGACATTCAACTGCTCATCCACCAGACACCCGATGCGCCACTTGTCGAACGTCAGGCACGGGTGCGAAGTACCGAACGAAATGATATCGCCCACCCGCAATTCAACCCCCGGCGCCACAGTCATGAACGCATGCTGGTCCATCACCGCCGTCACCTTGCAGGCACCCACATCCTCGCCGATTGCCGGCACCACACCGGCCTTGTAACGCAGCAACGGCACCGGCAAGCCGGCGTCATAGGCGACGTCGCGTTTGCCCAGGGCGATCACCGCAAAACCCGGTTCAGGCAACGACTGCACATGCGCCCAGACTTCCAGCGCCGGGCGCAGGCCTTCGTGCAGGTCGCTGCGGCGGTCGAGCACGCAGCATTGAGCTTCTTTGTAGATGCCATGGTCGTGAGCTACGTAGCTGCCAGGACGCAGCACGCTGAGGAAACGCCCGCAGGCGTTCTGCGCTTCGAAAGACTCGGCGATCAGGTCGTACCAGGCCGAACCCGACGCCGTGATGATCGGCTTGGCAATGGCGAACGCGCCGCTGTCCTGCAATTGCACCGCCAGGCGCACCAAAGAATCAGCGAACGCACGGATGCCGCTCACCGCGTGATCGCCGTGAATCACCCCTTCGTAGCCCTCGATGCCGGTCAGCGCCAATGCCGGTTGCGCCGCAATCGCCTTGGCCAGCGCCAGCACTTCGGTTTCGGTGCGGCAACCGCAACGCCCGCCGACCACGCCGTACTCGATCATCACGTTCAAGCGCACCCCGCGCGAGGCGAAATACGCACCGAGGTCCGCGACGTTATCCGGATGATCGACCATGCAATAGAAATCGAAGGTCGGGTCTGCCAACAGATCAGCGATCAGCGCCATGTTCGGCGTGCCGACCAATTGGTTGGCCATCAGCACCCGATGCACGCCATGGGCGTAAGCCGCGCGGGTTTGCGTGGCACTGGCCAGAGTAATGCCCCAGGCACCGGCGTCCAGTTGGCGACGAAACAGCGCCGGGGTCATGCTGGTTTTGCCGTGGGGCGCCAGTTCCGCGCCGCTGTTGCTGACGAAGTCCTGCATCCAGCGAATGTTGTGCTCCAGCGCGTCACGGTGCAGCACCAGCGCTGGCAGGCTGACGTCGCGCACAAGATTGGCGCCTGTGTGGGCAAAGCCCTTTTCCACGGCGGCAGTATTTTTGGCGGAATACATGGTCGATCTCCTCACACTCGCGGCCGCAGGCAGCCGCTGTTATTCGTTGATACGCCGGGCGAGACTGTTGGCACTGTCGATCAGCACCCGACGATAGTCGTTGTAATTGTTCTTTGCATCGGCCCGTGGGGCGACAATGCACAGGGTCGCGATGGCCACGCCGTTCGGGTCTTTGACCGGGGCGGCGAAGCAATGGGTAAAGGTGTCAGCGACGCTATCGAAGGAAAAGAACCCATCGATACCGGCCTGGCGAATTTCCTCGAGAAACCGCTCCAGCGGCAAACGTTCGCCGTCGGGCAGGATGAAGTCGTCCGGGTCGATCAAGTCGACAATCTGCTGATCGCTCAGGTGCGCCAGCAGCAAGCGCCCGGAAGCGGTCCAGGGGATTGGCGCGTTCTCGCCGATGTCCGAGGAAATGCGGAAATGCCGCTCGCCTTCTTTCATCAACGCCACGGTATATTTGCGCCCGTTGAGCAGGCACATCTGCGCGGTTTCACGTGTCTGGCTGACGATCTCTTGCAAGGCAAGATCAGCCTCGCGGGTCAGGTCGAAATGGCGCAAATGCGCCTGCCCGAGGAAGTACAGCTGACGACCGAGGTAAACGTGACCGTCCTTGCCCACAGGTTCAAGAATGCGCCGTTCCAATAAGGAGGCGACCAGTTCGTAGACCGTGGATTTCGGGCTGCCGATGCCGCTGGCGATTTCATTCGGGCGCAGGGGCTGGCCGATTTCCTTGAGGAAATCGAGAATGTCGAACGCCCGGTCCAGACCGCGAGCCCGGCGCTTGATGGTGTCTTCGGTCATTTCAGTGGTTCCCATTCAAAGTCGCCGGGAGTTTACCTAGAGTACGGCGACGACCGTTAGGCCGCCATCGCTAGCAGGCTAGCTCCCACATTTGGAATGCATTTCCCTGTGGGAGCTAGCCTGCTAGCGATGAAGTCACCTCGGTTCAGGCCTTTTTCTTGTACGCGATGCAATCAATCTCGACCTTGCAATCGACCATCATGTTCGCCTGCACGCAGGCCCGGGCCGGGGCATGTTCGCTTTTGAAGTACTCGGAGAACACCTTGTTGAAACTCCAGAAATCCCGCGGGTCTTCCAGCCATACGCCGGTACGGACCACGTCTTCGAGCCCGTAACCGGCCTCCTCCAGAATCGCGATCAGGTTTTTCATGGTCTGGTGAGTCTGCTCGACAATCCCGCCTACAATGATTTCGCCATCCAGCGCCGGCACCTGGCCGGACACGTGCAGCCAGCCATCCGCTTCGACGGCGCGGGCGAAAGGACGGGGCTGGCCGCCACCGGCCGTACTACCGGTGCCGTAACGAGTAATGCTCATGAGTGTTTCTCCTGATTGAAAACGTTAAAAACGGGTGTTCTTGAGAAATTCCGCCAGACGCGGCGACTGTGGGCGTTCGAACAGTTCCTTGGGCGGCCCCTGCTCTTCGATCCGCCCCTGATTCATGAACACGATCTTGTCCGACACCTCGAAGGCAAAGCGCATTTCGTGGGTCACCAGCAGCATGGTCATGCCGTCCTCGGCCAAGCCCTTGATCACGTTCAGCACTTCGCCCACCAGCTCCGGGTCGAGGGCCGAGGTGACTTCATCGAACAGCATCAGGCTCGGGTTCATCGCAATCGCCCGGGCAATCGCCACGCGCTGTTGCTGGCCGCCAGACAACTGGCCGGGGTAATGATCACGACGCTCCAGCAACCCAACCCGCTCCAGCCATTTTTCCGCCAGCGCCACGGCTTCATCCTTGTGCAGCTTTTTGACCTTGAGCAACCCGAGGGTGACGTTCTGCAACGCGGTGAGGTGCGGGAACAGGTTAAATTGCTGAAACGCCATACCGGTCATGGCGCGATGGCGGGCGATGACTTTTTCCGGGTGACGCACGCGCTTGCCGTTGACCTCGTGATAGCCGATGGATTCGCCATCGAGCAGAATCTGCCCGCCCTGGAACTCTTCGAGCATGTTCACGCAGCGCAGCAACGTGGTCTTGCCCGAGCCGCTGGAGCCGATCAGCGTGACCACGTTGCCGCGCTGCATCGTCAGGTCGACGCCCTTGAGCACTTCGAGCTGGCCGTATTGTTTGTGCAAGCCGCGGATGTCCAGCAGCGCTTGATTCTGTGTCGAAACTTGAGCTTGTGTCATGGCAAGGCCACCCGCTTTTCAATGTGCCGGCCGAGTAATTCGATGGCGTAATTGATGATGAAAAACAGCAATCCGGCGAACAGGTAAAACTCCAGGGTCATGAACGTCCGGGCGATGATCTGTTGGGTGCTGAGCAGCAATTCGGCGACGCCGATCACCGACAACAGCGTCGAGGCCTTGACGATCTCGGTGGACGAGTTGACCCAGGTTGGCAAGATCTGCCGCAACGCCTGGGGCAACAACACGTAGCCCAGCGCCTGGTAGAACGTCAGGCCGATGGCCTTGCTCGCTTCCATCTGGCCACTGGGCAGCGCTTGCAATGCACCGCGCACAATCTCGGCAACGTGGGAGCCGCAAAACAGCGTCAGCCCCAAGGTACCGGCGCCGAATGCGCTGATTTGCCAGCCCAATGCCGGCGCCATGTAAAAGCAGGCCAACACCAATACAAACACCGGCGTGCCGCGAATGATGTCGACGTAAAACCGGAACGGCGCGCGCATCCAGAACGTGCCGTAGGTGAGCACCAGACCGGCAACGATGCCGACCAGCGTGCCCAGTAAAATCGCCAGCGCCGAGCACTGCACACTGGTCAGAAAGCCTTGCCAAAGGACTTCCCGCGCCACCCATAACTCATGCAACCAACTGGGGGATTCGTACATGGGGGCCTCCTATCGGCGAATCGCCAGACGCTGCTCGAGGTAACGCAGCATCATGGCAATGAGGTAACAGGCCGCAACATAGAGCGCTGTGGTCACCAGCCAGGTTTCGATCACCCGGTAGCTCTCGACATTGATCTTGCGCGCGTAATAGGTCAGCTCCGGCACGGCAATCGCCGCCGCCAGCGAGGTGTCCTTGAACAACGAAATGAAGTTGTTCGACAGGGCCGGCAGCACATTGCGCAGCATCACCGGCACGGTGATGTACGCCTTGACCTGCCACTCACCAAGCCCGATGGCCAGGCCGGCTTCACGTAGCCCCTTGGGAATGCTCAACAACCCGCCGCGGAACACTTCGGTCAGGTACGCCCCGGCATACAGCGACAGGGTGATGATGAACGATGGGATCTTGTCCAGCCGAACCCCTAAGCTCGGCAACGCGAAGTAGATCAACAGGATCAACACCAGGATCGGCGTATTACGGATCACCGTCACATACACCGACGCCAACACCCGCAACGGGCGGTGCTTTGACAGCAATGCAAACGCCATCAGCAGGCCGATCACGCAGCCGATGGCGATCGACACCAGTGCCAGCTCAAGGCCCAGACCGAGCCCCGCCAGCAAGGTGTCGAAGTCACGCCAGACGGCGGCAAAATTCAACTGATAGTTCATGGTCAACAGTACCTTGAGCGGGGCGATTTAGAACCGCCCCGCTCTCACGGGATCATTTGAATTCGACGGGGAAACCGATGGTTGGGGTGGGCAGATCGACACCGAACCACTGCTTGAACGACGCCGCATACGTCGGGAACTCAACACCGGTCATGCCTTCATGCAGCACGGTGTTAACGAAGTTCAACCAGTCCTGATCGCCGCGCTTGACTGCACAGGAGTAGGTTTGCGGGCTCCAGGCATAAGCCGGGCTGCGATAGCGACCAGGGTTCTGCACCATCAGGTATTTCACCGACGACTGATCGGTGGCCGCCGCGTCGGCACGGCCGGAGTTCACCGCCTGATACATCAAATCCACGCTGTCGTATTGATCGACCTTGGCCTTGGGCAACGCCTGATGCACCAGTTCCTCGGCGTACACGTTCTGCAGCACCGCCACGATAACGCCATCGCCGGCAGCCTTCAGGTCGTCGATTTCCTTGTACTTGCTGTTGGCCGGCAACAACAGGCCGACACCTTCGCGGTAGTACGGCAGGGTGAACGCCACTTGCTGCGCACGGCTGGCGGTCACGGTGATGAACTGGCAACTCATGTCGACCTTGTCGGTCAGCAGATTCGGAATCCGCGCATCGGACGACTGCACCACGAACTCGACCTTGCTCGGGTCGTTGAACAACCCTTTGGCCACCATCCGCGCGATATCAATATCGAACCCCTGCAACTTGCCATCCGCGCCCTGGAAGTGCCACGGCGCATTGGTACTGCCCGTGCCCACAATCAATTTCCCACGGGCCAGCACGCTGTCGAGCTTGCTGTCTGCCGCTTGAGCGGCCCCCATGACAGCGGCCGAAGCCGCGAACAGAAAAACACACGCTTTAAACAAAGGTCGGCGATGCATGGCAAGCACTCCAGAGTAGTGTTTATTCCGCTATACCGGAACATGGTATGTAACAACGGAATAGACAGCAGAAAGTGTGCCACAGGTTATGGGCAGAATCTCGGGGAGTCTGGAAAGTGTTTTGAATCAGATGGATGCGCGTGAGCGCGAGAAGGCGTTACGAAACGCACAAATAAGAGAGCGCTACCGTGGGACACAACGCTCGAGTACTTGCACCACATCTGAAGCCATAGCGATTCAAAATGAAGCAGAGCCCTACCTGTAATTTCTGACAGTAGACCCACCTGCTCGCCTCCTTTAACGTCAACAGGCCTTCGATGGTCTTTGAAAAGGAGATTTCAATGAGTTCGATGATTAACCCATCAACGCTGGCTCCGGCCTATCGCAAAGCCCTGAAAACCTGGCGCCCGGTGATCCTGTATTTCGGCGATAAAAACTGTTACGCCTGCGAGATGGCCGAGCCGGTTTTCCGCACGATCGCCGAGCAATATAAGGATCACGCGCAGGTCTACGTGCTGAGTACGAGCGAGTCCCCTCGGCATCCGGAAGTCACCGGCACACCCACTGTGTTGTTCTACAAGGAGGGGAAGCTGCTGAAGAAGCTCAAGGGCATCGGGACTCGGGAAACCCTGGAAGAAAATTTCAAAAAGCACATCGGCAAGCTCAGGCCCAAACAGGTTGCCCGCAAACCTCACCATGACTTGCCGTGGTTGCAGAAAACCCTCAGCACTTTATGCACCGCGCCTCGGGCGCGGGAGCTGCTGAATATGCGTTTCATGAGTCATTTTTGAGTCGTCTGGGCGATCGCCTTCGCGAGCAAGCCCGCTCCCACATTTAGACCGTGTCTAGCCGGACAACCCGTTCAACTGTGGGAGCGGGCTTGCTCGCAAAGCTTTTGCTCTTGATCCTGGGCAGTCATCAGAACTATTGCTTGAGCGACGCCAGCACGCGCTCGGCATTCGCACCGCACCCCATGCCCTCGGGTCGCGCCTGGATGCTCTCGATCACCTCCAGCAACTGCGCCTTGCTCTGGGCCAGGTGCAGTTGCATCGCTTCGATCTGTTCGACCTTGCGCCCAAGGCTCGCCACCAGTTCGTCGTGATTGACCTCACCCGTCGTGGCATCCGGTAGCAGCAACTTCAGCTCTTCGAGAGTGAAACCGGCCTGCTGGGCGCACTGGATGATTTTCAGGGTTTGCAACACTTGCGGCGGGTAACGCCGATAGCCGTTGGCCTGCCGCTCGACCTGACGGATCAGGCCCTGGGCTTCATAAAAACGAATGCGCGAGGCGTTCAACCCGCTCTGTTGCGCCAATTCACCAATCTTCATCACGGCCTCGTTTGCACGCTTGACATTAAAGTTAACTTTAAGCTTAGCCTCTACGCTTCACTGATGAGGAGTCAAGCATGTCGCCCTTCCAAGCGTTGAATTTGCCCAACGGACAGACCATCGGCAATCGCATCGCCAAAGCCGCGATGGAAGAGAACCTCGCCGATACCGGGCAGGCGCCTTCAGGCGAGTTGTTTCGGCTGTATCAAGCCTGGGCCGACGGCGAAGCCGGGTTGTTGCTGACCGGCAACGTGATGATCGACCGCCGCGCCATGACCGGCCCCGGTGGCGTGGTGCTGGAAGACGAGCGAGACCTCGAACGTTTTCGTCAGTGGGCAACCATCGGCCGGGCCGGTGGCGCGCAGTTCTGGGTGCAACTCAATCATCCCGGGCGCCAGACCATGGCCAACCTCGGCCAGCAAGCCTGGGCACCTTCGGCGGTCGCGCTGGATCTGGGCGGGTTTTCGAAGATGTTTGCCGAACCCAAACCCATGAGCGAGAACGACATCGCAGAGGTCATTCAACGCTTCGCCACCAGCGCCGCCCTGGCGGAAAAGGCCGGTTTCACCGGGGTGCAGATTCATGCCGCGCACGGGTATCTGATCAGCCAGTTTCTCTCGCCATTGACCAATCGACGCACCGACCGCTGGGGCGGTTCTCTGGAAAATCGCGCGCGCCTGCTGCTGGAAGTGCTCAGCGCGGTTCGCAAGTCCGTATCGCCGCAGTTTTGCGTGGCGGTGAAGCTCAATTCCGCGGACTTCCAGCGCGGCGGCTTCGACGCCGAGGATGCCCGGCAAGTGATCCAGTGGCTCAACGAACAGCAAATCGATTTGCTGGAGCTCTCTGGCGGTAGCTACGAAGCCCCGGCCATGCAAGGCGAGGCGCGCGACGGTCGGACCCTGGCGCGAGAAGCGTACTTTCTGGAAATGGCCGGCGAACTGGCCAGTGTGGCGATCATGCCGGTGATGGTGACTGGCGGTATACGGCGACTGGCGATCGTCGAACAAGTGCTCGACAGCGGCATCGCCATGGCCGGCATCGGCACGGCCATGGCCATCGAACCGAACCTGGTCAAACGCTGGCGTGAAGGCCAGAACAGTCACCCGCAGTTGCCACCGATTCGCTGGAAACGCAAACCTCTGGCGGCGCTGGCGAATATGGCCGTGGTGAAGTTTCAGCTCCATCGATTGAGCCGCGGGCGCAAGCCTAGGCCGCAAGTCTCGGCGGTATGGGCATTGATCCTCGACCAGTTGTACATCGCTCGGCGTACCCGTCAGTACCGCCAGGCGATGGGTAAATAACCGACCTGTAGCAGCTGCCGAGCAGCGCGAGGCTGCGTCCGGCTGCGTAGCAGTCGTAAAACCTGAGATTGCGGTGCATCAGGCAGACCGCGTCAGCCGGACTTACGACTGCTTCGCAGCCGGACGCAGCCTCGCGCTGCTCGGCAGCTGCTACAAAGGGCGCGCGCGAGTGTGTTTATCGTCCGGAAAAGCGCAACCGCGACAACATGCGCAGATCGCCTTCGCGGTAATAATCATCGGTCCAGCTGTCATCCGGCGCCAATGGCCGGACCTGTTTGAGTTGTAGTTTTTTTGCGAAGTAGCGGAACCGGTAATGCTCATAAAAGCGCAGCAGTTCCAGCCCGTAACGATCGGCCAGGTCGGTGTCGCCACGGATGATCAGGTAGTTCTCGTCATTGACGTTACTGGCCGCCTCACTCAGGTTGTGGCTGCCGCTGATGATGGTCGGTGCGTCGGTGGTGAAGTCGACGACGATGGCTTTGGTATGCACCAGCAGTCTGCCCTTCTGGCCTTTCATGTTTTCCTTGAGCCAGCCTTCCAGGCCGGTATTGAGCAGCGCGGTGGCGGCAAATTGAGCGGTGCGGTCGGCGTGGAAACCGGTGATGCTGCTGACGGTGTTTTGCAGGCCGTAACGCAAAATATCGTCGTGGGGCAGGCCGAGCAACGCGTTGAGCACTTCGTCCGGCAAGGCAAACGCGGTGACAAACAGCAGGTCTTTTTTGGCGGCGTTGATGATGTCGACGAACTCACGCAAGTCGCCCTGGCCCGAGCGCGGTGAGAAGCCGGCGAACAGTGCCTGCTCCGGCTGCATCGGATTGTTTTCCGTGAGCCATTCCCGTGTGGCGCCGACATCCGTCGGGTCGGCCCAGACCTGCTCGAAGGTTTGCAGATAACTGGCGCCGATCCGAGCGTCGTCCAGCACATGCACGACGTTGGCCTGACGATAAACACCGTTGGGCGTGAAGTTGGTGCTGCCACAGAGCACCGCTTCGGGCTGATGCTGCCCCGCTGCGTCGAGCCGGCTCAGGACCATGAACTTGTTGTGGAAGATGTTGTGAGTGACCCGCCCGCGCTTGTTCGCCGCCGGGATTTTTTCCAGGCTGGCTTCGTTCATCGCCGTAGTGTCTTCGTCGGGTTGGGCGTGGTACAGGACCCGAACCTTTACGCCGCGCTCAAACGCGGCGTTCACCGCATCGACGATCACCTGCAACTGGTATTCATAGATCGCGATGTCCAGCGCCCACCGGCCATCCTCGGCCCGTTCGATGAACCCCAGCAAGCGTGCGAGCAGACCATTTTCCAGCCATTGCCGTGGAGCGTCGGGCCATTCTTCGATGGGCAGTTTCTTGTTGGCGCTGAGCTGCGCATCGAGGTCGGCGAATTTGCGCTGGAAGGCCTGACTCGCAGCCACCGCCCGGTTGAAGATGACATTCTGGCCCGCTGGAAGGCCATTGTCGGTGGTGAGCGTCACTTCCAGAAACTCACCCAGCTGCGGCGCATCGGCAGTGCCGTAGGCCAGGTGAACCCGATAATGGATCGTCACACCTGGATTGACCGCGTAATCGGCCCAGCGAAATTTCTGCAACGGCGCGGCATCGCTGGGGGTAGCGTGAAACTGGGGGAACGTATGATCCTTGCCGGGGAAGGTCAGGCTGTTGAACAGAAACAGCCAGGGTTTGTTGCCTTGCTGTTTTTCGATGGCGAAACCCAGCAGGCCTTTGCGACGGGGTTCGGCCAGATCAATCGCCAGCAACACGCCGTTGGTGCCAGCGTAGGCTTTGACGCGAAAATCGTCCTGATCGTTGCGGGCTAGAACGCGCATGGGTCACTCCTGTGATTGGCTTGCTTACAGAGCATAGGGCAGCGATGCGGATTAACCGCACTTATCCGATTCCGAGGTGATGCCTTCGCGAGCAAGCCCGCTCCCACATGGGATTTGTGAACGCCACAGATTAAATGTGGGAGCGGGCTTGCTCGCGAAGGGGCCAGCACTATCAACACCAAACTCAACCTGAAATCAGCTCATCGATATGTCGATAATCAACCTGCAGCTGCGCCGCCAACACCTTGGCCCGGCCAAGATGAATCGGCCCGCGCTCAATGTCGATCAGCAGCCCCGGGCAATCCAGCGCCGGCAACGTTGACCATTCCTTCACCCGCCCATCCGTCACCAACAACAGCCGTTGCTGCTCTGCCGGAAAACGTTTTTGCCGAGCCGCCAACCAGCGCCCCGCCTCGCCCAGCGCCGCCAGCATCGGCGTACCGCCGCCGGCACCGAGCCCGTCGAGCCAGTCGCGCAAGCCCGCGGAGGCTTTCAACCCTTGCACTTGCCACTTCGGCACATGACCACTGGCGGTCAGCAACGCCAGGCGCGCACGCTGTCGATAGGCATCGTCGAACAGTTGCGCCAACAAGCCCTTGGCATCGCTCAACGCTTGATGACGTCGGGTCGAGGCCGAGGCATCGACAATCACCAGCCATAATTCATGAGGGCTGCGGGTGCGCAGATGAAACAGCACATCGTCGCGTTGACGCGGTCGACCATTGAGCAAGGTGCCGGGCCAATTGATCGATCCACTCAGGGCCGCGTGACGCTTGCCCTGTTTACCATGATCCAGCCGTCCTGCGCGGGGTCTGGCATTCGCCCCCGCGTCCGATCGAGGGCGAATGCCTAGGGCTTTTTTTTTGGCCAGCTCGGCACTTCACGTCGAGCGCCGACCGGCAGCGCCTGGGCGGGCATTTCGCCCCACTGGCCCTGACCTTCACTCGGATTGGCGTGCCCGGTCGAGGGCGGCTGCGGTGTCTGGGATTGTTGCGGCGTCGGTGGCGAGTGTTCGCGACGACGATGGCGCAAGGCAAACTCGGCGACCGCGTCGATATCGTCCTCGCTGATCGCATTCGCGCCCCGCCATGCCGCGTGAGCCCGGGCCGCGCGCAACCAGACCAGATCGGCTCGCAGCCCATCGACGCCAGCGGCAAAGCAACGCTCGGTGATCTGCGCCAGTGCGGTATCGTCCAGAGGAATGCCCGCCAGTGCCGAGCGCGCCTTTTGGCAACGCTCGCGCAGTGCGTGTTGCTGGCTTTCCCACTCGGCGCAGAACCCTTGCGGGTCGCTGTCGAAATCCAGTCGGCGACGGATGATCTGACCGCGCTCGGCGGGTGCGGTGTGGCCACTGAGGGCGACATTCAAACCAAAGCGGTCCAGCAATTGCGGACGCAGCTCGCCCTCTTCGGGGTTCATGGTGCCGATCAGCACAAACTTCGCCGAATGCCGATGGGAAATCCCGTCGCGCTCGATCAGGTTGGTACCGCTGGCGGCCACGTCGAGCAGCAAGTCCACGAGGTGATCGGGCAGCAGATTGACTTCATCGACATACAACACGCCGCCGTCGGCCTTGGCCAGTACGCCGGGGGAAAACTGTGCGCGCCCCTCGCTCAGGGCCGCGTCCAGATCGAGGGTGCCGACCAACCGTTCTTCGGTGGCGCCCAGGGGCAAGGTGACGAATTGACCGCTGGCCAACAGGTCCGCCAAGCCTCGGGCCAGGGTCGATTTGGCCATGCCGCGCGGGCCCTCGATCAGTACGCCACCGATTTTTGGATCGATGGCGGTCAGGTACAGCGCGAGCTTCAAGTCATCGGCGCCGACCACGGCGGAGAGCGGGAAATGGGGGGTGTCTGTCATGTGGCATTACTCGTGTGGTCGGTGGTGTGATCGTTCCCACGCTCTGCGTGGGAATGCCTCAACGGACGCTCCGCGTTCGGCTCTGGAAGGGACGCGGAGCGTCCCGGGCTGCATTCCCACGCAGAGCATGGGAACGATCCGTCTCTTGGCTACCCGTCTTCTTCTATATCCAGCAACAAATTCTCCAGCGCCTCGCGGTACTCGCCCGGCTCTTTCCACATCCCCCGCTGCTGCGCCTCGAGCATGCGCTCGGTCATGTCGCGCAAGGCATGGGGATTGTGCTCGCGGACAAACTCCCGGGTCGCTGGATCGAGCAAATAGGCATCCGCCAGCAACGCATATTGGTGGTCGTCGATCAACTGCGTGGTGGCGTCGAACGCAAACAGGTTATCGACCGTCGCCGCCAGTTCAAACGCGCCTTTATAGCCATGACGCTTGACCCCGTCGATCCATTTCGGATTGGCCGCTCGGGAACGGATCACCCGGCTCAGCTCTTCCTTCAACGTGCGAATCTTCGGCAAGTCCGGCTGACTGTGATCGCCGTGATAACTGGCCGCCGCTTCACCGCTAAGGCTTTCGACGGCCGCCAACATGCCACCCTGGAACTGGTAATAGTCGTTGGAATCGAGCAAGTCGTGCTCACGGTTGTCCTGGTTTTGCAGCACCGCCTGCACCTGGCTCAGACGCTGGGCAAACTGTTCGCGGGCGGCGGTGCCTTCGTCAGAGCCGCCGTAAGCGTAGCCGCCCCAGTTCAGGTAAACCTCGGCCAGGTCGTCGCGGCTTTGCCACAGACGACCGTCGATGGCGCCCTGCACGCCTGCTCCGTAAGCACCCGGTTTGGCCCCGAAGATGCGCCAGCCGGCCTGCCGCCGCGCAGCGTCTTCATCCAGACCGGATTCCAGCAACGCTTGCCGTTCGGCGCGGACCTTGGCCGCCAACGGGTTGAGATCATCCGGTTCATCCAGCGCGGCGACCGCTTGCACGGCGGCGTCGAACAGCCGGATCAGGTTGGCAAAGGCATCGCGGAAAAATCCGGAGACGCGCAAGGTCACATCCACCCGTGGGCGGTCCAGCAGGCTCAACGGCAGAATTTCGAAATCGTCGACCCGCTGACTGCCCGTCGCCCACACCGGTCGCACGCCCATCAGCGCCATGGCCTGGGCGATGTCATCGCCGCCGGTGCGCATGGTCGCGGTGCCCCAAACCGACAGGCCGAGCTGACGCAGGTGATCGCCGTGGTCTTGCAAGTGCCGCTCAAGAATCAGGTTCGCAGACTGGAAGCCGATGCGCCAGGCGGTGGTGGTTGGCAGGTTGCGCACATCCACCGAATAGAAGTTGCGCCCGGTGGGCAGCACGTCCAGACGGCCGCGACTGGGTGCGCCGCTCGGCCCGGCCGGGACGAATCGACCGTTGAGGGCGTCCAGCAGGCCGCGCATTTCCGCTGGGCCGCAGGCGTCCAGACGTGGGGCAACGACTTCGCGCAGGCTGTCGATGATGGCGTTTACTTCCGACCAATCTGCGTCCTGTGGGAGCGGGCTTGCTCGCGAAAGCGGTGTGTCAGGCAAATCAATGTCGACTGGCACTCCGTTTTCGCGAGCAAGCCCGCTCCCACAGGGGCCGGGTTGGGCTTGAGGCTGGTCTAACGTGTGTGAAATCAGTTGAGCGGCGAACAGCTCCAGACGTTCACGGGTATCCCCCGCCGTACGCCACAGTTCATCGCTGACCGACAGCAATGCCTCCGGTCGAGGTCCGCTCCAGGGCTCGGCCAAAACGCAATCCAGCGGATCGAAGCCCAGCACGAACGCCTTGGCCAGCGCCCGCAGCAAGCTCGATTGCGCCCCTCGTCCATCGCCGCGAGGAATACGCAGCAAGGCCAATAAGGTGTCGATGCGCAACCGCCCCACTGGCGACTCGCCAAACACGTGCAGGCCATCGCGGATCTGCGACTCCTTCAAGTCGCACAGGTACGTGTCCAGACGCGGCAACCAGATCGCCGCATCGGCATCGCTGTCGAGCTTCTCGTCCAGTTGCAGTTCGCGGTCGATGTGCGTGTCGCGCACCAGTTGCAGAATATCGCGCTGCAGTTCCCGGGCACGGCGCGGATCGAGCAATTGCGCTTCGTAATATTCGTCGGCCAACAATTCGAGATTGCGCAGCGGACCGTAGGTTTCGGCGCGGGTCAGCGGTGGCATCAGGTGATCGATGATCACCGCTTGGGTGCGGCGTTTGGCCTGGGCGCCCTCGCCCGGGTCGTTGACGATGAACGGATAGATGTTCGGCAGCGGCCCGAGCAACGCATCCGGCCAGCAGTTTTCCGACAGCCCGACGCCCTTGCCCGGCAGCCATTCGAGGTTGCCGTGCTTGCCCACATGGATCACGCCGTGAGCGCCGTAGGTGTTGCGCAACCAGAAGTAGAACGCCAGATAGCCGTGGGGCGGCACCAGGTCCGGGTCGTGATAGACCGCGCTCGGGTCAACCTGATAACCCCGGGCCGGTTGAATGCCGACGAAGGTCAGGCCGAAACGCAAGCCGGCGATCATCATTCGCCCGCCACGGAACATCGGATCGTTTTCGGCCGAGCCCCAACGCTCCAGCACCGCCTGACGGTTGGCGTCGGGCAGCGCGTTGAACATCAGGTTGTAGTCGTCCAGCGCGAGGCTTTGATGACAGGGACGCTGGTCGAGGGTGTCGAGGTCATTGCTGACGCCGCCGAGCAATTGCTGGATCAACGCGGTGCCGCTGTCCGGCAACTCGGCCGGCAGCGGATAACCTTCGGCGTGCAGGGCACGGAGGATGTTCAATGCCGCAGCCGGAGTATCAAGGCCAACGCCGTTGCCGATACGCCCATCGCGAGTCGGGTAGTTGGCGAGGATCAGGGCGATGCGTTTTTCGCCGTTGGGCACTCGCGCCAGATCGATCCAGCGCCGAGCCAGTTCAGCGACAAAATCCATGCGCTCAGGTTGCGGCCGGTAGCAGACCACGTCTGACTGACTGCGCTCACTGCGCCAGGCCAGATCCTTGAAGCTGATCGGCCGACTGATGATCCGCCCGTCCAGCTCCGGCAGTGCGATGTGCATCGCCAGGTCGCGGGGGCCGAGACCTTGTTCGCTGGCGCGCCAACCGGGTTCATTGTCCTGGGCGCAGATCGCTTGAATCACTGGAATGTTGCGGCGAAACGGCCGCAGGTGCGGTGCTTCGGGGCTGGACTGGGCGAAACCGGTGGTGTTGAGAATCACCCCTGCCTCGACTTCATCCAGCAAGCCCTCGACCACCGTCAGACAGCCGGGCTCTTTCAAACTGGCCAGCGCAATCGGCAACGGATTCAACCCCGCCGCCTGCAAACGCTGGCAGAAAATATCGATGAAACCAGTGTTCGCCGCCTGCAAATGCGAGCGGTAAAACAGCACCGCCGCCACCGGCTGATCAGCTTGCCAGTCGGCTTGCCAATCGCTCAATTCAGCGGGGCTTTTGTGCGGGTGGTAAATCGCCGTGCGTGGCAGGGTTTGCGGTTCGCACCATGAGTAGTCGCGATCCAGCCAGCGATTGGCGAGGCAGCGAAACAGGTCGAGTGCGTTGGCCATGCCGCCCTGACGCAGGAAGTGCCAGAGCCGATCGCGGTCTTGCGCGGTTACGGTGCTCAGGTCACTGAGTTCCGGGTCCGGGCGATCATCCCCCGGCACCAGAATCAGCTGCACGCCGCGTTCGGACAATTCCACCAGCCGCTCAATGCCGTAACGCCAATAGGCGATGCCGCCGTGCAGCGAGATCAGAATCACTTTGGCGTGGCGCAGCACTTCGTCGACGTAGAGATCGACCGAGGCGTGATTCTGCACCTGCATCGGGTTGGCCAGGCGCACGCTCGGGTAATCGTCGGGCAACTGCTGCGCCGCTTCGGCGAGCAACGCCAGGCTGGAATCGCCGCTGCACAGGATCACCAGCTCGGCGGGAGTTTGTCCAAGGTCGGCAATGTTGTCATCCGACACGAAACCGCCGGGCTGAGTCCTGAGCAGGTGCATGGTTTAAACGCTGAGCGCAGCGCGCAATTGCGCTTCGAGCGCAGCGGCGTCCAGATCCTGACCGATCAACACCAGACGCGTGGTGCGCGCTTCTTCAGCGCCCCACTGACGGTCGAAGTGCTTGTCGAAACGCGTGCCCACGCCCTGGATCAACAGGCGCATCGGCTTGTTCGGCACCGCAGCAAAACCTTTGACCCGAAGGATGCCGTGCTGGACCACCAATTGAGTCAGCGCGTCCATCAGCAGGCTTTCGTCGGCTTGTGGCAGCTCGATCGAGATGGAATCGAATGCGTCGTGGTCGTGGTCGTCCTCGCCTTCATGGTGATGATCGTGATGGCTGTGGCGGCTGTCGATGTGTTCTTCCGAACCGGCGCCGAGGCCGATCAGCACGTCCAGTGGCAGACGACCGCTGCTGGCTTCGATGACTTTCACCGCTGGCGGCAGTTCTTCGGCAACTTCCAGGCGCACGCGGGCCAGGTCTTCAGCGCTGATCAGGTCGGCCTTGTTGAGGATCACCAAGTCGGCGCTGGCCAGTTGGTCGGCGAACAGCTCGTGCAGCGGCGACTCGTGGTCCAGGTTCGGGTCGAGTTTGCGCTGGGCATCGACCTGATCCGGGAACGCCGCGAAGGTGCCAGCAGCAACGGCCGGGCTGTCGACCACGGTGATCACCGCGTCAACCGTGCAGGCGCTGCGGATTTCCGGCCATTGGAAGGCTTGAACCAAGGGCTTTGGCAGGGCCAGGCCCGACGTTTCGATGAGGATGTGGTCGAGGTCGCCGCGCCGCGCGACCAGTTCGCGCATCACCGGGAAGAATTCTTCCTGAACCGTGCAGCACAGGCAGCCGTTGGCCAGCTCGTAAACACGGCCGTTGGCTTCTTCTTCGGAGCAACCGATCGAGCACTGCTTGAGGATTTCGCCGTCGATGCCCAGCTCACCGAACTCGTTGACGATCACTGCGATGCGACGGCCCTGGGCGTTGTCGAGCATGTGGCGCAGCAAGGTGGTTTTGCCCGAGCCGAGGAAGCCGGTAACGATGGTGACGGGGAGTTTGGCCAGTGTTTTCATCGGATGCCCTTTGGCAAGGTGGCGGGCATACGGGACGACAATCGCAGCGGCAGGTGCGCGCGCGCAAGAGTTCCGCCACCGGATCACCCCGCCCGGTTGTAGTGAGAATCTGTGTCGAGGCAGGTCTCCTGGCTGACGGTGTGCCAATCGTACGACTGGCGTTTGCTGCGCCTTCCCGCGAACCTGATGGATCAGGGTTTGCAGTGGCGTGGCAGCGAACATCACCGTTCACAGTTGCGGGGGCAGCCGCGGCATCGACCGCGTTCCCTTCTTAGCTTCGGCAAATGCCGAAGAACCTCGAAAGCGCAAGGCTACGCATCGTGTGGGGGCGGGTCAATGTCCGTGCACAGATCTGTGGTGACTCACAGGACGCCTTCGCGGGCAAGCCTCGCTCCTACAGGAATAGTGTCGATGATGATCGTTCCCACGCTCTGCGTGGGAATGCCTCAACGGACGCTCCGCGTTCGGCTGTGAAAGGGACGCGGAGCGTCCCGGGCTGCATTCCCACGCAGAGCGTGGGAACGATCAACTCAAACGAGAACCCATGCCAATTGACGCCCAACCCCCGCCCATGCTCTCCTACACGCCTTGTTACGGGTGCCCTTCACAGGGTGAAACGGGAAACCGGTGAATCATGTGCTTTACTCTAAAGCCATGTCAGTCCGGTGCTGCCCCCGCAACGGTAAGCGAGTGAAGCGTCAAATCCACTGTGCCCGTCATACGGCATGGGAAGGTGATGCTTGCAGGTTTGGGCACAAGCCCTGCCCCTCGCGAGCCCGGAGACCGGCCCGCAACACAAAGTGACTTTTACGTTCACTGAATAACAAACCCGCGGTGGGCGGGCGCTGTTCGAAATCTCTGCGTGCCCCGGCGTACGGAGGTTTTCATGCGCTCTATTCACCCGCTGACAGACCAGAGGGAAGCGCCATGTCGATCATCAGCAGCACCGCCAGCAACACCGATAAAAAGAGCACGATCAGCACCACCACTACCCTGAGCCAACGCCTGACCGCCGCTTTTTGTGCGTCGATCCTTGGCGCCAGCCTTGTGTATTTCGCCGGTTTCTCGCACATCGAAGCGGTACACAACGCCGCGCACGATACCCGTCACAGCGCCGCATTCCCGTGCCATTGAGACCTGCTGACATGATCAAGCGTATTGCGCAAACCGCAGGTTTCACCGGGCTGCTGGCCGCCCTGCTGCTGACCCTGCTGCAAAGCTTCTGGGTGGCTCCGCTGATTCTGCAGGCCGAGACCTACGAAAAATCCGAGCCGGCCGCGGTTGAAATCCACGAGCACGCCGCGGGAGCTGTCACCGCTCACACCCACGATGCCGAAGCCTGGTCGCCTGAAGACGGCTGGCAGCGCGTGCTGTCGACCACCGGCGGCAATCTGGTGGTAGCGGTGGGTTTCGCCCTGATGCTCGCGGGCCTCTACACCTTACGCGCTCCACGCCGTACCTCTCAGGGCCTGCTTTGGGGCCTGGCGGGTTACGCGACGTTCGTGCTGGCGCCCACCCTCGGCCTGCCACCTGAGCTGCCGGGCACTGCCGCGGCGGATCTGGCGCAACGGCAGATCTGGTGGATTGGTACTGCCGCGTCCACCGCTGTCGGCATCGCGCTGATTGTGTTCAGCCGCCACTGGCTGATGAAGATCCTCGGCGTGGCGATTCTGGCCGCTCCGCACGTCATCGGCGCGCCACAACCGGAAGTGCACTCCATGCTGGCTCCAGAAGCCCTGGAAGCGCAGTTCAAAATCGCTTCGCAGCTGACCAACATGGCGTTCTGGCTGGCCCTGGGCCTGATCAGCGCCTGGTTGTTCCGCCGCAAAAGCGATGGCCAATACTCCGCATGACTGACGTCAGCGCAGCGCCGACCCTGGTGGTCGGCCTGGGCTGCCAGCGCGGCTGCCCCGTCAGCACGCTGCGGGCGCTGCTTGATCAAGCGTTACAGGCCCATCAAATCGAGCTTCGTGAGATCAAGGCCCTGGCCAGTATCGACCTGAAGCGCGAAGAACCCGCCCTGATCGAACTGGCCGAACAATTGGCATTGCCATTGATGTATTTCAGCAGCGAACAGTTGGCTGGTTATGAACCGCAACTCAGCCACCACTCGGACATCGCGTTCGAACGCACCGGCTGTTACGGCGTAGCGGAAAGTGCCGCGCTGGCACTGGCCGAACAATTGGCTCAGGCACCGGCAAAGTTGCTGATTCCACGACAAAAATACGCCCAGGCCACCCTTGCATTGGCCAGCGCCGCGTAAAATCCCCGATAATCCCCGCCTTCGATCATGAGCAATCTTCATCTGAAGCGTGCCCATACCTTTTTTCTGACAGGAAACGACGATGACCGTCTACTTCATTGGCGCAGGCCCCGGCGACCCGGAACTGATCACCGTCAAAGGCCAACGGCTGATTCGTAGCTGCCCGGTCATCATCTATGCAGGCTCCCTGGTCCCGGCCGCTGTACTGGACGGCCACCGCGCCGAACAGGTGGTCAACAGCGCCGAATTGCATCTGGAACAGATCATCGAGCTGATCAAGACCGCCCATGCCAACGGCCAGGACGTGGCCCGGGTGCATTCCGGTGATCCGAGCCTGTACGGGGCGATTGGCGAGCAGATTCGCTACTTGCGTGAACTCGACATCCCTTTCGAAATCATTCCCGGCGTCACCGCCACCGCCGCCTGCGCGGCGCTTTTGGGTGCTGAACTGACCCTGCCGGACGTGTCACAAAGCGTGATTCTGACCCGCTACGCCGACAAGACCGCCATGCCGGCCGGTGAAGAGCTGGGCAGTCTGGCGCAGCATGGGGCGACCATGGCGATCCACTTGGGGGTCAATCACCTGGAGAAGATCCTTGCTGAATTGCTGCCGCACTACGGCGCCGATTGCCCGATCGCGGTGATTCATCGGGCGACCTGGCCGGATCAGGACTGGGTGGTGGGGACGCTGGCGGATATTGCCGGGAAGGTTCAAGCCAAGGGATTTCGCCGCACGGCGTTGATCCTGGTGGGCAGGGTGTTGGGTAGCGATCACTTCAGTGAATCGTCGCTGTATCGCGCGGGGCATGCGCACCTCTACAGACCCTGAGATGATCGTTCCCACGCTCTGCGTGGGAATGCAGCCCGGGACGCTCCGCGTCCCAAGAGCAGACGCAGAGCGTCCGTTGAGGCATTCCCACGCAGAGCGTGGGAACGATCAAAAACAGGTATCGATCGCCCATAAAAAAACGGTGCTCACGGGCACCGTTTTTTTAGGTTTGCAGCGAACACCTTAGTAGTAGGCGTTTTCTTTCTGCGTGTGGTCGGTCACGTCGCGAACGCCCTTGAGTTCGGGAATACGCTCGAGCAAGGTGCGCTCGATGCCTTCCTTCAAGGTGACATCTGCCTGGCCGCAGCCCTGGCAACCACCGCCGAATTTCAGCACGGCAATGCCGTCTTCGACCACATCGATCAGGCTGACCTGACCGCCGTGGCTGGCCAGCCCCGGGTTGATCTCGGTTTGCAGGTAGTAGTTGATGCGCTCGTTGACCGGGCTGTCGGCGTTGACCATCGGTACTTTGGCGTTTGGCGCCTTGATGGTCAGTTGGCCGCCCATGCGGTCGGTGGCGTAGTCGACTACCGCATCATCCAGGAAGGCTTCGCTGAAGTGATCGATGTACGCGGTGAAGCTTTTGAGCCCCAGCGCGGTGTCTTCGGGTTTTTCTTCGCCCGGCTTGCAGTAGGCAATGCAGGTTTCGGCGTACTGGGTGCCAGGCTGGGTGATAAAGACGCGGATACCGATCCCCGGGGTGTTCTGCTTGGAAAGCAGATCAGCCAGGTAATCGTGGGCGGCGTCGGTAATGGTAATAGCGGTCATGGAAACTCCTCGCAGGCTTGGACGCAGTTTACGCCAATCATCGCGCCGGACAAAGTCCTAGTATTTTTGTCGGGAAAGCACAGCTGATCCAATGTGGGAGCGGGCTTGCTCGCGAAGGCGGCGGCACCGTCAACATTGATGTTGCCTGACACACCGCTTTCGCGAGCAAGCCCGCTCCCACACTGGTTCGCAGACACCTCTAAATTCCGTGCATCAAAGATTCTCGTAGCGGTTCATGTCCAGCACGCCCTCTTCCACCGGGTCGGTGTCGTGGATATAGCGACTCAGATCATGGAAATATTGCCAGAACTGCGGATGGCTGCGGCGAATGCCCCAGCGTTCGACGATTTTCTCGAAACTGGCAGCGTCCTTCGCGGTTTCCATCGCATCAACGAAAGCGGGCACTTGGCCGGCTGGAATGTTGAACATGAAGTTCGGGTAGCTGCTGAGTACACCCGGATAAATTGTCAACGTATCGAGCCCCGGCTGATAGCGCCGCGACTCCCCCAGCAGGAACGCCACGTTGCTGTGGGCCCGGTTGCGCAGCAGGCTATAGACCCCGCGCTTGCCGCTTTGAGTCTCGATGCGCAGCATCGTGGCTTCTGGCAATTGATCGATGACCTTCAGCCCCGCAGACGGACGTGAGGTCAGGCGGCTCAAGGCCTGTTCGGCGTTCTGCAATGCCAGATCGATGTTCGGCCGCGAGCAGTAGGCACCGTCGCAGCGGTTGATCGGGTCGGGGTTGGCATTGAGTTCGCCGTACCGGGCCAGCAATTGCAGGGCGAAATCGCGTTTCGGGTCCTTCTCGCTCAGCGTCAGTGCCGTGGGTTTGTCGTTGTCGATGTACTCGTAATCCAGCCACATTTTGAGCTTTCCGCCGTTCTGGTACCAATCGTCGAGGTAGCCGTCCCGTGAGTCGGCCGGCATCAGACGCAAAAAGTTCTGCTCGGCACCATTGCGAATCAGGTCGAAGTACAGCCGGGTCTGGGCCTGATGGGATACGTTGCCAAATACATCGAAGTTGACTGCCAACTGGTAATACGTGCGTTCCAGCAACGGGTAATCGAACAGCCAGATGGTTTGCGGAACGTCACCGATCAGGCCTTTGTTCACCGAGGCGCTGTCGAAATGCCGGAAGATGCTCAGCAGCGCGTTGTCATTGCCGGCCCACAGGGTCGACCAGCTCGGTGCCGGCAGGTCGGCGTAGCTGTCCCGGCGCAAGGCTTCGTACTCGTTGCGCTTGTCGCGGTAGTCGTGCCACAGGCTCAGGACACTGCCGACGTCATCGTTCTGCCCCGGCATCGCCAGCAATGGCGTGGCTTGGCCACGATAATTCGGGTCGGTGATATAGAGATCATGCTCCGGGGCCTGGAACAGCGCCCAGAAGTTGTCGCGAATCACGTCGGTGGCGATCTGGCCGCGGCAGACCGGGCCACGAATAAAGGTGCGCACAAAGTATTCGGCGTTATCGAGCATGAACTGGTAACGCGCCTGCGCCGGGATGGCCTCAAAGGTCGTGAACGGATTGGCCCGTCGCTCCGGCCCGTAGCCCGGCAGCGCGCTGACCTGCCAGTTGCCGCTGTAGAACAGGCTTTTGATCCGCGCCATCCTCGCCGCGCTCAGCGGATAGGTGATGTGGGTCTTGTGCACGATCACGCCTTGCACCGGCCATAGCCGGTAATAGACCTGAGTGCCCGGATCGTCATTCGGACGGCGGGTGTTGATCAAATCAATTGGCTGCCCCGTCGGCGTGCGCGAACGTACCCACTGAAAGAAATGCCCCGGCTCGCCGTCCTTGAAATAGATGTGGGCCAAAAACCAGTGCTCGAACAACCAGCGCCCGACCAGACTTTCCCGGGCGCCCGGCGCGTTGAGCAGGTTTTCCCACTGCACCACCTGCAAGGCTTCCTTGGCGCTGGGCACCAGGCCCTGCTCATCGATTGGCGCACCGGAGGCCAGCCAGCGTTGCAACGTCTGGTATTGCTGATCGGTCAGGCCGGTGACTGCCAACGGCATGCCTTCTTTAGGGTGGGAGCTGGCATAGCCGTCGAACTCCGCCGGCATGGCGCACATGTTCTCCCGGTTCAGGCCCAGGACGATGTCTTCCGGCAATTTGGCGTTTGGTTGCAACGGGGTTTTGTGGCCCAGTTCGAGCATGCGCGCCATCAGCGCCGCCTGGCTGCCTTGGGCGTCGAGCACCGAATAAAAGCCTTTTTGCTGCCAGGCGCGTTTGCCAAAGGCGTCATAAAACAGTCGGGTCGGCGCTGCGGCCTGTCTGCGTTCGCCATCATAAACGGGCGCCTTGGTTGCACCTCGGGCCGCCCCTTCACCACTGCCCAGATTGAGCTGACAGGCGGAGTCGTAGCAGGCATGGCAGGCCACGCACTTTTCGGTGAAGATCGGTTGAATGTCCCGGACGTAGGAAATATCCGGACCTTGCGCAGCGGCGCCCCCGCTTAAAAACAGCATCAATAGGCTGGTGACGACGCGATACGACATATCCCTGGTCCTGATCATGAGAAAACGCCGCGATTCTACCGGTCTGGCCTGCGCACCAACATGAACGATATTCATGCAAAACCCGTACATGCTCCAAAAGCGCACAGGTTTGTTATCATTCCGGCCCTTCGTCATGGCCTTACCGAGTAGTCCAAATGTCCGATCGCAGCGTTCGCCTTCAAGCTCTCAAGCACGCCCTCAAAGAGCGCATCCTGATTCTCGATGGCGGCATGGGTACGATGATCCAGAGCTACAAGCTCGAGGAGCAGGATTACCGTGGCAAACGCTTCGCCGACTGGCCGAGCGATGTCAAAGGCAACAACGACTTGTTGGTGCTGACACGTCCTGACGTGATTGGCGGCATCGAGAAGGCCTATCTGGACGCCGGCGCCGACATTCTGGAAACCAACACCTTCAACGCCACCCGGATTTCCATGGCCGATTACGGCATGGAAGAACTCGCCTACGAATTGAACGTAGAAGGCGCTCGCCTGGCCCGCAAGATTGCCGATGCGAAAACTCTCGAGAACCCGGACAAGCCGCGTTTCGTCGCTGGCGTACTCGGCCCGACCAGCCGCACCTGCTCGCTGTCGCCCGACGTCAACAACCCCGGTTACCGCAACGTGACCTTCGATGAACTGGTGGAAAACTACACCGAGGCCACCAAAGGCCTGATCGAAGGCGGCGCCGACCTGATCCTGATCGAAACCATCTTCGATACCCTCAACGCCAAAGCGGCGATTTTCGCCGTGCAAGGCGTGTTCGAAGAACTGGGCGTCGAGTTGCCGATCATGATCTCCGGCACCATCACCGATGCCTCCGGCCGCACACTGTCGGGCCAGACCACCGAAGCGTTCTGGAACTCAGTGGCCCACGCCAAACCGATATCGGTCGGCCTGAACTGCGCCCTCGGGGCCAGCGAGTTGCGCCCGTACCTGGAAGAACTGTCGAACAAGGCCAACACCCACGTTTCCGCGCACCCGAACGCCGGGCTGCCGAACGAATTCGGTGAGTACGACGAACTGCCGGCCCAAACCGCCAAGGTCATCGAAGAATTCGCCCAAAGCGGCTTCCTGAACATCGTCGGCGGCTGCTGCGGCACCACGCCGGGCCACATCGAAGCCATCGCCAAAGCGGTGGCCGGTTATGCGCCGCGCGAGATTCCGGACATTCCCAAGGCCTGCCGCCTGTCGGGCCTGGAACCGTTCACCATTGATCGCAGCTCGCTGTTCGTCAACGTCGGCGAGCGGACCAACATCACCGGCTCCGCCAAATTCGCCCGTCTGATCCGTGAAGACAACTACACCGAAGCCCTGGAAGTCGCCCTGCAGCAGGTCGAAGCCGGCGCCCAGGTGATCGACATCAACATGGACGAAGGGATGCTCGATTCGAAGAAGGCCATGGTGACCTTCCTCAATCTGATTGCCGGTGAACCGGACATCTCCCGCGTGCCGATCATGATCGACTCCTCCAAATGGGAAGTGATCGAAGCCGGCCTCAAGTGCATCCAGGGCAAGGGCATCGTCAACTCGATCAGCATGAAGGAAGGCGTCGAACAGTTCATTCATCACGCCAAACTGTGCAAACGCTACGGCGCCGCGGTGGTGGTGATGGCCTTCGACGAAGCCGGCCAGGCCGACACCGAAGCGCGCAAGAAAGAAATCTGCAAACGCTCCTACGACATCCTAGTCAATGAAGTCGGCTTCCCGCCGGAAGACATCATCTTCGACCCGAACATCTTCGCCGTGGCCACCGGCATCGAAGAACACAACAACTACGCTGTGGACTTCATCAACGCCTGCGCCTACATCCGCGACGAACTGCCGTACGCCCTGACCTCCGGTGGCGTGTCGAACGTGTCGTTCTCGTTCCGTGGCAACAACCCGGTGCGCGAGGCGATTCACTCGGTGTTCCTGCTGTATGCGATCCGCAACGGCCTGACCATGGGTATCGTCAACGCCGGCCAACTGGAGATCTATGACCAGATTCCGGCCGAGCTGCGCGACGCCGTCGAAGACGTGATCCTCAACCGCACCCCGGAAGGCACCGACGCCCTCCTCGCCATCGCCGACAAGTACAAGGGCGACGGCAGCGTCAAGGAAGCCGAGACCGAAGAGTGGCGCAACTGGGACGTCAACAAGCGTCTGGAACATGCACTGGTCAAAGGCATTACCACCCACATCGTCGAAGACACCGAAGAGTCGCGTCAGTCCTTTGCGCGCCCGATCGAAGTGATCGAAGGCCCGCTGATGTCCGGCATGAACATCGTCGGCGACTTGTTCGGCGCCGGCAAAATGTTCCTGCCGCAAGTGGTGAAGTCCGCCCGCGTGATGAAGCAGGCCGTGGCCCACTTGATCCCGTTCATCGAACTGGAAAAAGGCGACAAGCCAGAAGCCAAGGGCAAGATCCTGATGGCCACGGTCAAGGGCGACGTACACGACATCGGCAAGAACATCGTTGGCGTGGTGCTGGGCTGTAACGGCTATGACATCGTCGACCTTGGCGTGATGGTGCCGGCAGAGAAGATCCTGCAAGTCGCCAAAGAACAGAAATGCGACATCATCGGCCTGTCCGGTTTGATCACGCCTTCGCTGGACGAAATGGTTCACGTGGCCCGCGAGATGCAGCGTCAGGACTTCCATCTGCCGTTGATGATCGGTGGCGCGACCACGTCCAAGGCGCACACGGCGGTGAAGATCGAGCCCAAGTACAGCAACGACGCGGTGATCTACGTCACCGATGCCTCCCGCGCTGTGGGCGTGGCGACGCAATTGCTGTCCAAGGAGCTGAAGGCCGGTTTTGTCGAGAAGACTCGCCTGGAATACATCGACGTTCGCGAGCGCACCGCCAACCGCAGCGCCCGTACCGAACGCCTGAGCTACCCGGTGGCCATCGCCAAGAAGCCGCAGTTCGACTGGGGCAGCTACGAACCGGTCAAACCGACGTTCACCGGCGCCAAGGTGCTGGACAACATTGACCTGAAGGTGCTGGCCGAGTACATCGACTGGACACCGTTCTTCATCTCCTGGGACCTGGCCGGTAAATTCCCGCGCATCCTCAAGGACGAAGTGGTCGGTGAAGCCGCCACCGCGCTGTACGCCGATGCCCAGGAAATGCTTGCCAAACTGATCGACGAAAAACTCATCAGCGCCCGTGCGGTGTTCGGTTTCTGGCCGGCCAATCAGGTGCGCGACGATGACATCGAAGTCTACGACGATGACGGCAAGCCATTGGCCAAGCTGCATCACTTGCGCCAGCAGATCATCAAGACTGATGGCAAACCGAACTTCTCCCTGGCCGACTTCGTTGCGCCCAAGGACAGCGGCGTGACCGATTACGTGGGGGGCTTCATCACCACCGCAGGGATCGGCGCCGAAGAAGTGGCCAAGGCCTATCAGGATGCGGGCGACGACTACAACTCGATCATGGTCAAGGCCCTGGCCGACCGCCTGGCCGAGGCCTGTGCCGAGTGGTTGCACCAACAGGTGCGTAAAGACTACTGGGGCTACGCCAAGGACGAGACGCTGGACAACGAGGCGCTGATCAAAGAGCAATACACCGGCATCCGCCCCGCTCCAGGCTACCCGGCGTGCCCGGATCACACCGAGAAAGCCACGCTGTTCAAGCTGCTGGACCCGGAAGCGGAAGAGCTCAAAGCCGGCCGCAGCGGCGTGTTCCTCACCGAGCACTACGCCATGTTCCCGGCGGCAGCGGTCAGCGGCTGGTACTTCGCTCACCCACAGGCGCAGTACTTCGCCGTGGGCAAGATCGACAAGGATCAGGTGCAGAGCTACACCTCGCGCAAAGGTCAGGAATTGAGCGTGACCGAGCGTTGGCTGGCGCCTAACCTGGGTTACGACAACTAACCTCCATCCCCCTGTGGGAGCGGGGGGGGGGGGGGGGGGGGGGGGGGGGGGGGGGGGGGGGGGGGGGGGGGGGGGGGGGGGG